>NZ_JBHRWI010000051.1:0-166058 GCF_042647905.1 Amycolatopsis halotolerans
CACAACCCCGGCAACACCAAGAAAACGGACACCAAAGGTTAAAACTCAAGCTGAGGGACTCTGATTCCCTCAGGGTTCCCCTCACGGACGCGAAGGCGAGAGGGCGCGGCAAGCGGTCATTCGCCGGGCCAGGTCCGGTGTTTGTCGAGCGGGCGGGCATAGGACCCGGCCCGGCTGGTGCGCAATCCCAGCGCCACCAGGGATTCCGCGAGCCGGACGGCGGCGGCGACGCCGTCGACCACCGGGACGTCGAGCATCGCCGACATCTTGCGGTCCAACCCGGTCATCCCGGCGCAGCCGAGCACGAGCACCTCGGCTCCGGCGTCTCGGGCCCGCGATCCCGCGGTGAGCAGGGCCGATTCGGTCCGTTCCTCGTCGCGCAGCTCCAGCACGCTCAGCCCGGTGCCGACGACCGCGACGCAGTTCCGGTCCACTCCGGCCGAATGCAGGCTGTCCTCGATCAGCCCGCACGTGCGGTCCAGCGTCGTCACCACTCCGTACCGGCGGCCGAGCAGTCCGGCGAGATGCGCCGCGGCCTCGGTGATGTCGACCACCGGCACGTCCAGCAGTTCCCGCGCGCCCTCGCGGCCGTGCTCGCCGAAACCGGCGAGGACGACGGCGTCGAACGTTTCCTCGGTGGTGCGCAACAGGTCCAGCACCGCCGCCGCGGACAGGAAGCTGTCCAGCCAGCCCTCGGCCGATTCCGGGCCCCACTTCGGCGTCAGCGCGACGATTTCGGTACCGGGGCTGGCTGCGGCCCGCGCTCCGGTCTCGATCTCCTTCGTCATGGCCTCGGTGGTGTTGCAGTTGGTGACGAGGATCCGCATCAAGCCCTCCGCTGGCGGTACGAAACGGCGTAGTAGAGCAACCCGGCGCTGGCGGTGCCGAGGAACCAGGAGTACGGCGCGGCCGGGGCGAAGAACGGCACCAGCGCGATCACCGCGGACAGCACGGCGCACGGCAAGAAGGTCGCCATCGCGCGCGGATTCACCTTGGGGTACTTGCCGTCGCGGACGAACAACTGCTCGACGTCGACCTCGCCGCGGCGGATCAGGTAGTAGTCGACGATCATGATCCCGAACAGCGGCCCGAGGAACGCGCCGAGCCCGCCGAGGAAGTAGTTGACCACCACCGGCGACGAGTACAGCTTCCACGGCAGCACGCACAGCGCGGCGACGGCGCTGATCATCCCGCCGACGGTGAACGAGATCCGCTTCGGCCAGATGTTGGCCAGGTCGTAGGCGGGGGAGACGAAGTTCGCGACGATGTTGACGCCCATGGTGGCGATGGCGAAGGTCAGCGCGCCGATGATCAGCACCGGCGTGTTGTGCACCTTGGCGAGCAGTTCGGCCGGGTCGGTGATCGCCTCGCCGAACACCTGCAGGCTGCCCGCGGTGACGATCACCGACAGCAGCGCGAACGCCGTCGAGTTCACCGGGAGGCCCCAGAAGTTGCCGCGCCGCACCGTTTTCTGGTCCGGGGCGTTGCGGGAGAAATCGCAGAAGTTGAGCATCAGCGTGCCGTAGGTGGACAGGATCAGCCCGGCCGCGCCGAACCACTGCCGCACCTGCTCGCCGCCGGACAGGCGCCGCGGGCTGCTGGTGAACGAGATGTGCCAGTGGCTCGCGGCGAGGATCCAGACCGCGAGCGCGATCATCACGACCCAGATCAGCGGGCCGCACCAGTCCTGGAACTTCCGCACCGCCTCCATGCCTCGGGTCAGCACGAACGCCTGCACCAGCCACAGCGCCACGAAACACATCCAGCCGAGCGCGTGCAGGCCGAGGAAACTGTGCTCGGTCAACGGTTTCAGGCCGGGGTCGATCGCCAGCACGAGCAGCGTGATGGCGACGCTCGCGAGATAGGTCTGGATGCCGTACCAGAAGATCGCGATCACCGCGCGGATCAGCGCCGGGAGGTTCGCGCCGAACGTGCCGAAGCTGATCCGCGCCACCACCGGGAACGGGACGCCGGTGCGCTGCCCGATCCGGCCCATCAGGTTCATCCCGAAGAAGATGATCACGAACCCGAACAGCAGCGCGGTGAACACCTGCCAGGCCGACAGCCCGAGCACGAACAGCCCGGCGGCGAAGGTGTAGTTGCCGAGGTTGTGCACGTCCGACATCCAGAGCGCGAAGATGTCGTACACCTTCCAGCGGCGCTCCTTGGCGGGCGCGAGGTCCTCGTTCCACAGCCGGGGATCGGGTTCGGCGGTGCGGGTCGCGCTGGTTTCGGTGGACGGGGCGTGCGTCATTGCAGACCTCCGGTCGACGTGCCGGCAGCTTTGGTATCCCAAACTTGGGATTCCAAATATCGCTCCGCGTGGCTGCTGAGTCAACCCTCTACCCGATAAACTCGCCGATGTCCGATGTCGGCGAGAGGGGGACCGGTGGGCGCCACCGAGGATCGGCAGCCGCTCGCGGCGACGCGCGCCCGGGTGCTCGACGAGCTGCGCGAGCGGATCCTGACCGGGCGGCTGCGGCCGGGGGACCGGCTGGTCGAGCGCGAACTGGCCGAGGATCTCGGGGTCTCGCGGGTGCCGGTGCGCGAGGCGATTCGCAGCCTCGAATCCGAGGGGTTCGTGGTCGTGCCCTCGCCTCGGCGGGTGGTGGTGCGGCAGCTGGCGCGGGTGGATGTCGAGGAGCTGTTCGACGTCCGGGAGGCGCTGGAAAGCCTCGCCGCCGCCCGTGCCGCGGAACGGGCCGGGAAGCCGGAGATGCGGCGGCTGGAGCGGCTGCTCGCCGAGTCCGCGCGGGTCACCCAGAGTGGTGATGGTGCGCGGATCTCCGAGGTCAACAGCAGGCTGCACGACGAGATCGTCGCCGTCTCGGGCAACCGGCTGCTCACCACGATGCTGCATCCGCTCGAAGGCCAGCTGCGGTGGCTGACCAGCCAGAACGAGCACTGGGACGAACTGCTCGACGAGCACCGCCGTCTGGTGGACGCCATCGGATCCGGCGACGTGGAGCGGGCGCGCGAGTACGCCGCCGAGCACGTCCGGGTCAACCGCGCGGTGACGTTGCGCGACCTCTTCGGCGACGACGAGCAGGACGAGCGTCCGGCGGGCTGACCTGGGACGGACGCGCTGCCGACGCTGTTACGCCCGTCGGCCAGGTGCAGCGGGCTTCGAGGCGGGCCGCCCGCCAGCCCCGCACGGCCTGCGCCAGCGCGCCTGCCACGGCAACGCAGCTGTCCCGGCAACGCGCCTGTCCCGCAGCGGCAGCGTGCCTGTCCGGCGCGGCCCGGCATGCCGCCCGCACTGCTGGACCCCTTCTAGTAAGGTGACCCTAACTTCGCGCGGAGGGGGTCACTGATGGCGCACGTGCAGGGCGAGCCGGAGTGGGTGTCCACAAGGGACGGACGACGGCTGTACACGATGGTGTTGCCCGGTCCCGGCTCCGGTCCGACGGTCGTGTTCGAGGCCGGGGCGGGCGCGAGCCGGTCTTCGTGGGGGCTCGTGCAGCCGCTGGTCGGCGAGTTCGCGCGGGCGGTGGTCTACGACCGCTCCGGGCTCGGCCGCAGCGCGCCGGATCCGGCCGGGCGGACGCTGGACCGGATGGCCGACGACCTCGTCGACCTGCTGCGCCATTGCGGGCCGGGGCCGTACGTGCTCGTCGGGCACAGCGCCGGGGGACCGATCGTGCGGCTCGCCGCGTCCCGGACCTCGGCGAAAATCGCGGGTCTCGTCCTGGTCGACCCGACCGACGAAGCGGCGGATGTCTTGTTCTCGCCCCGATTTCGCAGTGCCGAGCGGGCTTTTCTCCGCACTGGCCGGGTTCTCGCGGCGACTGGGTTGCTGAAGTTCTTGTACCGGCCCATGGTGCGTGCCGCGCCCGAGGACGTCCGGCGCGATCTGGTGCGCGAAGGCTTTACGCCGCAGGTGCTGCGCACGCAGACCGAGCAGGCGCGGACGTTCCTCGACGAGCTGGCTGCCTGGCGGACGAATCCGCCCGCGCCGGGCGACTGTCCGGTGACGGTCGTGTCCGGCGGGCGTACTGGGGACGGGATGAACGCCGCGGTGCGCGCGCAGGCGAATGCCGCGCACGCGCAACGGGTTTCGCCGCACGGGCGGCATCGGATCGCGGAGAAATCCGGGCACCTGGTGCCCGTCACCGAACCCGAGGTGGTCGCCGACGAAATCCGCCGGATGCTCAGCTGACGGCGTCGGTCCAGGTCTCGACGAACTTCGGGAACGTCTTGCCGACGGTGTCCGGGTTCTCGACCAGCACCCCGGGCACGCGCAGCCCCAGCACCGCCGCGGCCATCACCAGCCGGTGGTCTTCGTAGGTGTGGAAAACGCCGCCGTGCATCGGAGCCGGGGTGATTTCCAGGCCGTCTTCGAGCTCCGTGACGCCCGCGCCCAGACCGGACAGCTCGGTGGCCAGCGCCGTGAGCCGGTCGGTCTCGTGGCCGCGCAGGTGCGCGACGCCGGTGATGCTCGACGGGCTCTCGGCGAAGCACAGCATCGCCGCGATGACCGGGGTCAGTTCGCCGACCTCGTGCAGGTCGAGGTCGATGCCGGGGAACGCGCCGCCGCCGGTGACGGACAGGCCGGTGTCGTCCAGGGTCGCCTTCGCGCCCAATTCGGCGACTAGGCCGCGCAGCCAGTCGCCCGGTTGCGTGGTCTGCTTCGGCCAGCCCTGCACGCGGACCGTCCCGCCGCCGACCACCGCGGCGGCCACGAACGGGGCCGCGGTGGACAGGTCCGGCTCCACGACGTACTCCGGGCACGAGAGTTTCGCCGGCTCCACGTGGAATTCCGTGCCGGTACGGTCCACTGTGGCCCCGAACCGGCGCAGCATGTCCAGCGTCATCGCGATGTGCGGTTCGCTCGGCGGGGCGCCGCCGACCAGCCGCACCGTCACGCCCTGCTCGAACGCCGGACCGGCGAGCAGCAGCGCGGACAGGAACTGGCTGGAGGCCGACGAATCGAGGTCCACCCGGCCGCCGCGCAGCCCGCCGGTGCCCTCCACGGTGAACGGCGGCGCGCCGCGTCCGCCGTCGTCGATCCGCGCGCCGAGCTTGCGCAGCGCGGCCAGCAGCGGGTCGATCGGACGGCGGCGGATCGCCTCGTCGCCGTCGAACCGCACCGAGGCGTCGCCGAGCGTGGCGAGCGCCGGGGTGAACCGCGCCACGGTGCCCGCGTTGCCGAGGACGACCTCGGTCTCGTCGCCGCGGCCGCTGATGGTGCCGAGCGGGTGCACGAGGAAGCCGTCGATGGTCTCTTCCGACCGCGCGCCCAGCGAGGCGAGCGCGCCGAGCATCAGCCGGGTGTCGCGCGAATCGAGCGGATGGCGCACCCGGGTGGGCGCGCTCGCGAGCGCGGCGAGCACGTAGGCCCGGTTGGTGATCGACTTCGATCCGGGGACGCGCACCGCGGCGTCCAGAGAGGCGCCCGCGACCGGGGCGGTCCAGTGGTCATCGCGGAGGTTCGGCACGCCGCGAAGCCTAGCGCGGCGAGGGCGAACCGATTCCGCCGCGCCGGGAAGAGGCGTCGGCGAGCGACCTGGCGGGAGTGGGATATGCTGGCGGCCCGTGGGACTTCAGTCGCGGGCTACCAAGTATGTCTTTGTCACCGGAGGCGTTGCCTCCTCTCTGGGTAAGGGTCTGACGGCGTCCAGCCTCGGACAGCTGCTCACTTCGCGCGGGCTTCGCGTGACGATGCAGAAGCTCGACCCGTACCTCAATGTCGACCCCGGGACGATGAACCCGTTCCAGCACGGCGAGGTGTTCGTCACCGACGACGGCGCCGAGACCGATCTCGACATCGGGCACTACGAGCGCTTCCTCGACCGCTCTCTCGACGGCAAGGCGAACGTCACCACCGGTCAGGTGTACTCGGAGGTGATCGCCAAGGAGCGCCGCGGCGAGTACCTCGGCGACACCGTCCAGGTGATCCCGCACATCACCGACGAGATCAAGGCGCGGATCACCGCCGCGGCCGGGCCGGACGAGAACGGCGTCGCGCCGGACGTGGTGATCACCGAGGTCGGCGGCACGGTCGGCGACATCGAGTCGCTGCCGTTCCTCGAGGCGTGCCGCCAGGTGCGCCACGACGTCGGCCGCGACCAGTGCTTCTTCCTGCACGTGTCGCTGGTGCCGTACCTCGCCCCCTCGGGCGAGCTCAAGACCAAGCCGACCCAGCACTCGGTCGCCGCGCTGCGCAACATCGGCATCCAGCCGGACGCGCTCGTGTGCCGCGCGGACCGGGAGATCCCGGACGACCTCAAGCGCAAGATCGGCCTGATGTGCGACGTGGACACGGAGGCGGTCATCGCCTGCCCGGACGCGCGCTCGATCTACGACATCCCGAAGGTGCTGCACCGCGAGGCGCTCGACGCCTACGTGGTGCGCCGGCTGGGCCTGCCGTTCCGCGACGTCGACTGGACGGTGTGGGGCGACCTGCTCGACCGCGTGCACAACCCGAGCGAGATCGTCCGGGTCGCGGTGGTGGGCAAGTACATCGACCTGCCGGACGCGTACCTCTCGGTCACCGAGGCGCTGCGCGCGGGCGGGTTCGCGCACCGGGCCAAGGTCGAGATCGTCTGGGTCGCCTCGGACGACGCGCAGACCGAATCCGGCGCGGCGTCCGTGCTGTCCGATGTGGACGGTGTGCTGATCCCGGGCGGGTTCGGCATCCGCGGCATCGAGGGCAAGGTCGGCGCGATCCAGTACGCGCGCACGCACGGCGTGCCGCTGCTCGGGCTGTGCCTCGGCCTGCAGTGCATGGTCATCGAGAGTGCCCGGAACCTGGCGGGCATCGAGGGCGCGAACTCGGCCGAGTTCGACGAGGACACCAAGCACGCGGTGATCTCGACCATGGCCGACCAGCGCGACGTCGTCGCGGGGGAGCGGGACATGGGCGGCACGATGCGGCTCGGCGCGTACCCGGCGAAGCTCAAGGCCGGTTCGCAGGTGGCCAAGGCGTACGGCGCAAGCGAGGTGTCCGAGCGCCACCGGCACCGCTACGAGGTGAACAACGCCTACCGCAAGCAGATCGGCGACGCGGGCCTGGTGTTCTCCGGCACCTCGCCGGACGACCGGCTCGTCGAGTTCGTCGAACTGCCCGCGGACGTGCACCCGTTCTTCGTGGGCACCCAGGCGCACCCCGAGCTGAAGAGCCGCCCGACCCGGCCGCACCCGCTGTTCAGCGCGTTCGTGAAGGCCGTCGTGGACCGCAAGGTCGCCGAGCGGCTCCCGGTCGAACTGCCCGAGACGCCCGTGGCGGCTCGGTGAGCGCGCCCGGCACGCACGAGTTCTCCGTGGCCGGCAGCACGGTCGTCCACGTGGGACGCGTCGTCGGCCTCCGGGTCGACGACGTCGTGATGCCCGGCGGGGAAACCGCCAAGCGCGAGGTGGTCGAGCACCTCGGCGCGGTCGTGATCGCCGCGCTGGACGGCGAGGACAACGTCACGCTCGTCCACCAGTACCGGCATCCGCTCGGGCGCAGGCTGTGGGAGCTGCCCGCCGGGCTGATCGACCACCCGGGGGAGGACCCGGTCGACGCGGCCCGGCGCGAGCTGGCCGAGGAGGCCGGGCTCGCCGCGGGCAGCTGGGACACGCTGGTCGACGTCGCGGCCTCGCCCGGGTTCACCGACGAGGTGGTGCGCGTCTTCCTCGCGCGCGATCTGTCCGAAGTGGACCGTGACGTGCTCGGCGAGGAGGAGGCCGACCTGGTGGTGCGGAAGTTCCCGCTCGCCGAGGCGGTCCGGATGGCATTGGCGGGTGAGCTGGTCAACGGGGCGACCGTCTCGGGAGTGCTGTCGGCGCACGCGGTGCTGACCGGTGCGGCGGAGACGCGCCCGGCCGACGCGCCGTGGCAGGACCGGCCGTCGCGGTTCGCCCGCCGACTGGCCGAGGGCTGAATTTCCCGGTTCTGTCGGTGTGCCGTCCTAGAGTGGCGGCGTGGATGAAGCGGGTGTCGAGGTGCGGGGCGCGATCGCCACGTACCTCGACCACCTCGTCGTCGAACGCGGCACCGCCCGCAACACCCTCGACAGCTACTCCCGCGACCTCCGCCGCTACGCCGCCCATCTGGAAGCGGCGGGGGTCGCGAGGCTGACCGAGGTCACGCCCGCGCACGTCACGTCGTTCGGCGCCGCGCTGCGCGAGGGCGACGAGGAACACCAGCCGCTGGCCGCGTCGTCGGCCGCGCGAGCGCTCGTCGCGGTGCGGGGGCTGCACAAGTTCGCGCACGCCGACGGTCTCACCGAACACGACCCGGCCCGCGACGTCCGTCCGCCGGCCGCGGCGAAACGACTGCCCAAGGCGTTGCCGGTCGGGGACGTTCTCAAGCTGCTCGACACTCCGCCGCCGGACGGCGAACGCGCCTTGCGCGACCGCGCGCTGCTGGAGCTGCTGTACTCGACCGGAGCCCGGATTTCCGAGGCGGTCGGGCTCGATGTGGACGACGTGGACGACACCGAGCGCACCGTCCTGCTCGACGGCAAGGGCGGCAAGCAACGGCTGGTGCCGATCGGCCGTCCCGCGCTGGAAGCACTCGACGCGTACCTGGTCCGCGCCCGCCCGGCGCTCGCCGCGAACGGACGTGGCACGTCCGCGATCTTCCTCAACGCCCGCGGCAGCCGGCTTTCCCGGCAGAGTGCGTGGCAGGTCCTCAAGGACACCGCCGAGCGAGCCGGGATCACCGCCGCGGTCTCGCCGCACACCCTGCGCCACTCGTTCGCGACCCACCTGCTGGAGGGCGGCGCGGACGTCCGCGTGGTGCAGGAACTGCTCGGCCACGCCTCGGTGACCACGACCCAGGTGTACACGCTCGTGACGGTGACGACGCTGCGAGAGGTCTACGCCACCGCGCATCCGCGCGCGCTGGGCTGAACGCTCAAGGCGTCCTAGAGCCTTCCCACGCTGCGGTGACTCGGCCCGCGCGGTCCGGCGCGGCGCTTTGCCGGTGCTCCGGAAATCCGCATAGGCTGCCGGAGACCCCGCCGAACAAGGAGCTTTCGCGCCATGTCGACACCGACCCCGAACCAGCCGGAGGACCCGGCAGCGCCAGCCGGGCCAGCCGGGTCCGCCGGGACCTCCGGTTCGGCCGCGGCGAACCTCGAGCACGCGCGGATCGCCACCCCGGCGGACCACGAGGGCGACGAGCCGGAACGGCCGCTGACCCGCGCCGAACGCGCCCGGATGCGGGCGAAAGAGCGCGCGGAGAGCGGGATCGGGCCGACCGGGCGCCCGCTGCGCGAGATCCCCGAGCCGCCGCCGCTGGAGCGGCACGGCCCGGCGCAGGTGCTCGCGATGTGCAACCAGAAGGGCGGCGTCGGCAAGACCACGTCCACGATCAACCTCGGGGCCGCGCTCGCCGAATGCGGCCGTCGCGTGCTGCTGGTCGACTTCGACCCCCAGGGCGCGCTGTCGGTCGGGCTCGGCATTCAGCCGCACGAACTGGACCAGACGGTCTACAACGTCATCATGGAGCGCTCGGTCCAGATCGAGGACGTGCTCCGCAAAACCCGCGTCGACGGCGTTGACCTGCTGCCGAGCAACATCGACCTGTCCGCGGCGGAGGTCCAGCTCGTCGCAGAGGTAGGGCGCGAGCACACGTTGTTACGGGTCCTTCGTCCGGTGATGAACGACTACGACTATGTTCTTGTCGACTGCCAGCCCTCGCTCGGCCTGTTGACGGTGAACGCATTGACCGCCGCGGACGGTGTGATCATCCCCCTGGAGTGCGAGTTCTTCAGTCTGCGAGGCGTCGCGCTCCTGATCGACACGATCGAGAAGGTGCAGGAACGCCTCAACCCCAAACTGGACATCACGGGGATTCTCGCCACGATGTACGACCCGAGAACCCTGCACTCGAAGGAGGTCATGGCTCGCGTGGTCGAGGCATTCGGCGACACCGTGTTCGACACGGTGATCAACCGCACCGTGCGGTTCCCCGAGACGACGGTCGCGGGCGAGCCCATCACGACCTGGGCCCCCAAGTCCGCCGGCGCCGCGGCTTACCGCGCGCTGGCCCGCGAGGTGATCGCTCGGTGAGCAGGCGCGCTTCCCTGCCCGGAGCGTCGGAACTCTTCCGCCTCACCTCCAGCCCGGCGACCCCAGCACTAGAACGTCCCTCCGTGCCCGCTCCGGCGGAACCGGTGGTCCCGCGCAGCACACCGAGCGCTCCGGCGGACACCGACCAGCTGGCCCGCAACGCGGCGCGCAGCGGATCCGGGCGCACCAAGCACGACGCGAAGATCACTGTCTACGTGTCCGGCGAGGAACTGCTCGCGATGGAGCAGGCCCGGCTGAACCTCCGCGCCAAGCACGAGCTGGTCGTCGACCGCGGCCGGCTGGTCCGCGAGGCGGTCGCCGTGCTGCTCGCCGACTTCGACCAGCGCGGCGAGGAATCCGTGCTGGTGCAGCGATTGCGGTCCGGCGCCGAGGACGGCGGAACCGAGGGCTGATGGACGAACCGGCATCGGCCGAGCTGCCGGAGCCGGAAGCGGCAGTCTCGGATAGCATCGCGGCCGCGGAAGTTCCGGAGGACACCGCTGCTCCGGAGGCTCCCGAGGCAGCCCCGGCCGAGCACGAGACGGTGCACGGCGGGACCATCCCCGAGGGATACGCCGCCGCCGACGAGAACGCCTCGAAGTTCAAGGTGCGGCTGCAGAACTTCGAGGGCCCGTTCGACCTGCTGCTGCAGCTGATCTCGCAGCACCAGCTGGACGTCACCGAGGTCGCCCTGCACACGGTCACCGACGACTTCATCGCCTACACCCGCGCGCTCGGCCCGGACTGGAACCTCGACGAGACCACCGAATTCCTGGTGATCGCGGCGACCCTGCTCGATCTCAAGGCCGCGCGGCTGCTGCCGTCGGCCGAGGTCGAGAACGAGGACGACCTGGCCCTGCTGGAAGCCCGCGACGTGCTGTTCGCGCGGATGCTGCAGTACCGCGCGTACAAGCAGGTGGCCGCGCTGTTCGGCGAGCTGGAAGAAGGCGCGCTGCGGCGGTACCCGCGGTCGGTGGCGCTGGAGGAGCGGTATCTCGGGCTGCTGCCGGAGGTGATGCTGGGCGTCACGCCGGAGCGGTTCGCGGAGATCGCGGTCGCGGTGTTCCGGCCGAAACCGCCGCCGCAGGTGTCGATCGCGCACATCCACATGGGACGGGTGTCCGTGCGCGAGCACGCCGCGCTGCTGCGGCTGAAGCTCGCCGAGGCCGGGCAGGCGACGTTCAAGGAACTGACCTCGGACTGCGAGCACACGGTGGAGGTCGTGGCCCGGTTCCTCGCGCTGCTGGAGCTGTACCGCGAATCGTCGGTGCAGTTCGACCAGCTGGAGGCACTGGCGGAACTGCACGTCCGCTGGACCGGCGGCAGCGTGGCCGAGGCGTCCGCCGCCGCCGAGCACGACCGCGCGGCGGCCGAGGAGGAGGAATACGGGTGAGCACCGAAGACGACCGCGCACCGGTCGGCCAGGCCGAGGAGTCTGAGGAGACGGAGCCGGAAACCGCGCCGCAGCCGGAAAACGAGCCCGAGGCGGAGCCCGTCGACGCCGTCGAGCCGGAACCCGAAGCGGTGGAGCCAGCCGAGCCGGAGCCCGAAGCAGCGGAGCCAGCCGAGCCGGAACCTGAAGCCGCAGAGCCAGCCGAGGCCGAGCCGGAACCCGAAGCCGAGCCGGAAACCGCTGAAGCCGCACCGGAAGCTGACGGAATCCCGGATGCCGAGCCGGAAGCCGAGCCAGCCGACGACGAAGGACTGGTCGCCGTGGACAGCGGCCTGCCCAGCGTCGAGTCGGACGAGGCGCTCGAAGCCGCCCTCGAAGCGCTGCTGCTCGTCGTGGATTCGCCGATCGCGGAGGATTCCCTCGCCGAAACGCTGCGGCAGCCGGTCGCAAGGGTGACCGTCGCGCTGCGCACGATGGCGCAGAAGTTCACCGAGCGGGCCAGCGGGATCGACCTGCGGCGCGTGGGCGAAGGATGGCGGTTCTACACTAGGGACACCTACGCCCCGTTCGTGGAGAAGCTCCTGCTGGACGGCCAGCGGTCGAAGCTGACCAGGGCCGCGCTGGAGAGCCTCGCCGTGATCGCGTACCGGCAGCCGGTCACCCGGGCCCGGGTCGCCGCGGTGCGCGGGGTGAACGTGGACGGCGTGATCCGGACCCTGCTGGCGCGGGGGCTCATCGAGGAGATGGGCACCGACCCGGAGACCACGGGCACGCTGTACGTGACGACCGAGCTGTTCCTGGAGCGACTGGGGCTGTCGTCGCTGAACGACCTTCCCCCGATCGCTCCGCTGCTACCCGAAGTGGACACCATCGATGACATCTGACGAACACCCCGACGGCATCCGCCTGCAGAAGGTCCTGTCGCAGGCAGGCGTGGCGTCGCGCCGGGCGGCCGAGGACCTGATCGCGGCCGGCCGGGTGGAGGTGGACGGCGAGGTCGTCACCGAGCTGGGCCGCCGCGTGCACCCGGACGAGGCGGTGATCCACGTCGACGGCACGCGGGTCAACCTCCGCGACGACCTCGTGTACCTCGCGTTCAACAAGCCCAAGGGCGTGCACTCCACGATGTCGGACGACCGGGGCCGCCCGTGCGTCGGCGACTACCTGCGCGGCCGCTGGGAGGAGACCCCTGGCGTCGTGCACGTCGGGCGGCTCGACGAGAACACCGAGGGCCTGCTGCTGCTGACCAACGACGGCGACCTCGGGCACCGGCTGATGCACCCGTCGTACCGGGTGCTCAAGACCTACTTCGCCGAGGTCGAGGGCCTGGTGCCGCGCGGGCTGGGCAAGGAGCTGCGCGCGGGCTGGGAGCTGCCGGACGGGATCGTGAAGGTCGACCAGTTCCGGGTCAAGGACATGCATTCCGGCCGGAGCATGATCGAGCTGGTGATCCACGAGGGCCGCAAGCACATCGTGCGCAGGCTGATGGCGGCCACCGGGCACCCGGTCCGCAAGCTCGTGCGCACCGCGGTCGGCGACGTGCAGCTCGGCAATCAGCGCCAGGGCACCATCCGCAGGCTCAACCGCGGCGAGGTCGGCACGCTGTACCGCACCGTGGGACTCTGACCGGTTCCCCACTTTCGGCCCTGATGCGGGGCACCGGTGCCCCGGTTGAGTTGTCGGCACCCGACGACGACTCTGGAGGGCGACGGGAATGCGTGTGCTGACAGGGCTGTGCGCCGCCGCGGTGCTGGCCGCAGGAGCGGTGGTGCCGGCGGCCGCCACGGCCGCCCCGGCGAGAACCGGAAGCGAACCGGTGTACGACTACGCCGGGGCGATCCGCGAAACCGTGTGGGTCGACATCGGCCGGGACGGCGACGGGGACGGCGTCCCGGACCGGGTCGCCGCCGACATCGTGCGGCCGAGGGAACCGGCCGCGGCGGGCAAGAAGATCCCGGTGGTCATGGACGCCAGCCCGTACTACTCCTCAGTGGGGCGCGGCAACGAAACCCAGTTCAAGACCTACGACGCGCAGGGCCGCCCGGTCGGTTTCCCGCTGTTCTACGACAACTACTTCGTGCCGCGCGGGTACGCGACGGTGCTCGTGGACCTGGCGGGCACCAACCGGTCGACCGGGTGCGTCGACGTCGGCGGCGGCTCGGACGTCCAGTCGGCCAAGAAGGTCGTGGACTGGCTGAACGGCCGCGCGACCGGCTACACCGCGAAAACCGGCGGCACGAAGATGTCGGCGGACTGGAGCGACGGCGGCGTCGGGATGATCGGCAAGTCCTACGACGGCACCATCGCCAACGGCGTCGCCTCGACCGGCGTCGAGGGGCTCAAGACCATCGTGCCGATCTCCGCGATCAGCTCCTGGTACGACTACTACCGCTCGGACGGCGCCTCGTTCGGCTTCAACCCGGACGGGCTCGCGCAGACCGTCGAGCGGCGCAACGGCGGCCAGGATTGTTCGGCGCAGAACCGGAAACTCGCCGACGGCGCGACCGCGAACGGCGACTACGGTCCGCTGTGGGCGGAGCGCGACTACGTGGCGAACGCGAAGAACGTGCGCGCCAGCGTGTTCGTCTCGCACGGCGTGAACGACCTGAACGTCATGCCGATCAACTACGGCCAATGGTGGGACGCGCTCGCCGCGAAGGGCGTGCAGCGCAAGATCTGGCTCGCGCAGACCGGCCACGTCGACCCGTTCGACTACCGGCGCACCGAGTGGGTCGACACCCTGCACCGGTGGTTCGACCACTACCTGATGGGCATCGACAACGGCATCGAGAAGGAACCGATGGCGACTGTCGAGCGCCAGCCGGACCAGTGGGCGAACGAAGCGACCTACCCGGCTCCGGGCACTAAGGCCACGGTCCTGCGTCCGCAGCCCGGCCCTACGCCTGGCGTCGGCACGCTCGGCACCGCGGGCAGTCGGGGCACCGCGTCGTTCACCGACAACCCGCAGGTGGGGGAGAACGACTGGGCGGCGAATCCGTCGGCCACCTCGGCGAACCGCGTGCTCTACAGCACCGCCGCGCTCACCTCGCCGGTGCAGGTCTCGGGCACCTCGTCGATCACCGTGACGGCAACGCCGAGCACCTCGACCGCGCGCCTGTCGGCGACGCTGGTGGACTACGGCCCGGCGACGATCCGCAACTTCTCGGGCCCTGGCGAAGGAATCGTGACCGGCACGGACCGCACGTGCTGGGGTTCGAGCACCGACGGCGACAGCGCCTGCTACAAGGTGACCAGCGCGGACACGAAGAACGTGGACTACACGATCATCAGCCGCGGCTGGGCGGACCTGGCGAACTACCAGTCCCTGAGCCGGGAAGCGAAGCTCACGCCGGGCAAGGCGTACACGATGACGTTCCGGCTCGCGAGCACGGACCACGTCGTCCCGGCCGGACACCGGCTGGCACTGGTGATCGGCGGTACGGACAACGGTTTCGTCACCGCGCCCGCGAATCCGCCGAAGCTGACCATCGACCTGGCCAAGACCTCGGCCCGGGTCCCGCTGGTCGGCGCGGTTCCGGCGCGCCCGTGGACGGAATCCGCTCCGGCGGGTCCGCTGGCGCACGTTCCGGCTGCCGCGCGCTTCGACCTGCGCTGACGAAAGTCGTGAGGGTTCCCCTCACGACCGGCTGCTGGCCGTGAGGGGAACCCTGAGGGAATCAGAGTCCGTGAAGGTGGCCCTCACGGACTGGAACCGTTGCCCAAAAGCCGTGAGGGGCCCGTTGAGGGAATCAGATTCCCTCAACGGGCCCCTCACGGACGTCAGCTGGCGGTGACGGTTTCCTTCGCGGCGGCCTTGCGCTGCAAGGCTTTCGCGATCGGCTCGACCACTCGCGCCGCGGTCGGGCCGAGGATCGCCATCAGCAGCACATAAGCCGTAGCGAGCGCGGCCAGTTCGCCGTCCACCGCGCCAGCTGTCACCGCCAGCCCGGCGATGACGATCGAGAATTCGCCCCGCGCGACCAAAGCCGCACCGGCACGGGCCCGGCCCAACCGGCCGATCTTCTGCCTTCGCGCGGCCCACCATCCGGTGGCCACCTTCGTCAGTGTCGTCACCACGGCGAGCACCGCGGCCCACCCGAGCACCGGCGGGATCGACGCCGGGTTGGTGTTCAGCCCGAAGACCACGAAGAACATCGCCGCGAACAAGTCCCGCAGCGGCTCCAGCAACCGGGTCGCGTTGTGCGCGGTCGACCCGGACACCGCGATGCCGAGCAGGAACGCGCCCACCGCGGCGGACACCTGCAGCGCCGACGCGATCCCGGCCACCAGCAGCGCCGCGCCGAGGATCTTGAGCAGGAAGACTTCCCGGTCGTCGCTGTCCACCAGCGCCGAGACGTACCGGCCGAACTTGAGCGCGATCACCAGCACCACGGTGATCACCAGCAGCGAGATGCCGACCGCCTCCAGCCCGCCGAGCAGGCTGACCCCGCCGAGGATCGCGGTGAGGATCGGCAGGTACAGCGCCATCACGAGGTCCTCGAACACGAGGATCGACAGCACCACCGGCGTCTCGCGGTTGCCGAGCCGGCCGAGGTCGCCGAGGACCTTCGCGATGATGCCGGACGACGAGATGTACGTGACGCCCGCCATCACGAACGCGCCGATCGGGCCCCAGCCCAGGATCAGCGCGACCGCCGCGCCGGGCGCGGCGTTGAGCACGATGTCCACCAGGCCCGCGGTCCAGGACCGCCGCATGCCGGTGAACAGTTCGGCCGCGGAGTACTCCAGGCCGAGCAGCAGAAGCAGCAGCACCACGCCGATTTCGCTGGCGAGGTGGGCGAAATCGCCGATGTCGGCGAGGGGGATCAGGCCGCCGGAGCCGAAGCACAGGCCGCCGAGGAGGTACAGGGGGATGGGGGAGAGGCCGATCCGGCCGGCGAGCCTGCCGAGCGCGCCGAGCACGAAGAAGACCGCGCCGAGTTCGACCAGGGAGAGTGCGGTGTGATCCATCAGCCGTGCTTGAGGATCTTGGCGGCGGCTTCCAGGCCCTCGGACGTGCCGACCACGACGAGCAGGTCGCCGGCGGTGAAGAGGAAGTCCGGCGTCGGCGACGGGTGCACCTGGCCCGCCCGCATCACCGCCACGATCGAGACGCTGGTGCGCGTGCGCATCGCGGTGTCGCCGAGCGAACGGCCGTCGAACGGGCTGTCCGACGTGATCGGCAGTTGCTTCGTGTTGATGCCCGGCAGCTCGCGGTGCTCCTCGTTCAGCTGCGCGACCAGCTGCGGCGCGCCCAGCAGGTTCGAGAGCGCGCCCGCCTCGTCCGCGGTCAGCGGCAGCGACGCGAGGCAGGCGTCCGGATCGTCCGATTTGGAGACGATCAGCTCGATCTTGCCGTCCCGCTGGGTGACGACGCCGATGCGGCGTCCCGCGCGGGTGGCGAAGTCCTTGCGGACACCGATTCCGGGAAGGGGGGTGACTTCGACGTTCACGTCAGCCACGGTAACTCATTGTCCGATTCGCGGCGTTCAGCCCAGCAGGAACAGCGCCGCCGTCACGGCCATGAGCGCGGCGGTCGCGCCGTGCACGCCGTAGGCCATTCCCTTCTTGCCCTTGTGTCGCAGGATGATCAGCATGTCGCAGACCGGCATGACGGTCGCGGCCAGCAGCAGCCAGCCGACCAGCTGCGGGCTGCCCGCCAGCATCGCGACGCCGAGGATCAGCCCGGTGCCGAGGTCGCGGTCGCCTTTGATCTCGAAGAACGCCGTCGAGCCGGTCGGGATCTCCCGCAGGCCGAACGTCGCGGCGGTCTTCGCCGGTGCGAACAGGTAGGTGAAGCCGACGTAGATGATCCCGAGGACGGGGATGGCGGCGAGGACGTAGGCGGCGATCAGCATGGGGACCCTCCGGGGAGTTAGCGTTGCTAGGAACTAGTGCAACGCTAACTTAGCGACGCTAGCTTGTCTAGCGCTGCCCGAACTTGCGCCGCGGACACCGCCTGAGGTGCCGGGATCGGCTACGGGCAGAATGAACCGGACCGGGAGTGCGGGACGAACGTGAGGAGAACATCGGTGACGGGAGCCCTACGTGGGGTGGTCGCGCTGGACGGCCCGTCGGGAACCGGCAAGACCACGGTGGCGCGCAAGCTCGCCCGCCGGCTGAGCGCCCGCTACCTCGACACCGGAGCGATGTACCGCGTCGTCACGCTGGCCGTGCTGCGGGCCGGGATCGACCTCGCCGACGAACACGCGATCGGCGCGCTCGCGCACGACGTCGACTTCGCGCTCGGCACCGACCCGGAGCGGCCGGACGTGCGGCTGCACGGCGAGGACGTGGCCGCCGAGATCCGCGGCCCCGAGGTGACTGGCGCGGTGTCGCCGGTGTCGGCCGTGCCGCAGGTGCGCGAGGTGCTCGTCGCCCGCCAGCGCCGGATCATCGCCGACGCGATCGAGGACGAGGGCGGCATCGTCGTGGAGGGCCGCGACATCGGCACCACCGTCGCGCCCGACTCGCCGCTCAAGATCTACCTGACCGCCTCGGCCGAGGTCCGCGCCGCGCGGCGGAACACCCAGGACTCCGCGGCGGGCCGCGCCTCGAGCGTCGAATCCGCCCGCGAATCGGTGGAGCGCCGCGACCGGATCGACTCCACCCGCGCCGCCTCGCCGCTGCGCGCGGCCGGGGACGCGGTCCAGGTGGACACCTCGGAGCTGACGATCGACCAGGTGATCGTCGCGCTGGCCGAACTCGCCCGCGGCCGGGGCCTGCTCGGCGACTGCCCGGCCGAACCGGCCGCCGCCGAAGCCGGGGTCAGCCGGTGAGCGGCGCCCTCCCCGAGGGGGCGAACGGCCTCCTGCACGACATCGGCCGGATCTCCGGCCGGTATTATCTGCGTCCGGCGTTCCGGATCCGGGTGCACGGCCGCGACCGGGTGCCCGCCGACGGGCCGCTCGTGGTGATCGCGAACCACAGCTCGAACGCCGATCCGCAGCTGGTGATCGGAATGCTTCCGCGGCGCAGCGCGTTCTTGGCCAAGGCCGAGCTGTTCACGGGGATCGGAGGCCGGTTCCTGCGGGCGATCGGCCAGATCCCGGTCCGCCGGGGCGAGATCGACCGGACGCCGCTGACCACGGCGGTCGGGGTGCTCAAGGCGGGCGGGGCGATCGGGATCTTCCCGGAGGGCACGCGCGGCGAGGGCGACGTCGGGGCCGCTGAACGCGGCGCGGCGTGGCTGGTGCGCGCTTCGGGAGCCACCGTGCTGCCGATCGCGATCCGCGGGACGCGCAAGCCCGCCGACGGCAAGCGCCGCTGGCGCCCGCGCGTGGACCTCCTCTTCGGGGAGCCGTTCGCGATGAAGGTCGGTCCGGGCCGCAAAGGCCTGGACCAGGGCACCGAAGAGCTCCGCGCGCAGCTCGCGGCGCTCGTACAGGCTTTGGACGACTGGCGCGGCGAACACGGGTTCGCCACGCCGTAGGTGAAGTGGGAAACGATGACAGGGTTTGACGCCGCCGACAGCGCGGTGGACGGTCTCGGCGAGGTCGACGGAAGCTGGTCGGACGAGTCCGAGTTCGCCGCGCTCGACGCGCAGATCGAGGCCGAGGAAGCCGACGGCCGGGCGGCCGCCGCGCAGCCGGTGCTCGCCGTGGTCGGCAGGCCGAACGTGGGCAAGTCCACGCTGGTCAACCGCATCCTCGGCCGCCGGGAAGCGGTCGTGCAGGACGTGCCGGGCGTGACGCGCGACCGCGTCGCCTACGACGCGTTCTGGGCCGGTCGCCGGTTCACGCTCGTCGACACCGGCGGCTGGGAGCCCGACGCCACCGGCCTGCAGGCCTCGGTCGCGGTGCAGGCCGAGATGGCCATGCAGACCGCGGACGCGGTGCTGCTGGTCGTCGACGCGACGGTCGGGGCCACCGCCACCGACGAGGCCGTCGCGCGCGTGCTGCGCCGCTCCAAGAAGCCGGTGCTGCTGGCCGCGAACAAGGTGGACGACGACCGGTTGCTGGCCGACACCGCGTCGCTGTGGTCGCTGGGCCTCGGCGAGCCGTACCCGGTCAGCGCGCTGCACGGGCGCAGCTCCGGCGACCTGCTCGACGCCATCATGGCCGCGCTGCCCGAAGCGCCGCGCGAAGCCGGCACGGTGACCGCCGGGCCGCGCCGCGTCGCGCTGGTCGGCAAGCCGAACGTCGGCAAGTCCAGCCTGCTCAACCGGATTTCCGGCGAGCAGCGCTCGGTGGTCGACTCGGTCGCGGGCACCACGGTCGACCCGGTCGACTCGCTGGTCGAGCTGGACGGCGAGGTCTGGCGGTTCGTGGACACCGCGGGCCTGCGCAAGCGCGTCAACTTCGCCGACGGAGCGGAGTACTACGCGTCGCTGCGCACCAAGACCGCGATCGACGCGGCCGAGGTCGCGCTCGTGCTGCTGGACGCCTCGGAACCGCTGACCGAACAGGACCTGCGGGTGCTGACGATGGTGGTCGAGGCGGGCCGCGCGTGCGTGCTCGTGTTCAACAAGTGGGACCTGGTCGACGAGGACCGCCGGTACGCCATGGTGCGCGAGCTGGACCGCGGCCTCGTGCGGGTGCCGTGGGCCGAGAAGGTCAACGTCTCCGCGCTCACCGGGCGCGCGGTGCGCAAGCTCGCGCCCGCCCTGCGCACGGCGCTGTCGTCGTGGGACCAGCGCGTCTCGACCGGCCAGCTCAACGGCTGGCTGTCCGACCTCGTCGCGGCCACGCCGCCGCCGGTGCGCGGCGGCAAGCAGCCGAAGGTGCTGTTCGCGACGCAGGCGGGCATCCGTCCGCCGACGCTGGTGCTGTTCACCACCGGGTTCCTCGAGGCCGGCTACCGCCGGTTCATCGAGCGGAAATTCCGCGAGCAGTTCGGCTTCGCGGGAAGTCCCGTCCGGGTGAATGTGCGCGTCCGCGAAAAGAAGCAGAAGCCGAAGGCGGGCGGAAAAGCGGCCCGCAACCGCTGACCGGCAAACGCCCCAATGTGGCATTGGGTGCATCTGACGCACCGAATGCCACATTGGGTGCTCCATCCATGCCCCCGCCGCCACCCTCAACGGAGGCGCTGCGCGCCACTGGTTCGTCCAATGCACCCAATGCCACATTGGGGTTATCCCTTGCCGGACCTGCATGTGGTGACGTCCGACACGCGGCCGTTACCCGGACGCGACCTGGGCTTGATTGCCGCGTAAGGTGGACGGTCGCTACGGGCGCCTCATTCGGACGGCAAGCCCGAATGACGCTCGCGAAAGGTGAGTGATGGGCTTGCGCGCCCAGAGTTCGTCCCTGTCCCGTTCGTTCCGGAATACCGGAGCGCGCCCGGCCGCCGAGGTGGCCCGGTGACGCTGACCGCCGATTCCGGCAGCACCGAAGCCCTGACTCTCGCCGTCGAGGCCGCGCTCTCGCCCGCTCTGTTCGAGACCGCCGCCCCGGCCGCCGAGCGCACCCTCCTGGACATCCTCACCGCTACCGCGGAGAAGCACCCGAACGCCGCCGCGCTCGACGACGGCACCGGTCCGCTGAGCTACCGCCGGCTGACGGAAGAGATCGACGCGTACGCCCGCAAGCTGCGCGAACACGGCGTCGGCCGCGGCGACCGGGTCGGCATCCGGATCTCCTCCGGCTCCGCCGAGCTGTACGTCGCGATCCTGGCGACGCTGTCGGTCGGCGCGGCGTACGTGCCGGTCGACGCGGACGACCCCGACGAGCGCGCTGAGCTGGTGTTCGGCGAGGCCGGCGTCGCCGCGATCGCCACCGACGGCGAGATCACCGCCGCCGGGACCCCGAGCGGTGCCACCGGCGAGCCCGGTCCGGCCGACGACGCGTGGATCATCTTCACCTCCGGTTCCACCGGCAAGCCGAAGGGCGTCGCGGTCACGCACGCCTCGGCGGCGGCCTTCGTGGACGCCGAAGCACAGCTTTTCCTGACCGACGAGCCGATCGGCCCCGGAGATCGGGTGCTGGCCGGGC
The DNA here is from genome assembly GCF_042647905.1 of Amycolatopsis halotolerans. Lineage (NCBI taxonomy): Bacteria > Bacillati > Actinomycetota > Actinomycetes > Pseudonocardiales > Pseudonocardiaceae > Amycolatopsis > Amycolatopsis halotolerans. Next base: position 21,328 of record NZ_JBHRWI010000051.1, read on the forward strand.
TGAGCGTCGCGTTCGACGCCTCCTGCGAAGAGATGTGGCTGGCCTGGCGGCACGGCGCCTGCCTGGTGCCCGCGCCGCGCGCGCTGGTGCGCACCGGCGTCGACCTGGGCCCGTGGCTCGTCGCGCAGGGCATCACTGTCGTGTCGACGGTGCCGACGCTGGCCGCGCTGTGGCCGGCGGACGCGCTGGAAGACGTCCGTCTGCTCATCTTCGGCGGCGAAGCCTGCCCGCCGGAGCTGGCCGAGCGCGTGGCCGTCGAAGGCCGCGAAGTGTGGAACACCTACGGCCCCACTGAGGCGACCGTCGTCGCCTGCGCCGCGCAGATGACCGGCGAGGGTCCGGTGCGGATCGGCCTGCCGCTGGTCGGCTGGCAGCTCGTCGTGGTGAACGAAGAGGGCGAGCCGGTCGCCATGGGCGAGACCGGCGAACTGGTCATCGGCGGGGCCGGGCTGGCCCGCTACCTCGACGCGGAGAAGGACGCGCAGAAGTTCGCGCCGCTGCCGTCGATGGGCTGGGAGCGCGCCTACCGCAGCGGCGACATGGTCCGCGCGGAGCCGGAAGGACTGCTGTTCCTCGGCAGGCTCGACGAGCAGATCAAGCTCGGCGGCCGCCGGATCGAGCTGGGCGAGGTCGACGCGGCCCTGCAGGCGCTGCCCGGCGTGCGCGGCGCCGCCGCCGCGGTCCGCCGCACCAAGGCGGGCAACCAGGTCCTGGTCGGCTACATCGTCCCCGAGGACGGCGGAACCCTCGACACCGACGACGCCGCGACCCGGCTGCGGGCGCAACTGCCCGCCGCGCTGGTGCCGCTGCTCGCGACGATCGAGGACCTGCCGACCCGCACGTCCGGCAAGGTCGACCGCAACGCGCTGCCGTGGCCGCTGTCCACTGTGGACGCGAGCGCGGCCGGGCTTTCGCCGACCGAGGCGTGGCTCGCCGAAGGCTGGAGCGAAATCCTCGGCGTGTCGGTGAGCAACGCCAGCGCCGACTTCTTCACCAACGGCGGCGGCAGCCTCACCGCTGCGCAGCTCATCGCGCGCATCCGCACCCGCCACCCCGAGGTGTCGGTCAGCGACATCTACCAGAACCCGAAGCTCGGCGCGCTGGCCGCGAAGCTGGACGCGCTGAGCGGCGAGGAGACCGAGCGCCGCGAGATCGCGCCGACGCCGCGCCGCGCCGGGCTCGTGCAGTCCCTGCTGATGATTCCGCTGATGGGCCTCGTCGGGCTGCGCTGGACCACACTCGCCGCCGTCTGCTCGAACGTGCTGGCGCTGCTGGGCGTTTCCTGGGCGCCGACGCTGAACTGGGCGTGGCTGGCGCTCGCGTGGCTCGTGCTGTTCACCCCGGCGGGGCGGATCGCCATCGCCGCGGGCGGCGCGCGCGTGCTGCTGTCCGGGGTGCGCCCCGGCACGTACCCGCGCGGCGGGAGTGTCCACTTGCGACTGTGGACCGCCGAGAAGCTGGCTGAGTTCAGCGGTGCGGACAGCGTCGCGGGCGCGTCGTGGATGACGACCTACGCGAAGGCGCTCGGCGCGCGCATCGGCAAGGACGTCGACCTGCACTCGCCGCCGCCGGTCACCGGTTTCCTCAAGCTGGGCCGCGGCGCGGCGGTGGAGCCCGAGGTCGATCTGTCCGGCCACTGGGTCGACGGCGACGTCGTGCACATCGGCAAGACGCGGATCGGGGCCGAGGCCCGGGTCGGCGCGCGCAGCACGCTGTTCCCCGGCGCCCGGATCGGCAAGGGCGCGGAGATCGCCGCCGGTTCGACCGTGCGCGGCGCGGTCCCGGCGGGCCAGCGCTGGGCCGGTTCGCCCGCGGTGCGCTCGGACGTCAAGGACGCGCTGAAGTGGCCGTCGAGCCGTCCGCCGCGCTCGCGGTTCTGGGCTTCGGTGTACGGCGCGACCTCGGTGCTGCTCGGGCTGCTGCCCGGGATCGCCGCGCTGCCCGGCGTCGCGGTGATCGGGTACGCGGTCGACGGCGCCTCGAGCTTGAGCGCCGCGCTGGGCCAGGCGCTGCTGTTCGTGCCGGTCGCGACCGTCGCCTACTTCCTGACGTACGCGCTGCTCGTGCTGGCCGGTGTCCGCGCGCTGGGCGTCGGCATGGTCGAGGGCTACCACCCGGTGCACGGCCGCGTGGCGTGGCAGGTCTGGGCCACCGAGCGGCTGATGGGGATGGCCCGCGAAGGCCTGTTCCCGTTGTACGCCAGCCTGTTCACGCCGGTGTGGCTGCGGCTGCTCGGTGCGAAGGTCGGCCGCAACGTCGAGGCGTCCACCGTCCTCGCGCTGCCGAAGATGACCAAAGTGGACAGTGGCGCGTTCCTGGCCGACGACACCATGGTCGCCACTTACGAACTGGGCCACGGCTGGCTGCACGCCGCCCCGGCGCGGATCGGCAAGCAGGCGTTCCTCGGCAACTCGGGGATGACCGCGCCGGGCCGTTCGGTGCCGAAGCGCGGGCTGGTCGGGGTGCTGTCCTCGACGCCGGCGAAGGCGAAGAAGGGCTCGTCGTACCTGGGCATGCCGCCGCTGCCGGTGCGCCGCGCGGTGGAGGAGAGCGACACCAGCCGCACGTACACGCCGCCGCTGCACCTCAAGGCGGCGCGGGCGCTGGTCGAGCTGTGCCGGATCCTGCCGGTGATGTGCGCGGTCGCGCTGACCGTCGGCGTCGCGTTCGCGCTGCTCGCGCTGGCGGCGTGGGGCGGTTTCTGGGCGGCCGCGCTGCTGGCCGGGCCGGTGCTGCTGGCCGCCGGGATCGTCGCGGCGCTCACCGCGACCGCGGCGAAGTGGCTGCTGGTCGGCAAGTTCCGCGAGATCGACCACCCGCTGTGGAGTTCGTTCGTGTGGCGCAACGAGCTGGCCGACACGTTCGTCGAGGCGCTCGCGGTGCCGTGGCTGATCGGGTCGCTCGGCGGCACGCCGCTGCTGCCCGCGTGGCTGCGCACGATGGGCGTCAAGATCGGCCGCGGCGTGTGGCTCGACACCTACTGGCTGCCCGAGTCCGACCTGGTCGCTCTCGGCGACGGCGCGACGATCAACCGCGGCTGCGTGGTCCAGACGCACCTGTTCCACGACCGGATCATGACCATGTCGCGGGTGACGCTCGAAGAGGGCGCGACGCTAGGCCCGCACGGGATCGTGCTGCCGGGCGCGAGCATCGGCGCGCGCACCACGGTGGGCCCCGGCTCGCTCGTGACGCGCGGCGACGCGGTGCCCGCCGACAGCCGCTGGCTCGGCAATCCGATCTCGGCCTGGCGGCGGTGAGGGCACGACCGTTGCGGACCCCGTCCCGGCGCCTCATCCTGGAAAAGATCACGGTGACGGGCGAAAGCGGGTTTCGGTGCGGGTGAACGGGAAAACGGCCGCGCCCGGAGCGGAGACCTCGGGCGACGGGTACCTTCCCGCGCACGGGAACGGCGGCTACCGGGTCCGGCACTACGACCTCGATCTCGACTACCGCATTGGTCCGAACAGGTTGTCCGCGACCGCGGTGCTCACCTGCGAGGCCACCCAGGCCCTTTCGCGGCTGACGCTCGACTTCGGCGAGTTCCGGGTGTCGCGCGTGCTGGTCGAGGGCAAACCGGCGAAGTACGTGCGGCGCGGCCTGAAGCTGCAGGTCAAGCCGGCGCGGTCGATCCCGGCCGGGACCGAGTTCGAGGTGGAGGTCCGCTACGCGGGCAACCCGAAGCCGGTCGGCAGCCGGTGGGGCGACATCGGCTGGGACGAGCTGACCGACGGCGCGCTGGTGGCGAGCCAGCCGGTGGGCGCGCCGTCGTGGTTCCCGTGCAACGACCATCCGGCGGACAAGGCGAGCTACCGGATCGCGGTCGCGACGTCGTCGCCGTATCTTGTTGCGGCGACCGGGAATCTCGTGTCGCGCTACCAGTCGGCGAGCACCACGAAGTGGGTGTTCGAGCGGCCGGAGCCGACCTCGACGTACCTGATGAGCGTCCAGATCGGCCGGTACGAAGACCTCGAATTGTCCGACGGCGCCTGGATTCCGGAGCTCACCGCGGACCGCCCGGTCGGCGTCGTGCAGCGGGCAGCGGTGCCGCCTCGGCTGCGGCGGTCGTTCGCGCGGGACTTCGGCCGCCAAGGCCGGATGATGGACGCGCTGGAGGACTGGTTCGGGCCGTACCCGTTCGGCGAGTACGTGGTGGTCGTGACCGACGACGACCTCGACGACCCGATCGAGGCGCAGGGAATGGCGATCTTCGGTGCCAACCACGTGGACGGCAAGCGCACCCACGAGCGGCTCGTGGTGCACGAACTGGCGCACCAGTGGTTCGGCAACAGCCTGACTGTCGCGGACTGGCAACACATCTGGCTCAACGAGGGCTTCGCCACCTACACCGAGTGGCTGTGGTCGGAACGGTCCGGCGGCGAGTCGACCGACGCGTTGGCCCGGGCGTGGTACGCGCGGGTGCGGGCGAAGCCGGCCGACGTGACGATCGGTGATCCCGGTGTGGCGCGGATGTTCGATGAGCGGGTGTACAAGCGTGGCGGGTTGACGCTGCACGCGCTGCGCAAGGAGATCGGTGACCCGGCGTTTTTCGCACTGGTGAAGGCGTGGGCGGTGGAGAACCGGCATGCCGCGGTGACGACGGAGGAGTTCGTCTCGCTGGCGGAGTCTTATGCCGGGCGTTCGCTGCGGGAGTTTTTCGCGGCTTGGCTGGAGCGGGTGGCGTTGCCGCCGCTCTGAGACCGCGCGTAGCTTTCGGCGAGCGGAACCACTCCGTCGACGGCTTCCATGCGCTCGCACTCCTGACGGACCGCTGCGGACGCGGCCCGGTGCGCGGGATCGTACAGGGCCTGCAGCGCGGCGGCGGCGATCTGATCGGCGGTGATTTCGTCGCCGCTGAGCGGGATCGTCAGTCCCGCTGCTGCCGCGCTCGCGGCGTTGAGGGGATGCTCCGCGCCGAGGACGAGGGACACCATCGGCACGCCTCCGTAGATCGCGCCGAGCATCGTGCCCAGACCGGCATGGCTCACCACCAGCGACGCTTTGGCCAAGGCGTAGGCCTGGGGCACGAAACGTTCGACGCGCATCGTCGGCGGGACCGGGCCGATCGCGTCCGGGTCGACGGTGTTACCGACCGTCAGCAGGACATCCGCGTCGAGCCCGGCGAGCCCGTCGATCACCGCCTGACGCGGTTTTCGGCTGCGGTTGAAGACGGTGCCGAGCGTCGCGTAGACGAGCGGACGATCGCGACCCAGCGCCTCGAGCCACACCGGACCCGGCTCGTCCGGCCGCTCGGCCAGCGGAAGCCGGAAGCGCCGCAGATTCGTGTCCTTCTCAGCCCCGGCGAACCACGACGGCGGCAGGCCGGTGAGCGTCAGCTGCTGCTTCCACACTGTCTCGGCGTCGTCGAGTTCGAGGCCGAAGGTCTTCGCCGCCGTCCGGTAGCGGTCGAGCGTCCGCGGCCAGTCGATCACCGTTCCCCAGCTTCGCGCGTCGGCGGGAAGGGCCGACCACGACGCGCAGATCACCGGAATGCCCGCGACCTGGCCGGCGAGCGTGGCCCCGTTCTCCGCGAACTCGCGGATCAGCACGTCCGGCCGCCACGTCTCGAACGACGCCAGCAGATCGCGGGTCGCGGCCGGATTCCAGCGCGTCCAGCTGACTTCGTTCGCGTACTCCAGGCCCTGGCCCCGGCGCGCGAACTCGACGAATTCGGGGAAGGTCGCGTCCACCTTCTCCCAGGTGAAGTTCTCGCCGACCGCGGTGAAGCCGAACCCGGCGGCCTCGACCGCCCCGGCAAACGCGGCGCTGCTCGCGACCCGCACCTCGTGCCCGGCCCGCCGGAACGCCGCGGCGTAGGGGACCATCGGATCGAAATGCCCGTGCCCGGGCTGGGTCGTGAGAAGAACGCGCATCGAGCCCCTCCGATCGGCGGTGCCTCCAGCGTATCGCGGGCGTTGATCTTCAAGGCTCGACCTGGCGGATTTCGTTTCTCGCGGTTGACGTCGCGCGGGAATCGTGGAATCCGTTTCCTCGATCTCGCTCTTGGCGCGAATCTCGTCGAGGACAGTCGCCGGGCTGGTCAGCAAGTCCGGACGGCGGAGAAGGACAAGCTGTTGACCCGGGCTCAGTTGCTGGACTACCAGCACTCCGTCCGTCTTCACGATGAGCAGCGCGCCAATTCTGAGCACGGCGTTGGAATAAGGCGCCAGCGAGTTCAATACAGGTGCCAGATTCGACATCATGGTCGAGGTGACGTTGGCGTCTGCGGCGTGAACCAGCCTGGCCGCTGCCGCGTGCGTCGCGACTTCCTGGATGTCCTGGCCTGCAGGAGACTTGGAGAAGTAGACGAGTTTCGCGCGCATTTGCCGGAACCAGGACTTGATGACCGGGTCGCCTCGGTCGAAGATCTGGCCGCCCAGGCGATTGACGAAGTCTTCGACCGACTTCTCGACGCGCGCGGCGCCCTGCTTTTTGTCAAGGTAGAGGGAAACGCGGATCGCCTGTATTTCCAGTTTTCCGCGCTGGCCTTCTGTTTCTTGGACAACTTTGGCCCAGGTGCTCGCGGAAGGGTCCCGGGCCGCTTCGTCGCTGTGGTGATGCTTGGGCCCGGTCGAGCGTTCACGGGGGCGCAAGTCAGCCGAATCCGCGCCCCTTTTCGGTTCGGATTTCGAGTGTTGCCCGGTCTCTGGCGCTGCCTCCCGGCTCCCGCTCTCGCTGCTGCTCATGACAATATTTTCCTTGCGTGGCATCGGGATGCCATCCGTCAATTGATGGCTGAAGACTGCATCCGCGCGACCGGGAGGCTGCCCGCCCGGCCGAGGCTTCCGTGATGTCACATACGTGAACGCGCGCCCGGCCGATCCCAGTCATCGGATGTCTGTGCGGCTTTCCGGGTGAACAACTCTGGCTTTCGCCTGCTCTGTCTGGATATATTCCGCTCACCTCGCGCCAGTGGGGGCGAAACGTAATATGAATCCGGAGGGCTTCATGGTCGGGGTGTCGCGGCGGACGGTGCTTCGATCCGTGTCCATCGCAGCCGGAGCGGCGGCGTTCGGCGGTCTTTGGGCGGAGGGTGCGCCACCCGGGTTGGCCGCGCAGCGCAGCAGCCCGCACCAGGACGTCGCGATGGACGCGCGGATGCGCTGGCAGCGGTTGCCGAAGAACTGGCAGGAAGCGCCGTTCCTCGCCAACGGCTATCTCGGCGTGCAGGTCTACGCCGGGCCAACGCCGCAGGTGCTGAAGTTCATGCTCAGCCACACCCAGGTCCAGGACCAGCGCAACCAGTGGGAAGCGGGAATCGGGCTGTCGCGGCTGCCGATCGGCGCGATCACGCTCACCTTCGCGGGAGCGGTCACCGGCGTCGACTGGACCCTCGATCTGTATAACGCCGAACTCGGCGGCACCATCACCACCACGCGCGGTCAGGTCGCGTTTTCCGCGGTGGTGCACAACGATCTCGGCGTCCTGCTCGTCTCGCTCGACCCGAGCGCGGGCGAATCCGGGGCGACGTGGGGCTTCGCGCCGCTCGTGTCGGCGACTACCCGTACGGTGCGCAAGCCGCCGGAGTACACCGCGAATCCGGAACCTGAGCAGGCCAACGGGTACTGTGCGCAGCCGTTGACCGCTGGGGGCGGGTATACGACGGCGTGGCGGGAGAAGCGAGTCGGCACGAAGCGGTTGTTCGCCGCGACGGTCGCCTATTCGTTCCCGCGTTCCACCCACACCCGCGACGCCGTATCGCTGGTCGATCGCACGCTCGCGATGAACCCGGATCTGCTGCTCACCTGGCATCGCCGCTGGTGGAACAGCTTCCACCAGTGCAGTTTCGTGTCCGTGCCGGACAAGCAGGTCCAGCGGTTCTACTGGATCCAGCTGTACAAGATCGCCTCGGCGACCCGCAAGGACGGCCCGGTGACCGCCGAATGGGGGCCGTGGTTCCCGGAGGTCGGCAACAGCTGGACGGCGGTGTGGTGGAACCTGAACGTGCAGGTCACCTATCCGATCGTCAACAGCACCAACCATCCCGAGCTGGACGCGGTCACCGAGACATTCCGTCGCGACCATGCCAATCTGGAGGTGTCCGTTCCGCCTGCCTATCGGGACGGCGACACGTACGCGCTTTCGCATCCGGGGGACTGGCGGCTGCGGCCCGGCGGCGTCCGGACGGTCGGCGTTCCGGGGACGACGTCCAAAACGGACCAGACCGGGAACTTGTTGTGGGGCTTGCACAACGTCTGGCTCGCGTACCGGCATCACCTCGACCAGTCGGTGCTGCGCGACGTGCTGTACCCGACGCTCGCGAAGGCGCTCAACTTCTACCGGCACTTCCTCTTCACCGGACCCGACGGCCTGCTGCACCTGCCGCTCACGCGCTCGCCGGAGTACGCCGACGCGACTGACTGCACGTATGACTTGTCGTTGATCCGCTGGGCCGCGACGACGTTGGTCGACTCCGCGCGGATCCTGCGGCTGAACGAGCCGCGGGTGCCGATGTGGCGGGAGATCGCGGCGAAACTCGTTCCGTACCACGAGGATCCGGCCGACGGCGTGCTGATCGGCGACGGCGTCCGGCTCGCCGATTCGCACCGGCACTTCTCGCATCTGCTCTGGCTGTACCCGCTGCGCGAGCGCAACTGGGAGCGGCCCGCCGACCGGGACGTCATGACCCGCACCTTCCGGCATTGGTCGGCGGACCAATCGGCCTGGCACGGCTACAGCTACGCGGCCGCGTCGTCGATGAACTCGGTGATGGACCAGCCCGAGGAAGCCTTGCGGTACCTGAAGTTCTTCCTCGACCGGAACATCGTCGCGGACACTGAGCTGACCGCGAACACGATGTACCGCGAGGGTTCGAACTTCGCCGTCGAAAGCCCGATCACCGCCGCACAGTCCGTTGTGGACATGGTGCTGCAGGGTTCCGGGGGAGTGGTGAAGGCGTTCCCGTCGGTGTCGGCGAAGTGGCCGGACGCGTCGATCGCCGGGCTGCGCACCGAGGGTGCGTTCCTGGTGGACGCGTCGCGGCGGCGGGGCGCGACGGAGTTCGTGCGGGTGCGCAGCGAAGCCGGTGCGCCGCTGGTGCTGGACCACGGCATCGACGGTGAGGTCGACGTGCGTGATCAGTGGGGGCGGCGGCTGCCATGGCGGCCGGCCGGTCCGCGGCGGATCGCGCTGGAGGTGCGGCGGGGCGGCACGGTCACTGTCACCCCGCGCGGTGCCCGGCCGGACTTCGGGCCGCGTGACGTTCCTTCGCTCGGCACCGTTCCGGCGTGGGGTTTGCCTGACTAGAAACCAGGAGGTTGGCGGACATGGACATCTCGCGCCGGACAGTGCTCGGCGGAGCCCTCGCCGGAATCGCCGCCGGAGCGGTCGGGCTGTCCCCGGCCGGCGCGGCGGAGATGAGCGGCGACAGCCTCGACTGGGCGGGTTTCCTGGCGACAGCGGACCTGCGCTGGCGGCGGATGCCGAAGACCTGGTACGAGGGACCGTTCCTGGGCAACGGTTTCCTCGGCTCCGGCATCTACGCCGAACCCGGGCGCAACGCGGTCCGCTTCAACGTCCAGCACAGCCAGGTGCAGGACCACCGGCCGCAATTCGGGTCGCTGTTCGGCCTGGCGCGGCTGCCGATCGGGTACTTCACGCTCGAACCGGTCGGCGCGATCACCGGCCTCGACTGGCGGCTCGACGTCTGGAACGCCGAGCTGACCGGCACCATCACCACCGCGGCGGGCAGTCTGGAACTGCGGGCGATCGTCCACACCGGACAGTCGCTGCTCGCGGTGGAGGTGCGGCCGTCCGAGGGCGAGCGCGGGTTCCAGTGGGTGTTCCATCCGGCGAAGGCGATCAGCCCGCGAGCTGACCCGGTGTGGAAAAAGCCGCCGCCGGACGGATATCTGGAGAATCCGCCGGTCCAGTTGCGGCAGACAGGCGACGCGCACCTCGCGGTACAGCCCCTGCTGGCGGGCGGCGAGCATGTGACGGCCTGGCGCGAAGTCACGCGGGGCAGCACGCGGACGTTGTACACGTCGGTCGCGTGGTCGCATCCGGAGAAGACCTCGGTGAGCCGGGCGCTGCACACGGTGCGGCGGGCGCCCGCGCTGGATGTGCTGACCTGGGACCACCGCCGCTGGTGGCACGATTACTACCGGCGCAGCTTCCTGTCCATTCCGGACACCCGGCTGCAGAGTTTCTACTGGATCCAGCTGTACAAAGTCGCGTCAGCCGCGCGGAGGGAAGCGCCGGTGATGGCGACTTCCGGCCCGTGGCTGGAAAACACGCCGTGGCCCGCGACGTGGTGGAACCTCAACGTGCAGCTGGAGTACTGGCTCATCCAGGGCTCCAACCACCTCGAACTCGACGCGGTCAGCTACGCGCTCGGCACGTACCGGGATCGGCTCACCAGCCAGGTCGCCAAGCCGTACCAGTCCGATTCCGCGGGCATCCCGCGCACCACCGACATGACGCTGCTCAACGGCCTTGCCGACTCCACCAGCGGCTACCCGGTCGGCATTCCCGGCCAGGACACCCCGACGCCCGAGGTCGGCAACCTCACCTGGGCACTGCACAACGTCTGGCTGACCTACCGGCACACCATGGACCGTCAGCTGCTGCGCGACACGCTGTTCCCGCTGCTGCGCAAGGCGATCAACTATTACCTGCATTTCCTCGCCCCGGGCGCGGACGGACGGCTGCACCTCCCGGCGACCTTCTCGCCCGAGTACGGCGTAAACGCGCCGGACACCAACTACGACCTCGCCCTGATCCGCTGGGGCTGCAAGACATTGCTGGAGACAGCGCGCGAGTTGCGCATCGCCGATCCGCTGGCGGGGAAGTGGCAGCAGGTGCTCGCCACGCTTACCGACTACCCGGCGGACGAGAACGGCTACATGATCGGCGCGGGCGTCCCGTTCGCGAAATCGCACCGGCATTACTCGCACCTGCTGCAGATCTACCCGCTGTACGAGATCACCTGGGAACAACCGGAACACCGCAAGATCATCGAAACCTCGCTGAACCATTGGGTCGGCTTCGAGGGAGCGTTGCAGGGCTACACGTTCACCGGTGCCGCGTCGATCTCCGCGCAGATGCTTCGTGGCGAGAAGGCCGCGTACTACCTTGGCGAACTCCAGAAGCGTTATATCCAGCCGAACACGATGTACAAGGAATCCGGCCCGGTGATCGAAACGCCGTTGTCAGCGGCGAAATCGATGCAGGACATGCTGGTGCAGAGCTGGGGCGGCGTCATCCGGCTGTTCCCCGCGGTGCCGGACGCGTGGGGCGACATCGCGTTGCGCGACTTCCGTACCGAAGGCGCGTTCCTGCTCAGTGCATCGCGTGAAGGTGGGAAAACGCGCTGGCTCAAGGTGCACAGCGAGGCCGGTGCGCCGTGCGTCCTGCGGCCAGGGATCGAGGGCGAGTTGACCGTGACAGACGCTCATGGCCGTCCGCGACGCTGGCGACGGTTGGCGAACGGTGACGTGCGGGTTGACCTCGGACGGGGTCAGGACGCCTATGTGTACCGCCGCGGCGACCGGCCGGACTTCGCGGTCCGGCCGGTTACACCGAGCGGGGCGAGCGATCCGTGGGGGATGCCGTGAGCTAACGGTCGAGGAGGCTGCGGAGTGCTTCCATCAGTCCGGTTCCGGCGGCGGGGTGCCGCCAGGCTATGTAGCCGTCCGGCCGGATCAGGAGGCAGCCGTCTTCCTCGATACCGCTGATGCGCGCCCAGTCTCCGTAGGAATCGCGGGCCTCGGGCGAACCGATGGTGACGACCCTTAGGTCCAGCCCGAGGTCCGCACCGGCTTTCGCGGCGGCGTCACGCCAGGCACCGCCGGTGAGTCCAGTGAGGACAGTCCACCGGCCGCGGCCGACGAGATCCAATGTGGACACTCGGCGACCGTCGGGGCCGACAAGCCAGACGTGCGGCAGTTTCGCACCCGGCGTGGTCGTGGGCCGGTGATACAGCTCGGGATCCCGTACCGCCTCACTCTCGGCACCATCCGGGATGACTGCCGAAGAGACGTACCGCTGGTCCATCTCCACGCCGTGCGCGTTGAACTCGTAGTTCTTCAGTTCGATGGCTGCCTGCAACCGCTTCCGCCGCAACGCTCCGTCCTCGGTCGCGGCGGTGCAGGCAGCGAGACCAGCCGTGATGGCGTCCGAATCCGTGTCCCCGTCGACGCCGAGAGCGGCGAAGATCGGCCCGAACTGATCCCGGCTGAGGTTCGCCCGGTCCACGATCTGCTTGCCGACCGGCGCTCGCTCGGCGCTGTAACTGTCGAGAAGCCCTTCGCCCGCCTCGCCGCGGACGACCATCGCGAGCTTCCACGCCAGGTTGTACGCGTCCTGCACCGACGTATTGGACCCGAGACCGTTGGACGGCGGATGCCGGTGCACCGCGTCGCCCGCGCAGAAAACGCGGCCGGACGAGTACTGCGTGGCGTAGCTGTGGTTGACCGTCCACAGTGAAGTCGAGGTGATCTCCACCGGCAGGTCCGGATCGCCGACAAGGTCCCGGACAATCCGCGCAGCCGCCGCACCGTCCACTTCGGGCGGTGGCTGCGCGATGTCGTACCCCCAGGTCAGCAGCCATTCGTTCCAGGGCCGCACCATCCGCACCAGGCCCATCCCGATGCCGCCGAGGTGCGCGCCGGGCCGCATCACCCAGTACAGCACGCTCGGCCGGTGCGCGACGTACTCGGCAAGGTCGGCGGTGAAGGTGATGTTCATGCTGCCGGCCTTGCCGGACTGGCCGTCGATCGGCAGCCGGGCCTGCTCGGCGACGCGGCTGCGGGCGCCGTCCGCGCCGATCAGGTAGCGGGCGCGGAGGGTGAACTCGTCGCCGCGAACCCGGTCCAGCAAGCGCGCGGTCACGCCGTCGGCGTCCTGGGTGAAGCCGAGGAATTCCGTGTCCAGGCGCAGTTTCGCCCCGCGCGCGGCGGCGTTCGTGACCAGGATCGGTTCGAGGTAGGTCTGCGGCAGGTCGATCATGTGGCACGGGCTCGCCGACGCGTACTCGGTCGCGGAGCGGTCCGCGGTGCCCCAGCTGGCGATCCGGCCGATCTCTTCGCCGGCGAGCGACGTGCACAGCACGGTGTCGCCCATCAGCTCCGGGGGAGTGCCCTGCGCGAGCGCCTGGTCTTCGAGGCCGAGGTCGCGCAAGACCTCCATCGTCCGCTGGTTGGTGATGTGCGCGCGGGGCGTGTGCGCCGTCCAGCCGTATTTGGTCGCGAGCACGGTGCGGACGCCGCAGGTCGCGAGCAGCAGCGCGGCGGAACCGCCCGCCGGGCCGCTGCCGACCACGAGGACATCGGTGTCGTAACTGGTCATGGTGGGATTCCCGGGGAGTCAGGCGCGGGTGACGCGGAAGGTGAACTCGAGACGGCGCCAGGGTTCGCGCCCGTCCGGCGCGGGGCCGGTCCGCTCGGCGAAGTCGACGATCAGGCCGTCCTTCACGCCGAACACGGTGTCCGAATCGAGGTAGTCGCCGCCGCGGACGAACAGCTGGGTCACGAGCGTGCGATAGCCGGGTTTGGCGATCATGAAGTGCACGTGCGGCGCGCGGAACGGATGCCGCTCGACGGCGGTGAGCATCTGGCCGACCGGGCCGTCGTCCGGAATCGGGTACGCCGACGGCACGATCGTCCAGAACCGCAGCCTGCCCTCGGCGTCGGTGCGGAAGCGGGCGCGCAGCACCGGACCGTCCAGATCGGGCAGCTGGACGTCGTAGAAACCGTCCTCATTGGACTGCCAGACGTCCACGACCGCGTCCGGCACCGGGGTTCCGTCCGGCTCGGTCACCTGGACATCCGTCCACAATGGAGTCCCGGGCAGTCCTTCGGCGAGATCCGCGCCCTGCTCGGTTTCCGGCGGGCCTTCGACATAGAACGGGCCCAGCACCGCCGACGGCGTGGTGTCCGGCGTGCGCGAGTTCGTGAGCACGTCGACCACGCTCGAAACGCCAAGGGTGTCCGAGAGCAGAATGAACTCCTGCCGCGTGTCCGAGCTGATCTGCCCGGTGCGGGTGAGGAATCCGATCGCGTACTCCCACTCCTCCTGGGTGAGGTCGGTGCGCACGACGTAGGAATGCAGCGTGCGGACCAGCTCGGACAGCAGTTCGCGCAACCGAGGGTCCGGCGTGCCGGCGAAACTGTCCACGACCTCCTGGGTGAGCCTGCGCAGATCCGGCGGCGTTCCCTCTGCGGGGACGGGGCGGGTGCCGGACCACGCGTGTCGCAGCAGCTCCTCGATGCCGTCGCGGGTGAGTTCGCGCGGATTCGGATACGGCGCGGCGGTGGCCAGTTCGGCGGCCTTGGCGAGATCGCCTTCGGCCAGGCCGATTTCGGCCAGCGAACGCGGCACCGGCAGGCTGGCGAGCAGGTCGAACACCGCCGTCGGGGCATCGGGTGCGCCGAGCGCTTCGGCGATCCGCCGCATGGCCTCCCGAGCGTTTGGCGCGTTGTACGCCATGGCGTGCGGAAGGACGATCGTGTGCGTTTCGGCGTGCGGCAAACCGAAACTGCCGCCGAGCGTGTGGCACAGCTTGTGGTGCAAGCCCATCCCGACCGACCCGAGGCAGGAACCGGCCAGCCACGCGGCGCGCAACGCGTCGGTCCGAGCGTCGGCATCGGACGGATCGGCGGCGATCCGCGGCAGCGCGGCGGCGAGCAGCCGGATCGCCGCCAGGGCGAGCTGGTCGACGATCGGGTTGGCCTCCGCCGAGTAGAGCGCCTCGACCGCGTGCGCCATCGCGTTGACGCCGCTGGCCAGCGAGGTCGGCACGGGCAGGCCGAGGGTGAGGTCGACGTCGTAGACGACCACCTCGGGCAACACTTTCGGCGATGACTGGGTGGTCTTGCGGCCGTTCTCGGTCTGGCCGACGACCGGCGTCATCTCGGACCCGGCGTAGGTGGTCGGCACGATGACCTGCGGGATGTCGGTGCGCAGCGCGAGCGCCTTGGCCAGTCCGGTCGCGGAGCCGCCGCCGATCGCGACGACGCAGTCCACCGAATGCTCGACGACCAGTGCGAGCGCGCGTTCGGTGACCTCGACCGGGGTGTGCATGGTGGGCTCGCCGAAGCGGGCGGCGAGCAGCGGGCCGAGCGCGTCGGCGGTCCGGTCGGCCGCCTCGGCCGCGGACTTTCCGGCCACCAGCAGCACCCGGCTGGCGCCGAGCCGCTGCAGCTCGTCGGGGACGACGGCGAGCGTGCCGCTGCCGAACACGACCCGGGCCGGGTTGGCGGTGTAGGTGAACATCGACGGTCCTTCCACGCGGGTACGTCGAGTATCCGGGTGGCGACGACCCAGCGCCTGCACAGACATGCTGGGCGGGCTGCACGAAACGCGCGCGTCAGCCGTCCCGGCGAAGCGCGGCGGGCGTCGTGCCCAGGTGGGCGCGCAGGACTCGGGTGAGGTGCTCCTGGTGAGAGAAACCGCAGCGCACAGCGATGTCGACGATCGGTTCGGTGCCGGTCCGCAGCAGCAATCCGGCCTGATCCACGCGCAGCCGCAACAGGTACCGATGCGGCGGCAGCCCGGTGCGCGCCTTGAAGCGGCGGGCGAACCGGCTGACGCTCAACCCGGCCGCCGCGGCCAGTTCGGCCAGCCCGAGCGGTTCGGCAAGGCGTTCGTCCATCAGCTCGCGCACCTGGGCGAATTGCCGGTCCGTCAGTGCCTCGACCGATCGCGGCGCTGGGGGAGTGCTCCGCCCGGAACGGTGCTGCCGCGCGAGTTGCGCGGCGACGAGTGCGGCGAGCTGATCCGCGTACGCGCGAGCGCCCGGCTCCCAGTCCCGCACGACGCTGTCGAGCGCGAGGACCAGCTGCTCCAGCAGCGGATCGACGCTGCCGAGCTCGTCGGCCAGCCGGACCGGAGCGTCCGATCCGGCGGCCTCCTGCACTGCCGAATCCGGCAGGTACACATGCAGCGTGTCCAGCTCGCCGCCGAGTTCGACCGACAGTTCCTGGTGCGACGGCTGGAGAAAAAGCCCGCCCGCAGGGATCCGCCGGCTGCGCTCGCCGGGCGACCCGACGCCGCGGCGAACGGTGACCGGACCGGCGAGGTGCAGGATCAGCTGGTGCGTGCGAGCGGGCCCGAACTCCGCGCGATACGGCCGTTCGCGCTGTTTGGACAGGTAGATCCGGTCCCAGCCGAGACCCGCGCTGGTGCGCTCCGGGCGGATCCACGGCAGGGAAAGGATGCCGTTCGTGTCGCCACGCCCCAGCTCGCCCACGGCGTCCTCCTCTTCGAGGGTCCCCGTGGGCGAGGGTACCTCTCAGAGCGGGTTGAACACGCCCAGCGGGGCGGTGCAGAACGGCCCGCCGATGTATTCGGCGGCCGCTCCGGTCGAAGCGGGCTTGTCGGCCAGCTGGTCGGCGTAGACCTCGGCGTTGTCGTGCGACTTGTAGCCCAGCGCCTCGGCCTCGGCGAGCGAGTAGACGCGGCGGGTGTTGTCCGAGACGCCCCAGATCATCCGGTAGCCCGGCGACGGCGCGCTCAGGCAGGCCTCGAACAGCCGTGCCCCGTCGTCCGGCGACAACCAGCTGGTCAGGCCGCGGATGCCGAGCGGCAGCGGGGTCTCGAAGCACGAGCCGATGCGGACGACGATCACGTCCATGTCGAAGCGCGACGCGTACAGGCTGCCCAGCGCTTCGATGGCGGCTTTGCTTACGCCGTAATAGGTGTCCGGTCGGGTGCTGGAGTCAGCGGGCAGGCCGCTCTCGCCCGCGTCGGCGTTCCGGCGGAAACCGACGGCGTGGTTGCTCGACGCGAGCACGACCCGGCGGATCCCGGCTTCGCGGGCCGCTTCGAGGACGGTGTGCGTGCCGTTGATGTTGACGTCGAGGGTGGCGTCCCACGACGCCTCGCGGCTGAGCCCGCCAAGGTGGATCACCGCGTCCGCGTCCGCGCAGGCCGCGGCCATCGCTTCGGGGTCGGTGACCGAGCCGGTCACGATCTCGACCGCTTCGCCGTCCTCGGCGGCGGGCTGCTCGGCGAGGTCGAGCAGCCGCAGCACCCGGCCGTCACGGCGCAGCCGCGGCCGCATCAGGGTGCCGACGACGCCGGCCGATCCGGTGATCAGCACACGCTGGTCTGGCATGGATTTCCTTCCATAAAAGCTCGTGAGCGGCGATTACGGTGAGAACCGCGATCGCCGCTCACGAGGGGCACGGGTGGCGGCGGTCAGCGGATTCCGGCGCGGCGCAGCTGCTGGCCGAGCTCGGCGGTGGTTTCGGCCAGCAGTTCGCCGACGCGCTCGACGTCGGCGTCGGTGACCTTGCCCAGCGGCATCGAGCAGCTCATCGCGTCGGTGCCGGGAATGCGGTACGGGATCACCGCGGCCACGCAGCGCACGCCGAGGGTGCCTTCTTCGATCTCGGCGGCGTACCCGCGTTCCCGGGTGCGCGCGAGGTCGGCGTGCAGCGCGTCGAGCGTGGTGATGGTGTTCGGGGTGAGCGCGACCAGCTCCTCGGGCATGAGCGCCTCGACCTCTTCGTGGGTCAGCTCGGCGAGCAAGGCCTTGCCCAGCGCGGTCGCGTGCGTGGGCAGGGTGCGGCCGACGCGCGAGATCAGGTGCGTGGAGTGCTGCGACTCGCGCGTCTCCAGGTAGACGACCTCGGTCCGGTTGCGGCGCGCGAAATGCGCGGTGAAGCCGGTCTTCTCGCGGATGCGCTCCAGCGCTTCGGTGGCGTAGGGGACGATCGCGTCGCGGTCGAGGTACGCGGTGCCGCAGATCAGCGCGCGCACGCCGAGCCGGTAGCGCGCGGAGTTCGCGTCGGCCTCCAGCCAGCCCGCGTCCAGCAGGGTGCGCAGCAAACCGTGCAGACTGGAGCGAGGGAATCCGGTGCGCGCATGGAGATCAGACAGCGACAGCCACACGTCGTTCGCGGCGAACGTCTCGATCAGGTCGATGGCGCGCCGCGCCGACTTCACGCCCGCGGACTCCGCGGGAGCGGTGGCGGGGTCTGTCTTCTGCGCCATGCGCGTCCTCCAACCGGGCCGTTGACTTGTGAGTCCGGCCATATTAGCGTCCCGAACAGCGTTCTTGTGGGTGAACATAGTCACGATAACAGACTCCATTCAAGAATGTGAACATTGGAGCAGAAACTGATGGCACAGACCGCAATCGAGCTGGACGGCTTGCTGGCGTTCCCGCTGACCCCCTTCACCGAAGACCTCGAGCTCAACCTCGACGGGTTCGCGGAGAACGTGGAGAGCCACATCGCCGCCGGTGCGGGCGCGCTGTTCGTCGCGTGCGGCACCGGGGAGTTCAGCTCGCTGTCGGTCGACGAGGTCGCCACGCTGCTGGCGAAGGCGCGCGAGGTCGCTGGTGGGCGAGTGCCGGTGTGGGTCGGCGCGGGCGGCGGCGCGGCCACTGCGCGCGCAGGCGTCGCGGCGGCGCAGGCGGGCAATGCCGACGGTGTGCTGCTGCTTCCGCCGTACCTGGTCACCGGGCCGCAGGAAGGGCTGGTCGACTACGTGCGCTACGCGGTCGGCGACACCTCGGTGCCGGTGATCGTCTACCACCGCAGCACCGGCGTCTTCACCGCGCCTGCCGCCGCGAAGCTGCTGGACATCCCGTCGGTGGTCGGGATCAAGGACGGCTACGGCGACGTCGAAACGATGACCCGGATCGTCACCACGATCCGCGCGCTCGGCACGCAGCGTTCCGCGGACTTCTTGTTCTTCAATGGCTTGCCGACCGCCGAGGTCTCCGCGAAGGCGTACGCGGCGGCTGGCGTCGCGCGCTACTCCTCGGCGGTGCACTGCTTCGCGCCGGAGATCGCGCACCGCTTCCACCGCGCGCTGGCGAAGGACGACAACGCGACGATGGACGCGCTGCTCGCCGGGTTCTACCTGCCGCTGGTGGCGTTGCGCGACGAGACGCCCGGCTTCGCGGTGTCGCTGGTGAAGGCCGCCGCCCGGCTTCGCGGCGACAAGGTCGGCACTGTCCGGCCGCCGTTGATCGAGCCGACCGCCGAGCAGATCGACCGGCTGGGCAAGGTCGTCGAGAACGGTTTCGCCGTGCTGAAAGGCCTCTGATGAAAATCCGGGACGTGGCGCTGACCCCGGTCGCCTTCGCGGACGCACCCCTGCTCAACGTGATGGGCGTGCACGAGCCGTTCGCGTTGCGCAGCGTGGTGCAGGTGGTGTGCGACGACGGCGTGGTCGGCCTCGGCGAGTCGTACGGCGACGCGGCGTTCCTCGGCGAGGTGCGCAAGGTGCTGCCGGAACTGGCCGGACACGACATTTTCGACCTGCCGGGCCTGAAGCGGATCATCGCGCGCACGCTCGCCGGGACCGTGCTGACCGACGAGCACGGCCTGATCGGCGGGTTCTCCATCCGCAAGACGATCGCCAGCGTGTACTCGCTGTTCGAAGTCGCCTGCCTGGACGCACAAGGACACTTCCTCGGCCGTCCCGTCGTCGACCTGCTCGGCGGCAAGGCCCGCGACGCCGTCGACTTCTCCGCGTACCTGTTCTACAAGTACGGCGCACATATTGGCGCGGACGAGGACAGCTGGGGCGACATCCTCACCCCCGAGGCGCTGGTCGGTTCGGCTCGGCGAATGGTTGAGGAGTACGGGTTCCGCTCGATCAAGCTCAAGGGCGGGGTTTTCGCGCCGGAGCAAGAGATCGAGGGGATCCGTGCGCTGGCCGAAGCGTTCCCCGGGCACCCGTTGCGCATCGATCCGAACGCGGCGTGGACGCCCTCGACGAGTGTCCGCGTGGCCGCCGAACTCGACGGCGTGCTGGAGTACCTCGAAGACCCGACGCCGGGTATCGAGGGCATGGCTGAGGTCGCGCGCGAGGCGAGCATGCCGTTGGCCACCAACATGTGCGTGGTGAACTTCGGCGACCTGGAGCCTGCGTTCCGGGCGCGCGCGATCGGTGTTCTGCTGTCCGACCACCACTTCTGGGGCGGAATGCGCGACACCCAGGCGCTGTCGGTGGCCTGCGAGAGCTTCGGCGTCGGGCTGTCCATGCACTCCAACAGCCACCTCGGCATCAGCCTCGCCGCGATGGTGCACGTCGCGGCGGCGACCCCGCACCTGACGTATGCCTGCGACACCCACTGGCCGTGGAAGACTGCCGACGTGATCGAACCGGGCGTGCTGGATTTCGTCGACGGAGCGGTGGCGGTGCCGGACCGGCCCGGGCTCGGGATCGCGCTGGACCAGGACGCCCTCGCCAGGGCGCACGAGGACTATGTCCGATGTGGACTGACCAAACGGGACGATGTGACGTACATGCGCAAGTACACTCCCGGCTTCGAGCCGAACACGGCGAGGTGGTGAGCCGGTGAAGGCGACCGGATACGCGTATCCGTGGGACGTGCTCGGCGACACCGCGTTCGCCGAGCGGGTGCGGGATCTAGGGGTGGACGAGGTCGCGGTGGCCTTGGCCTACCACAGCGCTCGGGCCGCGACGCCGTGGTCGACGGACCAGACCTCGGTGGTCGCGCGGACGGCCGCGCTCTACCGGCCGGTGCGCGCGGAAGCGTGGGCGGGCCGGGATCTCGTACCCGCCGCGCCGGACTGGGTCTCTTCGGAGGACAGCGGCGGTGATGCGGTCCGGCGCCTCAACGACGCCGGAATCCCGGCCGCTGCGTGGATTGTGCTCACGCATAACTCTCAGCTGGGCACCGCGTTCCCGCAGTACGCCGTGCGCAACTGCTTCGGCGAGACGTACCCGTGGGCGTTGTGCCCGGCGCAGCCCGCCGTCCGCGAGTACGCGGCGACGCTGACCGCTGAATCCGTTGCGGGGTTGAAGCTTTCGTCGGTATTGCTGGAAGCGTGCGGCCCGCTCGGCGGCGTGCACCAGCACCAGCACGAGAAGACCGACGGCGTATGGGCTCCGGCCACCGCGCGGCTGTTGTCGATCTGCTGCTGCGACGCCTGCGCGGAGGGCTGGACCGGCCTCGACCCGTCGGACGTCCGGGAAACCTTGCGCGCCGAGGTGCAGCGGCTGATCGCCACAGCGGATTTGTCGGTGGCCGAGGATAGACTTCCGGCTGAGTTGAAGAAGATGCTTTTGTCTGGACGGCAGCAATCGACCGATGCGCTGCGCGCCGCAGTGCTGGCCGTGCTGGAGCCAGGTACGCGGATCGTGCTGCACGGCGCGCTGGACCCGTGGGTCACCGGCGCGCTGCCCGGCCTGACCCCGACGGCCGCCGACGACGCCGAGACGGTGGTGCTGCAGAACTGGGCTCCCGGTCAGGCGAGTGTCGACGCGGTTGCCGCTGCTCGGCAGGCACTGCCGGAACGGGTCGCGATCGGCAGCTACATCACCGCGGTCGCGGCGAGCGCGGTGCCGGACATCGAGGCGTACGTGCTTGAGCTGGCCAAGGCCGGCGCGACCGAATTGCACCTGTACCACCTGGGCCTCGCCGGACCTGCGCGCTGGCCGGACCTGCACGCCGCCACGGCTGCCGCGCACTCGGTGTCGTGAAGCTTGTTTGGTGCGGAGATGCGTTGAGTCGTGAAGCTTCTGCTCCGGGGGTGAGAAGGTGCGCTGGTTGCGTGAGTTGCCGGGTCGAACGGCTGGCTGCTGCCGCGCACGCGGTGTCCTGAATCTGTTTGACAAGGAGATGCTGTGAGCCGCGAAACTTCCGGAACGGAAGGGGCGGGCATGCTGGCCGAGGCAGCCGCCCGGCGGTTCGTCGAAAGCACTCCGGCTGACCGGGCCGAGCGGCGCGCCGCCGCTGCCGCGCACTCGGCGTCCTGAACCTGTTTGACGAGGAGATCCATTGAGCCGCGAAACTTCCGCCCCGGAACTGGAAAGCGTGCTGGCCGCGGCCGCCGCAGCCGCGCGCCCGTTCGCCGACAGCACGCCAGCCGAACGGGCGCGCTGGCTGGCCGCCGCCGCGGACGCGCTCGACGCGGCCGCCGATGAGCTGGTCCCGTTGGCGCACCAGGAAACCCGCCTCCCGGCCGCGCCGCGGTTGAAGGGCGAGCTCGCGCGCACGACGTTCCAGCTGCGACTGTTCGGCGAAGTGCTGCGGGACGGCGAATTCCTGGGCGCGACCGTCGACCACGCCGACCCGGCCTGGCCGATGGGCGCCCGTCCGGACCTGCGCCGCGTGCTCGTGCCGATCGGACCGGTGCTCGTGTTCGCCGCGAGCAACTTCCCGTTCGCGTTCAGCGTCGCGGGCGGCGACACCGCGTCCGCGCTGGCGTCCGGCTGTCCGGTGGTGCTCAAGGCGCACCCGGGCCACGAAGAGCTTTCGACGCGAACCGGCGAGATCGTCGCGCGGGCGCTGACGGAAGCGGGCGCGCCGGAGGGTGCGTTCGCGGTGATCCACGGGGTCGAGCAGGGCGTCACGGCGCTCAAGGACCCGCGGATTTCCGCCGCCGCGTTCACCGGTTCCGTGCCGGGCGGGCGCGCGCTGTTCGACATCGCGGTGTCGCGGCCGACTCCGATTCCGTTCTACGGCGAGCTGGGCAGCGTCAACCCGGTCGTCGTCACGCCGGGTGCGGTCGCCGCGCGCGGCGAAGCGGTGGCGAAGGGCTATGCCGGGTCGTTCAGCCTCGGCGCGGGCCAGTTCTGCACGAAGCCGGGCCTGCTGTTCCTGCCCGAGGGCCACGGGTTGGACGACACGCTGCGCGAGGCCGTCAGTGCGGTCGCTCAGCAGGAAATGCTGAACGACCGCATCGCCGCCGGATTCGCGCGGAAGCTGGCGGATCTGCGCGCGGTATCGGGCGTCGAGTCGGTCGTGGAAGGCGCGCAGGACGGCGACGCGTTCACTCCGTCGCTGCTGACGACCACGGCGAAGGAATTCCTGGCTGGCGGCGAGGCCGTTCGCGAGGAGCACTTCGGCCCGGCGTCGTTGATCGTCACCTACTCCGACCAGGCGGAACTGACCGAGGTGCTGGACAGCCTCGAACCCGGCCTCACCGCGACGGTCCAGGGCGAGGAGAGCGACGCCGACTTCGTGCGCCCGCTGCTGCCCTCGCTCACCCGGCTCGCCGGACGACTGCTGTGGAACGACTGGCCGACCGGCGTCACGGTCAGCTGGGCGCAGCAGCACGGCGGCCCGTACCCGGCGACGACCGCACCGACCACGACCTCGGTCGGCGCCGCCGCGATCGAACGCTTCCTGCGCCCGGTCGCGTGGCAGAGCTTCCCGGACACGCTGCTGCCGGAAGCCCTGCGCGAAGCGAACCCGTGGCAGCTGCCGCGCCGGGTCGACGGAGCGCGCTGAGCAGACCCCTCGTGCGTGGCAATCCCGGTTCTAGCCGGGATTGCCACGCACAACCAACCCCACTGGGAGGCACCGTCATGCCCGTGAACCGCAGAACCGCACTGCGTGGCGGTGCCATCGCCGCCGCGTCGGCCGCGCTCGTCGCCACTGCACGCCCGGCGTTCGCTTCGGCGTCGAGTTCGGCTTCGGCCCCGGCTGATCCGTTGAAGACCATCGTGGCTGGCTACCGCGAGTTGCAGACGGGCATCAACCGCCCGTCGCCGGAACGCTCGGCCGCGCTGAAGAACCTCGGTCGGGTCGCGAAGTCGTACTACGACAGCATGACGGTCTCCGGCAACGGTCCACTGTGGACTGACCTGCCGCTTGGCCCCGGCAGCGACTACACCACGTCGATGTACGCCCGGTTGCGCGCGATCGCCGTCGACTGGGGGACACCGGGCAGCACGCTTTCCGGCGACCCGAAGGTGCTCGACGGGATCAAGAAGGCGCTGGAGCTGATCTACGCCAGCCAGTACAACCCGCAGGTCGGCGAGATCGGGAACTGGTACACCTACGAAATCGGCGTGCCGTACTACCTGCTGCACACCCTCGTCACGGTCGCCGACCAGCTGACCGCCGACGAGCTGGCGCGGTATGTCAGCCCGATCAAGCGGTTCGTCGGCAACCCGAACCTGCGCGCGAACAACCCGAAGGTCGTCGAAACCGGCGCGAACCGGGCAGACAAGGCGCTGATCTCGATCGTGTCCGGCGCGCTGACCGGCGACACCGCGTGGATCCGCACCGGCATCGACGCGATCACCGACGTCGCCGGCGGGGGAGCGGCGAGCGTCCTGGCGAAGCTGGACCGCGCGGCGGGCGACGGCTTCCACGCCGACGGCTCGTTCATCCAGCACGACACCATCCCGTACCCCGGCCACTACGGCATCGTCCTGCTGACCGCGCTCGCCGGGACGATCCACGTCACCGAAGGCACCGAGTACGCGCTGTCGGACGACCTCAAGCAAAAGGTGTACGCGCTGGTCGGCGACACGTTCGCGCCGTTCGTCTACGCGGGCGCGCTGATGGAGCCGGTGCGCGGGCGGATGCTGTCGCGCCAGGGCGAAACCGCGCACGACATCGGACATCAGCTGACCGTCGCGACATTGGTCCTCGCCCGCTCGGCGACCGGGACCGTGCAGACCGAGCTCTCCGGCCTCGCCGCCAAGTGGATCAAGGAAGGCACATACGCGCCGTTCCTGGAAATCCCCGATCCCGAACGGTTCGCGCCCGGCCCGGATCTCGTCGCGACGCCGGGCATCGAGTTCGCCCAGGACATGCTCGCCGGGCCCGTTCGGCCCACGCCGATCGTCGCGACGCACCGGATCTTCGGCCAGCAGGACCGGATGGTGCACGTGACCGAGGGATGGTCCGCGTCGCTCGGCGTCGGCTCCGCGCGGATCTCGCGCTACGAGTCGATCAACGGGATGAACCTGCACGGCTGGCACGTCGGCGACGGTGTGCTGTATTTGTTCCTCCCCCACGCGAAAGGCCACTACTCGGACGCCTATTGGCCGACCGTCGATCCGGCCCTGCTGCCCGGCACCACCGCGAAGGCCGGTCCGCCGGGACCGCTGGCGGGGACTCCGTTGACGACGAAAGCGCACGTCGGCGGCGTGCGCTGGGACGCCCGGCACGGCGCGTACGCGATGGATTTCGTCTCCGAAGACGGTTCTCTGTCCGCTCGGAAGTCCTGGTTCTTCACTCCGGCGGGCATCGTCTGCCTCGGCGCGGGAATCACCGACACGTCCGGGCAAGCGGTCCGGACCACGATCGAAAACCGCAACCTCGGCGAAAACGGACGCGGCACGCTGCTGGCCGACGCCCGCGCGGTCGGCGATTCGGCCGCCCTGCACCGGCCGCGCTGGCTGCACCTCGACCACGTCGGCGGGTACGTCCTGCTCGACAACGCCGAGGTCACCGCACTGCGCGAAGACCGGATCGGGGCTTGGCGCGACGTCGACACCGGTGCCAACACGAAGGGCACCACGACGCCGAACACACGGCGGTACCAGAAACTGGTGATCGAGCACGGTGCGAAGCCGGTGGACGCGAAGTACGCGTACGCGGTTCTGCCCGGTGCGTCGGTGATGGGGACCGTCGCTTCGATGCTCTCGTGGCGCGTCCGGGCGAACACGGCCGCTGTCCAGGCTTTGCGGCTGTGGGATAACACACTGCTCGCAAACTTCTACAGTGCGGGTACCGTGGACGAAGTATCCGTCTCAGGACCCGCTTCGGTGGCGCTCGGCCGGGACAGCCTCGCTGTTTCCGACCCGACGCAGCTGCAGGACAGCGTCCGCGTGACGGTGCGGCGGCGCACAGTGGAGGTTCCGCTCAAGGACACCTTCGGCGCCACCAAGATCGTTCCCCTGCGGTGAGCACGGTTTTCCCCGCCGGGCCGGTGGTTCCCGGCCTGGCCCGGCGGGGCCCCACTTGAGTCGGCCGCGGCCGTAAAGTGGGCGGAAGCTGCACCGAGCGGGGAGGAACTTTGGCGCATTTCGATGTCCTGGTCGTCGGAGCCGGACTGTCCGGCATCGGCGCGGCGTGCCGGCTGCAGCAGCAGGCACCGGGCCGGACGTACGCCATCCTCGAAGCACGCGACACGACCGGCGGAACCTGGGACCTCTTCCGGTATCCCGGCGTGCGCTCCGACTCGGACATGTTCACGCTCGGCTACCCGTTCCGCCCGTGGCGCAAGGAACAGGCGATCGCGTCCGGCGCGGAAATCCTGGAGTACATCCGGGACACCGCCGAGCACTACGGGATCTCCCGGCACATCCGGTTCGGCCACCGGGTAGTTCGGGCGTCCTGGTCGTCAGCCTCGGCCCGCTGGACAGTGGAGGTCTCCCGGGACGGCGAGCTCCTCACCTTCACCTGCTCTTTCTTGTACCTGTGCAGCGGCTACTACAGCTACGAGAACGGCCACGTCGTCGATTTCCCCGGCCGCGAGACGTTCCGCGGCGAGATCGTGCACCCGCAGTTCTGGCCGCAGGACCTGGACCTCACTGGCAAACGAGTCGTAGTGATCGGCAGCGGTGCCACCGCCGTGACCTTGGTTCCGGAACTGGCTTCAGCGGCGGAGTCCGTGACGATGCTGCAACGCTCGCCAAGCTACGTCCTGGCTCGCCCTTGGACGGATTCCCTCGCCCGCCGCCTGCGGAAATTTCTCCCTTCGCGACTCGCCTACCACGTCGTACGGGCAAAGAACGTCCTGGTGACGACGCTGCTCTACCAGTTCTCCCGGCGGCAACCCGAGCGCGCGGCAGCCTTCTTGCGGGACGCGGCCGCTAAGCAATTACCTCCTTCAATTCCGGTAGATCCCCATTTCTCGCCGCGCTACCAACCCTGGGACCAGCGACTCTGCCTGACCCCCGGCGCGGACTTCTTCCAAGCGCTCCGCAGCGGAAAAGCGGACATCGTCACCGACCGGATCGACCGCTTCACCCCCGAAGGCATCACTCTGGAATCGGGTGCCGAACTGCCTGCGGACGTGATCGTCACCGCCACCGGCCTGCGGGTGATCGCGTTCGGCGGAATCGAACTGAGCGTGGACGGTGCGGTGATCGAGCCTTCGGAACAGCTGGTGTACAAGGGAATGATGCTAGGCGGAGTGCCGAACTTCGCGTGGTGCCTAGGCTATGTGAACGCCTCCTGGACGCTGCGGTCCGACCTCGTCTCCCGCTACGTGTGCCGCTTGCTGAACCACCTTTCCCGCAACGGTTTTGACGCATGCGTGCCGCGCCCGCCCGCAATCCCGGAGTCGACGCGGCGGCCGATCATGGACCTGACGTCGGGCTACCTGACGCGCGCCGCCTCAGTGCTGCCCCGCCAAGGCAACCGACGCCCATGGCTGATGCGGCAAAACTACGTATTGGACGCGGCAGACCTCCGACTGAGCCGAGTCGACGACGGGGTTCTGCGGTTCGAGCGCGCTTCGCGGCGCAGTGCTTGACCTCCTGACTTCGGTGCTGCTCGGCTTTCGCGACTCGGCGGGGACTCGCGGCGGTCGTGGCGAGGTCCTTTCGGTCCAGCCCGCTCGGCGCTGCTGATGACCTGCCCGGGGGAGTCGCCGCGGTGGTGTCGAGTTCCGCTGTTCTGGTTGTGGTTCCCGACGACTTTGACCGCGCTGTTTCGAGATTTCTCTGGTCCGCCCTGCTCGGCTCTTCTGACGGCGCGAGGGGGAATCGCGGCGGTCCTGTCGAGACCCTTCCGGCCTGTCCTGTTCGGCATTCTTGATGGCTTGGCGGAGCGCGCCGTGGTCGTTGCGGCTGGCCTGCCCGGCATTTCTGACGACCTCGCAAGCGAAACGCCGCGAGCGTGCCGAATTCTCTCCCGCTCGGCATTCGCAATGGTCTGCCGGGGGAGCCGCTGTCCTGCCGAGATCCTTCCGGTCTGACCGCGGCATCGCCCTGTCAGCAGCTCCAGTCTTTGCCCAGGTCGAGGTTTTCCCGACGCTGGGTGAAGGAGAACCAGTTGCCGGAATCGTCGCGGAAGATGGCCTCGGTGCCGTAGGGACGCTCTTGCGGTTCCTGCACGAACTCGACGCCGCGTGCCTTCAGGGCTTTGTAGTCGGCGTGGATGTCGTCGGTCCCGAAAACCCCGGCTCCCAGCACTCCCTTGGCAACGAGCTTCTTCAACGCTTCGGCCGATTCCGGGTCGAGCGCCGGCGCGCCAGGGACCATCAGCGTGATCTCGAGGTCCGGCTGGTCCTTGGCCCCGACCGTCAGCCAGCGCATCCCGCCGTCGCCCATTGTCAGGTCGGTGCGGACTTCCAGGCCCAGCTTTTCGGTGTAGAACTCCTTGGCCCGGTCATGGTCGAGGACCCAGACGTTGGCGATGGACAGGCCCTTGATCACAGCTGACTCCTTGTGCCCGGCAGGCGCTGTTCGCCCGCTCTCTGTGCTCAACCGTAGTTACTTCCGGGGCCGCTCGGCTTCTTGAAAATTGCGGTCCTTCGCCGGGTATCGCGGAAGCGGCTTTTTGTCGTACCTGTCTGGAATGCTCCGGGCATGGACATGATCCCGCAGGTGACGATCGGCTGCTCCGATCCGCAGAAAGGCGATGGGCGTGCTCGGGACAGAGTCGCCGCCCGGTGCCGGGGATATCCCGGAGTCGATCGTCGATCCCGCGGAACGGGGGCCGAGGGTCTGGTTCCAGCCGGTCCCGGAGGCGAAGACGGCCAAGAACCGATGGCACTTCGACCTGAAGGGCAGGCGGGGCCGCGACGTTCCGCTGGACATGCGTACGCAGCGAGCCAAGGCCGAGGCAGAACGGCTGCTCGAAGCTGGTGCCACGGTGCTGCGAATCAACGGCGAGCCGGACATGGGGCACTACGCCGCCACCATGCAGGACCCGGAGGGCGACGAATTCGACATCGTCTAAGTGGTGTTACGGCGGTGCCAGTCACACCGTTGCTTCATGGCCGCGCCCAGTGCTTGGTGGCGGGGTGCGGTTTGGTGGTGGTCCATTGCGCGAACAAGCCCCTGCTTCCTTGGCCCGCAACGGCTTCGGCGCTGCGCATCCGCGAGATCGCTCCTCGTAAAGAACCGAGATGAGTCGAGGTGCGGTTCTTGCCTGGCGGCGGTTCCGAGCCGTCCGTGGGGTCGGTGCGCCGGAGATGGAGACGGTTCGTCACTCAGGAACGGAGAGCGGTCGAGGTGTGGTTCTTGGTCGGCGACGGTTCCGAGGCGTCCGTGGGGTCGGCGCGCCGGGGATCGAGACGGTTCGTCACTCAGGGTCGGGTTTCGGTGTCTGCGACAGTCCCTTGAACCCGCCGTGCCACAGGAGCGCGTAACACCCGGGTACGAGGGCCGAGTCCTGGCTGACGTGCCGGGCGCGGTATTCGCTCGGGGTCAGGCCGGTGTGTTTCTTGAAGCTCGCCGAGAACGATCCGAGACTGCTGAATCCGACCAGCGGGCAGATTTCGGTGACGGACAGATCGGCGGTCCGCAGCAAATCCTCCGCGCGCTCAATCCGGCGGCGGCTCAGGTATTGCCCGGGCGTCTGCCCGTACACGGCGCGGAAGAGGCGCACGAAGTGGTAGCGCGAGTATCCGGCGTGCGCGGCGATCGCGTCGAGGTCGAGGGGCTCGGCCCAGTCCCGGTCCATGGCGTCCTTGGCGAGGCGCAGCTGACGCAGCTGCGCAAGCGGGACTGCGGAGGCCGGGCCGGGGGTGGTTCCCATTTCCCGATGGTGACACACGCGTCGGGGGAGCTGGCTGGGAAGGCGGGTGGCCGCGATCGGGGCAGGTCGTTCAGCGGGAGAGGGGTCACTGGGCCGTGGCTGAAGCGGCCCAGCGGCTCAAGTCCTCCCGTCGGAGTGCGGCTGCCATCAGGTCCGGGAAAAGGTCCGGCGTGCAGGCGAAGGCGGGAACCCCCAGTTCGGTGAGCGCGGCGGCGTTCTCGTGGTCGTAGAACGGCGCTCCGGAGTCCGACAGCGCCAGCAGCGTGACCACCTGCACCCCGGAACCGACCAGGTCTGCGACTCGGCGTAGCAGGTCGTCGCGTACTCCGCCTTCGTACAGGTCGCTGATGAGCACCAGGAGCGTCTGCTCGGGGCGCTCGACCAGTCCTTGGCAGTACGCCAACGCGCGGTTGATGTCGGTGCCGCCTCCTAGCTGGGTGCCGAACAGGACGTCGACGGGGTCGTCCAGGTGGTCGGACAAGTCGGCGACGGCGGTGTCGAAGGCGACGAATTTCGTGCTCAGGGCGCGCATCGAAGCCAAGGCCGCGCCGAAGACGCCGGAGTACACCACGGATTCTGCCATCGAGCCGGACTGGTCGACGGCCAGGATCACGTCGCGCCGGACGCTTTGTTCTCGGCGGCCGAAGCCGAAAAGCTGTTCGGGCACAATGGTTTTCAGGTCGGGAGAATAGTGTTTCAGGTTCCGGCGGACGGTGCGGTTCCAATCGATGTCCGCGCCTCGGGGGCGTTGCGTGCGGGCCGCGCGGTCCAGGGCGCCGCGCACCGCCGCTCGGGTGCGTTCGGCCAGGCGTTCCTCTAGCTCCGTGACGACCTTGCGCACGACGGTGCGGGCGGTTTCCTTTGTCTCCTCCGGTAAAACGTTGTTGAGGGACAGCAGGGTGCCGACCAGATGGACGTCCGGTTCCACGGCGCTCAGCAGTTCCGGTTCCAGGAGCATCCGGGTGATGCCGAGCCGGTCTACGGCGTCGCGTTGCATGACTTGCACGACCGAGCCGGGGAAGTACTTCCGGATGTCGCCCAGCCAGCGCGCGACGCGGGGCGCGGAGGCTTGCAGGCCACCGCTGCGGTCGCCGCTGCCGCGCGAGTTTTTGGGGCGCTCGTCGTAGAGGGCGGCCAGCACGTTGTCGACGCCGGTGTCCCCTTCGGACAGTGCGTGGCCGGTGCCGTCGGCGTCTCCGCCCAGCACTAGGCGCCAGCGGCGGAGGCGTTCGGGATCGGTGGTCACGGGGCGGCTCCCAGGAGGGTGGCGAAGACCGGCAAGGCGGCTGCGGCGCGGATTTCGTCCAGGTCTTCGGCGACCGTCGACTCGACCCGGCGAGTGCCGGACAGGGTGGCGGCGCGTTCGCCGATCGCGCGTTTTTCCGGACCGGCGAACGCGCCGAAAGTGCGGCGCAGCAAGGGAAGTATCTCGGTGAAGACCTCGGGCGGGATCGAGGTCAGCCAGGTGTCGACGACGCGCAGCATGCGTTCGTCGTGGACCAGCAGGAGTGCGCCGCCGGAGAAGAAGCCTTCGACGTAAGCGGCACCGTCCGTCGGTGCGATGCCGGGGGTGAGCATGCGGCCCAGCCGGAGTTCGACCTCTGCGCCGTCCAGCAGGTCGGCGTCGTGCAGGAGGCGCACGACGCGGCCTGCCAGCAGCGGCGGCAGGGAGTCGCGAGCGGACAGCTTGGCGAGGGCGGCGAACCAGCGGTCGCGGGAGGCGTCGCCAAGGAGGTCGGTGGCTTCGTGGACGTCGTCGACCAGTTCGCAGAATTGCGCGGCGGCCTCCTCGTCGATGCCGTGGACGGCGGGCGGGAGCCCGGCGCAGACCCGGGTGAGGATCCGGTCGGCGACTTCTCGCAGCCGTGCGGTGTCGGTGCCGCGGACGTCGCCGTAGCGGGTTGCCCGCGCGAGCGGGGGCAGGGCCGTCATGAGGTGTGCGACGTCTGCGTCTGCGGCGGCGCGGGTGTCCAGTGCGGCAAGGGTTTCCGGCAGGGCGTCGCCAAGGTCGGCCAGGAGACAACGTTCCACCGCGGCGGTGATGTCGGCGAGCGGGGGAGATTCGGCGACGGTTTCGCGCACGACCGCGGTGGCGGCGGCGGGCACGGTGGTTCCGTGGACGGCGGCCGCGACCAGGTCGACCTCGAAACCTGGTTCCCAGCACAGGGTCCAGGTCTCGCGGAAGGTGCCTTTGTTCCGCACCGAGGAGAGTTCCGGTTCGCCCCAGGGGATGCCGAGGATCTGCAGGCGGTGCAGCAGGCGGGAGCGGTCCAGGCCGCCGGGGGTGCGCAGGTCCAGGTCGAGTTCGCGTGCTTGGGGTTCGCGTTTGAGCCGGAGCCGCCGGGCGGTGGCGATCAGGTCGGCCGCCAGCGGCGCTTGCGGAACGGTCTCCGGCACCTCGCCGAGCAGTTCGCCGACCACGAGCCGCCGGGTGACCAGGTCGGCCTGGACGTCGTCGCCTCCGCACAGGACCGCGCGGGTGGCGGCGTCGACCTCGGCCAGCCCGGCCGACGACCGCCCGCGCAGCGCGGCCAGCGTGTCCGCCAGCCGTACGGCTTCGATCACGTGCGCGGTCGAGACGGGCAGGTCTTCCTCGCGCAGCACTCCGGCGACGGCGGTGAGCCATCGGGTGGTGACGTCATCGGCGGTGCTGAACAGGTGGTGATACCAGCCGGGGGAGCGGACGCCCGCGCCGTAGCCGGTGACCGACGCGAGCCTGCCGTGCGTCCACGGCACCCACGTGCACACGACCTTCCGCTTCGGAAGTCCTTTGAGGACAGCCTGGTCCTTGGCCGCGGGCGGCAGCGGATCGGCCAGCGCGGGCACGTGCCAGGCCCCGCAGACCACGGCGATCCGTTCGTAGCCTTCCTTCCGCGTCTTGCGCAGCACGTTCCGCATGTACGCCTCGCGCCGCCGCTCGTGCGGATCGTCCGGCCGGTCGCCCTCGCGCAGCGCGGTCATCGCGTCGGCGATCACCTCGAACGGCGATTCCTCGCCCCGGCGGGACTCGACGAAGTCGTCCCACCAGCGTTCCGGATCGTCGTAGCCGCCCGCCGCGGCGAGTTCCGCGAGCGGGTCGGTGCGGGGCGCGGTCCGTTCCTCGCCGAGTGCGAACTGGTGTGCGGCCGGGAGATCGCAGAACTTCACCGGGACGCCGGCCGCGGCGGCGTACCGCAACGCCTGCCATTCCGGGCTGAACACCGCGAACGGCCAGAACGCCGCGCGCGACACGTCGTCGGACGCGTAGGCCAGCAACGCGACCGGCGGCCGCATGTCGTCGTCCGCGGCGAGGTCGACGAGCTGGTCCGCTTCCGGCGGTCCCTCGATCAGCACCACGTCCGGTTCCAGCTCGGCGAGCCGGGCGGCCACCGCCCGTGCCGAACCGGGACCATGGTGCCGGATCCCGAGGAGATGAGTGGTCATCCGGCGATCTCCTGGCCTGCCCGGTAGAAGTCGGCCCAGCCCTCCCGCTCGCGCACGACGGTTTCCAGGTACTCGCTCCAGATCGCGCTGTCGGCCACCGGATCCTTCACCACCGCACCGTGAATCCCCGCCGCGACGTCCTGCGCGCGCAGCACGCCGTCGCCGAAGTGCGCGGCCAGCGCGAGTCCGCCGGTGAGCACGCTGATCGCTTCCGCTGTCGACAGCGTGCCCGACGGGGTTTTCACCGCGGTGCGGCCGTCTTCGGTTCGACCCGCGCGCAGTTCGCGGAAAACCGTGACCACACGGCGGATTTCGGCGAGATCGGCGGCTTCGGCGGGCAGCGACAGCGCGGCGCCCAGCTGCCCGACCCGCCGCCGGACGATGTCCACCTCGGCCTCTGCGGTGTCCGGCAGCGGGAGCACGACGGTGTTGAACCGACGGCGCAGCGCGCTCGACAGCTCGTTGACGCCTTTGTCCCGGTTGTTCGCCGTGGCCACCAGCGTGAACCCGGGCCGCGCCTGCACCTCGGCGCCCAGTTCGGGGATCGGCAGCGTTTTCTCGGACAGGATGGTGATCAGCGAGTCCTGCACGTCCGCGGGGATGCGGGTGAGTTCTTCGAGCCGCGCGACCTTGCCGTCCCGCATCGCGCGCAGCACCGGGCTTTCGACCAGCGCCTGGTCGCTCGGCCCTTCGGCGATAAGCCGCGCGTAGTTCCAGCCGTACCGGATCTGCTCCTCGGAGGTGCCCGCGGTGCCTTGGACGAGCAGCGTGGAGTCGCCGCTGATCGCCGCCGCGAGGTGCTCGGACACCCAGGTTTTCGCCGTGCCCGGCACGCCGAGCAGCAGCAGCGCGCGGTCGGTGGCGAGGGTGGCGACCGCGACCTCGATCAGCCGCCGCGGGCCGACGTACTTCGGGCTGATTTCGGTGCCGTCGTCGAGTTTCCCGCCGAGCAGGTAGGTGACGACCGCCCACGGGGAAAGGCACCACGAAGGCGGCTTCGCCCGGTCGTCGGCCGCGGCGAGAGCGGCCAGTTCGCCGGCGTATTCCTGTTCGGCGTGCGGCCGGAGGACGGGGGACGTCATGCGAGCTCCTTGTGCATTTCACGGCGGAAGGACAGGGTTTCGGCGACTGCGCGCCGCCACGGGGCGGCCTCGCCGGGAAGCGGGATCTCGGCCAGCGGGTGGCCGAGGCAGGCGACGGGCACGGCTTTCGCGATCAGCGCGGCCGCGTGCGCGACCAGCCGATGGTCGCGTTGCCCGGCGACCCAGTCGAGCAGCACCGTGCCGAGCGCGG
This sequence comes from Amycolatopsis halotolerans, assembly GCF_042647905.1. Classification (NCBI taxonomy): domain Bacteria; kingdom Bacillati; phylum Actinomycetota; class Actinomycetes; order Pseudonocardiales; family Pseudonocardiaceae; genus Amycolatopsis; species Amycolatopsis halotolerans. The sequence continues at coordinate 55,421 of NZ_JBHRWI010000051.1, forward strand.
CGGGCCACGGCTGCGGAAGGTCGAGGATAAGCCGGGTGAGGGCTTCGACCGGCAGCCCTCGGGTCAGCTTCGCGACCGTGGCGGCCTGCTGCTCGGGCGACAGTACGCCGATGAGCGCCGCGGTGCTGCGTCCGCCCGGTTCGGCCTCCACGAGGGCTTGCGCCCATTGCTCGTCGCGTTGCCGAAGCGCGGCGGTGGCCCAGCTTTCGCGCACCACGTTCAGCGGCGGGCCTTCGACGAGCATCCCGGCCAGTTCGCCCGGGCTGCCGTACTCGGCCCAGAACCGCAGGGGAGCGGCGGCGATGATCGCGCGCAGCCGGGCGGTGCCCTGTCCGGGACCGGCCGGGACGCGGATGCCGTCGCGGATCAGGCCGTCGTCCGGATCGGGCGGAGTGAATTCGAGGACGTCGGCCCGCAGCGCGCGGCTGCGCACGGTGACGCAGGCGCGCAGCCGTTCGATCATCCGCTCGCCGGAGGCGGAATCGGGGTACCGGCCGATCAGCCGCAACGCGATCTCGCGCACCCCGGCCGCCCGGTCGCCGAGCGCGGCTTCGACGAACGACTCGTCCTCGTCGGCGAGATGTCCGCCGAGCAGGGAGAGGAACGTCGCCCGGACGTCGGCCGGTTCGTTTCCCCAGGCCGCCGCGAGCGTCTCCCGCGCGCGGGCGGGATCGGCGACGAGCACGCGTTCCAGCCAGGCCTGGCGCCGTGCGGCGGTGCCGAACTGCCAGGCGTTGTCGCTGGTGTCGTCCGCGGCGGCGACCAGGAACGCCCACTCCGGATTCCGCTCGCCGAGCCACGCGCCGACCGGCCCGGCGACCGTGGCGAGCGGCGCCCGCAGCGACACCCGGGTCCGCGCCGCGTCGGCCAGCGCGGGCAGCCGATCGGCCGGGACGCGGAATCCCTTGCCCGCCACCGTGGTGAGCCATTCCTCGACCAGTTCCGGCCGGTTGGCCGACAGCAGGTGCACGAGCCGCGCCCGCGCGACGGCCGGGATGAACGGCCGGTTGTCCGCTGCTGCGGCGGGTTCGGGTTCGATGCCGGTGAGCGGTTGCTGTCCGGCGCGCCGATAGCCGGTGTACGCCGCCGCGGCGACGAGCGCCTGGTCGGCGGGTTCGGTGCGTTGTTCGGCGATTTCCCTTAGCCCGGGCGGCAATCCGGCGGGGTCGAGGGTTCTGCGGCGGGTGCCGAGCAGGACGGTGCCGACGAGGTCGTTCCAGGTGGTCACAGTCGCACCATCCCGTCTCGGTGCCAGCAGCTCAACGGCCGCAACCCCGACGTCGTCCACTCTGCGGCCACTGTCACCGGCTGCTCAGCCGCGAGGGCCAGCAACGGCCAGGGATCCACTGCCGGCACCAACGGCAGAGCTGCACCGTCTACATCGGACAGTGCCCAGCCGCCCCCGTGCCGCGCCGGGCGGAGGTCGGACAACAGCACCGGCCACCGGTCCAGCCAAGGGTCAGCCGCGAGCGCGGCGGCATGGTCGGCGAGCGCCGAAGCGCAAGTGCCGCCCACTGGTCCGCTCACCGGAACTGCGGGCTCCTCGCGATGGTCGAACACCGCCCGCAGCGGCACCGCACCCGGATGGAACACCAGCTCTCCCGCGACCTCGAACCCCGGCGGCAGCGAACTGTCCAGCGGACGCCCGGGCGGCGCGAACGACAGCACCAGCGCGTTCCGGCCGCTGCGTTTGCCCCGCAACCACGTGCGCCTGCTGCGCAGCGAGTCCTGTTCCTCGTCGATCGCCCCGGTGACCAGCCACTGATCCGGCACGCGTTCGCCGGACTCCAGCACCTGCGCGTTGCTCACCGAGAATCCGAGCCGGGTCCGGACGGTGTCGGCGAGCCCGGCAGGCAGCGCTTCCAGCCGATTCGCCGCGTCCGCGAGCACGTACACCAGCGACAACTCGGCCAGCAGCCGATCCGGCCAGTCCCGGCCGCGGCCGACCAGCGCGGCGGCCCGGCGCAGGCCGTTCGCCAGCCCGGGAGCTTGCGCGTCGACCATGCGCGAGGCGACCGTGTACAGCTCGTCGGTGCCGCCGCGTTCGAACGTCGCGAACCCGGCGGACACCCGGTCGGCGAGCCATCCGCGCAGCTCAGCGGCCCCGGCGGTGACGCGCGCGAGCCGCTCCTGCGCCCGCTTCGCCGCCGCTTCGAGGTCCTTCGGCGCGTCCGTCTTCTTCTCGGCCCGCTCCGCTCGCGCGGCCCGTTCGTCGAGCCATTGGTGCACCCATCCGGGCTCCTCCGCGCGGGGGAGTTGCCCCTCCGACCAGAGCAGCAGCAACCCCAGCGCGTGCTTGCACGGGAACTTCCGGCTCGGGCAGGTGCACCGGAACGCGGGCCCGGCCGTTTCCACCGTCGTCTGGTACGGCCGCTTCCCGCTGCCCTGGCACGCGCCCCAGACGGCACGGCCCGACGCGCCCGCGTCCGACCACTTCGCCGGCGCCGCCTGCCCGCGCCCGGCTTTCGCCGACGCGGCGTCCGGCGCGAGTTCGAGCACCCGCTCCGGGCTCCACCGCGCCGCTGCTTCGTCCCCCACGTTTTCCTTGCCGCTCTCCCGGTTCCGACCCCCGTAGGGGCTGACCCGAAGAGCATCCCACCCGCCACCGACAATTTCCGCGACGGCGGCGGAACGAGGCGGAGCACAGGACTTCCCGGCGCGAGACCAGAACGGCCCAGCCCGAGGTCAGGACGCTTCGACCGCCCCGCGCCAGCGCACCGTCGGCCGCAGCCGCTCGTCGTTCACCCGGTGCTTGTTCGCCCCCACGATGTCGAACATCGACTCGATCAGCGTGTCCGACAGCAGGTGCGGCTCCAGCCCCAGCCCGACCAGCCCGGTGTGCTTGACGTGGTAGTAGTGCTCCGGCTGCTCGACCCGCGGGTTGTCCAGGTTCTCGATCTGCACCGGCCCGGGGAAGCGGTCGGCGACGAGTTCGGCGATCTCCCGCACCGACAGGCTCTCGGTCATCTGGTTGAAGACCCGGAACTCGCCGCGCCCGGCCGGATTCTCGACGGCCAGCCGGATGCACTCGACGGTGTCGCGGATGTCGATCAGCCCGCGCGTCTGCCCGCCCTTGCCGTACACCGTGAGCGGCTGCCCCAGCACGGCCTGGATGACGAACCGGTTGAGCACCGTGCCGAACACCGCGTCGTAGTCGAACCGCGTGGCCAGGCGCGGGTCGAGCGCGGTCTGCGGCGTCTGCTGGCCGTACACGACGCCCTGGTTGAGGTCGGTCGCGCGCAGGTCCCAGATCCGGCAGGCGAACTCGATGTTGTGCGAGTCGTGGACCTTCGACAGGTGGTAGAACGAGCCCGGTTTCTTCGGGTACAGCATCCGGTCGCGGCGGCCGTTGTGCTCGACCTCGAGCCAGCCTTCCTCGATGTCGATGTTCGGGGTGCCGTACTCGCCCATCGTGCCCAGTTTGACCAGGTGGATGTCCGGGTCGATCTCGGCGATCGCGTACAGCAGGTTGAGGTTGCCGACGACGTTGTTGTGCTGCGTGTAGACCGCGTGCTCGCGGTCGATCATCGAATACGGCGCGGACCGCTGCTCGGCGAAATGCACGATCGCGGAAGGACGGAAATCGCGCACCGCGTCGAAGAGGAATTCCGCGTCGAGCAGGTCGCCTTCGTAGCGTTCGATCCGCTTTCCGGACACCGCGTGCCACGCGTCGGCGCGGGTGCTCAGGTCTTCGATCGGGACCAGGCTCTCCGCGCCGAGTTCCACGTCGTACCGGCGCCGCGCGAAATTGTCCAGAACCGCCACTTCGTGGCCTCTGTCCGACAGGTGGAGCGCAGTGGGCCAGCCTAGGTAACCGTCACCGCCGAGAACCAGCACTCGCATCCAGAGCACCCTTTCCTTTCGTCTTCGCGACAAACGCGGCCTTTTGTTGTAACACGGCGCGCGGTGTCGCGTGGCAGATCCGAACCTAATCGCCGACCGCTGATGTTCGGCTGGCAGTGAGCTGTGAATCCGCTGTGGGCCGGGGGGTCGCGCGGCGAAGCCCGCGGCCCGAGGGGAGACTGGGGACATGACGACGGTAACCAACCCGGCGAACCCCCGCACGACGGAGGAATCGCCCAAGCCGCGCCGCCGCGGCCTGGCCCGGTTCGTCCGCGCGGCCGCCAGTTCGGTGGCCGCGACCCTGCTCAGCCAGGCCGCGCTGATCGCGGTGCTCGCCGCGAACGGGGCCCCGTGGCTCGCCAGCGCGTGCGCGTTCGCGGCCGGGGCGGTGCTGAACTTCTTCCTCACCCGGCGCTGGGTATGGGGCCGTCGCGGCCGTCCGGAAGTGGGCCGCGAGCTGCTGCCCTACGTTCTCGTCATCTCGCTCGGCGGTCTCGCCTCGGTCGGCCTGACCACGCTTGCCGGGCACTTGCTCGCGCCGCTGCACCTGCCGCACTTCTGGTGGGTCGTGCTGCTCGACGCGGCGTACGTGCTCAGCTACGCGCTGGTGTTCGTCGCGAAGTTCACGATGCTCGACCGGTTCGTTTTCGGCCGCGGCGCAGCACGTACCCCCGCCACCACGTCCCTGTCATGACCCGCGCGTAGTTCGCGCCGTACACGACACTGCCGCCCTTTTTGCTCTTGCCCGCCTTGCGCAGCCGCATGCTCATCGGCCGTTCCAGCACGCGCGCGCCTCTCGCGGTCGCGCCCAGCAGCAGTTCCGACGACTGGTACTGCGGTTCGTTCAGCGGGATCGCGCACGCGAGTTCCGCACGCAGCGAACGGAATCCGAACGACGTGTCGGTGATCCGCCGCCAGGTGAGCACCGAAGCGAGCCACGCGAACACTCGCACGCCGACCCACCGCATCCGGCTGTCGGCCTCTTCGTGCCCCAACCGCCGGGAGCCGGTCACGAAATCCGCCGTGCCGTCCAAAAGCGGCGCGAGGAGTTCGGCCATTTCGCTGTTGTCGTACTGACCGTCGCCGTCGGTCGTCACGATGTACTTCGCGCCGTTCTCGGCCGCGAGGTGGTATCCGAGGCGCAGCGCGGCGCCCTGGCCGCGGTTAGTCGGCGCGACGCACACGTACGCGCCATGGTCTTCCGCGATGGCCGCAGTGTTGTCCGTACCGCCGTCTACAACCACCAGGACGTCCACTGGCAGCCCGAGACATTCGTCGGGCATCTTCTCGAGCACCTGACCGATGCCGTCAGCTTCGTTGTACGCGGCGATCACCACGGTCAGCTCGGACAGCTTCGCGCCGGGATGCCGGTCGTGGAAGTCCGCGACCGCGCCTTCGTCGACAGTGTCGGGATAACTGCCGAGGCGACGACGGCTTGCCACCGTGAGCGTCGTGAACCCGAGCGCACCGGCGACCGGCAACAGCACGAGCGCAGGCAGTTGGTAGCGCCAGGAAAACTCGAACACCGCGGACGAGAACAGCAGGAACAACCCAGTGCCGGCAGCGAACAGCGCACCGCTGCGCGCGATGTGCCGGGGTTTCTTGCGCCGCAGCACGGTCAGCAGACCGAGCAGCGCGAAGAACCCGAGCACCGCGCCGGGCACGAACCCGCCGTTGATCTGGTAGTCGCGCAGGAACACCGCGATCGGCTCGTTGACCTTGGGATCCGTGCCGTCGTACTGCTGGGTGACCGCCTTGATCGCGGCGGGATCGGCGAACTGCGGGTAGGTCAGCTGGAACTGCCACCGGTCGATCGGCACGTCGTTGGCCGCGGTGTAGCGGGTGAACTGGAAGCTCTTGCCGAAGTCGCCGAGGATCGACATCGCGACGTCCCACCACTGCGCTTTCAGCGTCGTCATGGCGAATTCGCGCGCCAGCGCGCCTTTGTCCGCGCCGGGCGGCAGCGGGCCGGGCCACGCCGGGTCGAGATCGGCGTGCGTGTAGTTGTCGACGAGCCGGTTCTCGACCGGTTCGGTGGGGCAGAACTGCCGTACGACCGGGTCGAGCTGGAGTTTCGCGCAGTCGGCGACCGCGGCGGTGCGGCCGTAGAGCATGCTGCCGGAAGGCCCGCTCAACCCCCATTTTCCGGTCTCTGCCTTGACTTGCGCAGCATACGGGACCACCACGACGAGGATCGCGAGCAGCCCGATCCCGGCGTTGCGCCAGCCGCGCCACGAACGCCAAGCGCTGCCCGCGGCGAGGAGGTACAGCAGGAACGGCGCGGCGATCGTGATGCCGATCAGCCGCACCAGCACGCCGAAGCCGACCACCAGCCCGGCCAGCGCGATCCGCCGCCAGTTCGGCTTTCCCCTGGCCAGCACCAGCCACAGCAGCCCGAACAGCAGCGCCTCGAACAGCACTTCTGCCATGATGTTCTGCTCGATCTGCACCTGGTACGCGTCGAGCAGCAGCGGCGCGGCGGCCAGCGCGCCCACCCAGTTGCGCGCGCCGAGCCGCCGGGCCAGCGCGTAGATCCCGACCGCGATCGCCAGCCCGGCGAGGTGCTGCACGGCGGCGACGAACGACAGCCCGCCGACCGCAAGCAGCGGCTTCAGCAGCAGGTCGTAGCCGACCGGGTTGATCCCGTCGGCGCGCAGGCCGTGCAGATTGTCCAGGTACCGGAAGGAATCGATGTACAGCAGCGCCGGCTGGTACGCGATCCAGGACAGCACCCGCAGCGTGGTTCCCGCGGCGAGGAGCACCAGCAGGAACGCGTGGCGGCGGAGGAACCCGGTCACTGCGCCTCGGCCCGGTCCAGTCCGGAGAAGTACTTCCAGGCGGTGGCGAGACCGTCGGCGAGGGTGATTTCCGGCTGGTAGCCGATGGTTTCGGCGCTCGCCGACACGTCCACGACCACCGCGGGCATCTCGCCGGCGGGCGCGGGCACATGCTCGATCGGCAGCTCGGCCCCGGTCACCGCGCGCACGGTCTCGACCATTTCCAGCACTGACACGGAATGTCCGGCGCCGACGATCGCGCGGCCGGTGTAGCCGCTCTCGTACGCGAGCGCGATCGCGCGTATGACGTCGTCGACATGCACGAGGTCGCGACGCTGCTCACCGGTGCCGTACACACGCACGCCTTCATTATTCAACGCCGCGCGCATCATGCGCGGTACGAAGCTGTCTTTGTGCGACATGCCGGGTCCGTACACGTTGGTGAAGCGCAGCGCGCACGTCGTGATTCCGTACGCGCCCGCGTAGCCCGACAGCAGCATCTCGCAGGCCGCCTTCGTCGCGCCGTAGGGCGTAAGCGGCTTCGTGGGCAGGTCGACTGTGATGGTGTTAGTGCCGACGTTGCCGATCACTGCGTTCGTAGAAGCCAGAATGAATCGCGGTACGTCGCGTACGCGGCACAGTTCGAGAAGCTCTTGTGTCACCGCGACGTTCTCCGCGTACGTGTCGCGCGGCAGCTCTACTGACTTCAGCACGGACGTCAGCGCGGCAAGGTGCACGATCCCGCCGACTCCTGCTTCGACAGCTGCTTCGCGGGTTTCGGCGGCACGCAGATCTCCGACGACGACGCGCACTCCCTCGTCCGTCGTCTCGTAGCGCACGCGGTCGACGACCGTGACCGGATAACCGCGCTCACGAAACTCGCGCACGACAGCGCGCCCGATGAAGCCGCTGCCGCCCGTGACGACGACGGGTGTCCTTTCGGGACTGTGGGGGAGTGTCATGGCGCACAACCTACCTCCGCAGTCTGTGCGTCACTTGTGCGTCCCTCGCTCGGACAGACACCAACTTGCGCGGTACCGCGTGCGGTCACCCCCAGCGACCGCACGCGGATCCCGGTGTTTAGTTTTCTAAACGATGCGCGGGGCGAGTGTAGCTGGAACGGGACGGCTGGTGTCAAGTTTTCGGGACGGTTATGCTGGAAGCTGTTACGGAGACGGAACGGTGGTGGGGGCGGCATGGCCGAGCAGGAGGAGGAGCGCAGCTTCGCGGAGCGGCTGGCGCACCTGATCGCGACCGTCCACCCGCCGGACCGCAAGCCCTACTCCTACCGCGAGATCGCGCAGGGCGTCGCCGACGTCACCGGCGTCAGCATGTCGGCCACGCACGTGCAGCAGCTGGCCGTCGGGGCCCGGCGCGACCCGAAGCGCTCGCACATCCAGGCGCTCGCGCGGTTCTTCGGCGTGCCGGTCACCTACTTCTTCGACGACGAGGTCGCCGGCCGGGTGGACGAGCAAGTCGCCGATGTCGTCGCCTGGCGCGACACCCAGGCCCGCGACCTGGCGCAGCGCGCGATGCGGCTTTCCGAGCGCGACCGGCGGACTGTTTCCGCCCTGATGGACCAGCTCGACAGCTACACCGAGGGACGCGATCGCACCCGGCGCGGACGCAAGCCGGAGTGAGCCGGGCGGCTATGCTGGCGACGGCCGGAGCGCCGGGGACCCCCTGGTGCACGAGGCTGGTCCAGCCGCCGATCGCCTCGGGAGGGGACATCGACCCGACCGTGCGAGTGCGCGCCCGCGACCGGGTGCGCGACCTGCTGCGGCACGTGCCCGCGCCGCGGCCGTGGTCGATGAACGCGTGGCTCGACCGGCTGGAACGGCACCGGGGCCGCGACATCGACCTGATCGCGGTCGACTACGCGCCCGGCCAGCCCTCCGGTGCGTGGCAGCGCCGCGAAGACTTCGACCTCATCGCGTACGCGGCGGGCACGTCGTCGCTGCACCAGGACCACATCATCGCCCACGAAATCGCGCACCTGTTGTGCGGCCATCGCGGCGAATGCGTGCTCACTGACGCCGAAGCGGCGACGGTCGCGCCTGATCTCAGCGCGCACCTGCTGTCGCATCTGCTCACCCGCGTCACCACGAATTCCGACGAGTACGAAGCGGAGCTCATTGCCGTGTTCCTGATGAGCGCCGCCACCGAGGACGCCGCCCAGTTGCGGCCAGGCGCTTCCGGCCCGGCCGCGGACCGCGCGCGGCGCTTCGCGTCGCTGCTGGGATAGCGCGCGGATGATCGACGTTCTGTTCTTCGGGGTCGGCCTGCTCGCCCTCGCGGCCGGGATCTGGCGCGCGGTGCGAGCGCGGCGGACTGGCGCGGGTGCGGGGCTGGCGACCAGCTTGATCGCCCTCGGCGTCGCGTTGTGCTTGCTCGCCGACAGTGCGCAGGCGATCGAAAGCCAGCTGTACCCGAGCCTAGGGCGGCTGCTGTCGAATCTCGCGACGATGGTGGCTGCGTACGGCATCGAAGTCACTGTCGCGGAGATCGGTGGCGTGGCAGAGCGTCGACGGCGCGCGCGACTCGGGGCGTTGATTGTCGCGCTTGTCGTGCTTACTGCGTCGTTCTTCGTGACGCGCGGGCTGCCGACGGGCGTCGGGCTCTTCGACGAGCTGTACCGGTCTAATCCGTCACTGGTCGTGTACATCGTTGTGTACACGCTGTACCTGGGCTTCGCGGTGGCGGACATCGCTGTGGTGTCGGCAGGCGCGGTGCGCGCTGGCACGGGTGCGTTGCGGGCCGGGCTGGGCATCATGCTCGTGGCTTGTGTGTTCGCTTTCGCTTACCTGGTCGGGAAGATCGTCGATCTGATCAGCGATCTGACTGCCGAACATCCGGCCACGAAGCTGTGCCGCGGCGCGTTTTCCACGGTGAGGTGCACACTCGCGGTCGGCTTCCCCGCGGTTTCGGTGCTGCTGATCGTGGTGGGGCTGACGGTGCCAGCGTTGCCCGCGTTGGGACGGGCCGTGCGCGACGCACGGACGCGGTCGGTGCTGCGGCCGCTTCGCGAGCATTTGGCTTTGCGGTACCCGGACGTCGTCCGCCTTGACGACGCTTCGGGGACCGGACGGGAGCGGTTGTTGACCATGATGAGCGAGATCAACGACGGGCTGTTGCTGTCCGGCGTCGGGCCTGGGCTGTCGCCGAACGCGGCCGCGCGGGTGCTGCGCAGTTCGGCCGCGGCGGTGCCGGACGAGCCCGCAGCACCGTCTGGGGAGACGGCTTTCGCTGCTGACGTGGCTCGGCTGCGGGCTATCGCGCAGGCGTTCCGAGCGGAGCCGACAGCCGGAGCTGCCAACCCTGCTCCGTGAGCACGACGAGATGCAGCGTCTCCGCCCGCGCGGTGATCGGCAGCGCGGCTCGCGCCCGTTCGGCGACCTTGGCGCGCTGGTCGTCGGTGCCGCCGAGAGCGATCGTGAGATGCGCTGGCGGGTGCGCTCCGAAACGGCCGCTATACGGGGGTGCTTCGGGCCAGTGATCGCATACGGCGTCAGCGAGGGGCTGGAGAGCGGGGGCAGCCGCGGCGACGAATCCGGGCGCGGTGACCAGGTCGGTCAGCTGCACTTCCGTCGCGGGGAAGCTGGTGGCGAGCTGCCGGATAGCGGCGTCGGTCTGCTCGGTGAGCCGGTCGGCGGGCAGGAACGGGTACAACGCGGTGACGTGCGGCGGAAGGCCGGGCCGGACGAGCCCGGGGTCGACGGCCGCGGCGGTTTCGAGCAGGACGGCGGCGGACGGGAGCGTGACGACGAGCGCGCTGGTTCCGGGCGTGGGCACGGCCCCGATCCTGCCGGACGCCCTCGCCGCGCCGGAAGGGCCCCTCGCGAGCCGGAAAGGAAAGGCAACCCTTTCCGTTGTGCTTCTTCCGGGGAATTCTGCTTAACCGAACCCTAAGTCTTCCCCAAGTCCGCCGTCGGCGATTCTTAGCGGTCCTACACTCGGTGGATGAAGATCGTCCTATGGACCGCATTGTGCGGATTGTGCGCCGTCGCCGGCCACGTGCTCCTGGGCGTCGTGGCAGGTTTCCTTCTGCTGGCTTGTGTTCCGCGCCGTCCCGCGCAGGGGCGCCCGGCACCCGAAAGAGAATTGATCAGCTCCCGCGGCTGACTTTCCGGGAAATTCTCCCGGAATACGCGCCTCCCGCGGCCGGCGCCCCCTCCTCCCGGCCGCCGTGTCCCGGAATTGTCGGTGCCGTGCGGTACAACGGTGTCCGGCTGACAGGGAGGGAACGATGCATTACGTCGAACACGGTTCCGGCACGCCGGTGCTGGCCGTGCACGGCTGGATGCCGGACCACCGCCTGATGACCGGCTGTCTCGAGCCGGTCTTCGCGCGGCGGCCCGGATTCCGGCGGATTTACCCGGATCTGCCCGGGATGGGCGAGTCGCCCGCCGGGTCCGCGCGCGGGTCGGACGACCTCGTCGCCGCGCTGGAGGACCTGGTGGACGACCTGATCGGCGACGAGCCGTTCTTGCTGGTCGGGGAGTCGTACGGGGGTTATCTGGCGCGGGGGCTGGTGCGTGCGCGGCCCGCGCAGGTCGCCGGGCTGGCCTTGGTGTGCCCGGTCGGGCGTCCGGTGCCGGTGCTGGAGCGGGACGTGCCGGACCACGAGGTGCTGCGCGCTGATCCGGAGCTGCTGGAAAGTCTCGATCCGGCGGAGGCGGCGGAGTACGGGGACATCGCGGTGGTCCAGTCCGCGGAGACGCTGGCGCGGTTCCGGGCGGACGTCGCGCCCGGGCTGGCGGCCGCCGACCGGAGCGCGCTGCAGCGGATGCTGGCGGGCTGGACGTTGTCGGTCGACCCGGAAAGCGGTCCGGAGTATCGGAAACCGGCGCTGATCGTGTGCGGGCGGCAGGACTCGGCTACGGGATTCGCCGAGCCGTACGGCTTGCTGGGGCACTATCCGCGGGCGAGTTACGCGGTGCTCGACCGGGCGGGGCACAACCTGCAGTTCGAGCAGCCGGTGTTGTTCGAGGCGCTGGTGGAGGAATGGCTGGACCGGGTCGTGGAGGGGAGTGGTGCGGTGCGGTGAGACGGGGTGAGGTTCGCGGTCGTCGCGCTTGCGTCGGTGGGCACGGTGCGCTGCTTGGCCGTGAGCGCGCGGTGTGTTGCTCGGCGGTGAGCGCGCGGTGCGTTCCTCGGCGGTGTGCGCATGGTGTGTTGCTCGGCGGTGAGCGCGCGGTGCGCTGCTTGGCCGAGCGCGCACGGTCCGCTGCTCGGCGGCGAGCGCGTGGGTTGGTGCGCGACTATTCCTTATGGGATAGGTGATCCTGCTTCGCCGGTCGCTCGCCTCTCCTCGAGGCACGGATCGGCGGGCTGAGGACCTCAGTGCCGCGCGAGGCGAGGCACCGAGTGTTCACCGCAGCGTCGTTGATGGGGGTTGCTCCGGCGGCTAGCGTCGGCGCGACTTCTTTGCTGCGGAGGTAGGCATGTCCACTGGGGAACTCAACCGGCGCAACCTGTTCCGGGCCGGCGGCGTCGTCGCGGCGGGTGCGGCGATGAGCATGGTGCCGGGCGTCTCGTTCGCCGAGTCCGCGCCCGGCGCCGGGCAGCAGACGAAGACCGTCACCGGCACCTTCCGCCCGGACGTGCCCGACTGGTACTACCTCCCGGTCGACGTGCCGCGCGGCGTGAAGCAGATCGACGTCGTGTACTCCTACGACAAGCCGTCGGTGCCCGCCGGAACGCGCGGGAACGCTTGCGACATCGGGATGTTCGGGCCGGAAGGACACGAACTGGGCACGCGCCGCGGTTTCCGCGGCTGGTCCGGCGGCTTCCGCGACCGGTTCTCGATCAGCGCCGCCGAGGCGACGCCCGGGTACCTCGCCGGACCGATCACGCCCGGCCGCTGGCATGTCGTCCTCGGCCCGTACACGGTCGCGCCGCAGGGCCTGAACTACCGCGTCGACATCACGCTGACGTTCGGCCGCGACACCTCGAAGCCGTTCCAGCCGAACCCGGCCCCGGAGAGCGCGCCCGCGCGCGATCGCGGCCGGTCCTGGTATCGCGGCGACTCGCACCTGCACACCGTCCACTCCGACGGCAGGCGCACGCCCGAGCAGCTGGTCGCGGACGCGCGGGCGGCCGGGCTGGACTTCATCGTGTCCACCGACCACAACACGTCCAGCTCGCAGCTGGTGTGGGGCAACTACGCGACCGACGACCTGCTGATCCTGAACGGCGAGGAGGTCACCACGCGGTCCGGGCACTGGCCCGCGATCGGCGTCCCGGCCGGAACGTGGATCGACTGGCGCTACCGCGCGTCCGACCCGCGAGACTTCCGGCGGTTCACCGACCAGGTGCACCGGGCCGGCGGCCTCGTCACCGCCGCGCACCCGTTCGCGAACTGCTTCGGCTGCACCTACGAATTCGCCTACGAGATCGCCGACCTCGTCGAGGTCTGGAACGGCCCGTGGACCGCGGACGACGAAGCGAGCGTCACGCACTGGGACGGCCTGCTGCGCGGCGGCCGGTTCATCCCGGCGATCGGCGATTCCGACGCGCACAACCCGGACCAGACCGTGGCGCTCCCGCACACAGTCGTCCAGGCAGACCGGCTCGGCCGCGCCGAACTGCTCACCGGGCTCAAAGCAGGCCGGTCCTGGCTCGCCGAATCGAAGGACGTGCAGCTCGACTTCTCCGTCTCCGGCGCGGGCCGCACCGCGGGCATCGGCGGACGGCTCGTCGCGGGCACCGGCACGCCGATCGAGGTGCGCGCGGTCGTTCGCGGCGTGCCCGGCACCACCGTGACCTTCCTCGACCAGCTCGGCCCGGAGCACAGCGAGACCGTTCCGGAGTCCGGCACCGCGACCGTCACGTGGACCACGTACCCGCGCTACAGCCGCTGGGTCCGGGTCGAGGTGCGGCGTCCGTCGGGCGGCCCGAAGACCACGACGCCGAACGCCATGGTCGCCATGTCGAACCCGGTCTTCCTGGGCGCGCCCGACGCCGGCTGACCCGACCCGAGCGTCTCGCGGCCGAGACGTCCGGGCAGACTGTGCACTTAAAGTGGGCAGTGGGGAAGGGCGGGCACGGGTGCGCGGGTGTGGCGTGCGAGCGGCGATTCTTGCGGTCGTCGTGGCCCTCGCGGCGGTGGTCGTCGTGGTGGTCATGTTCTCGAGCAGTGACGAGGTGAAGACCCCCGGCTGCACTGTCGCGTTGCCGAAGGGACCGAACGACGCCTCCGCGCCGCAGTACACGCTGCAGCCGGACCCCATGAACAACGCCGCGATCATCGCCGCCGTCGGCCTCAAACAGGGCCTGCCCTCGCACGCGGTCACGGTCGCCCTCGCGACGGCGCTGCAGGAGTCGAAGCTCCGCAACCTGAGCGGCGGCGACCGGGATTCGATCGGCCTGTTCCAGCAGCGCCCGAGCCAGGGCTGGGGCACGCCCGACCAGCTCCAGGACCCGGTCTACTCGGCGACGGAGTTCTACAAGAAGCTGGCGAAACTCGACAACTGGCAGACGATCCCGATCACCGAAGCGGCGCAGGCCGTGCAGCGCTCCGGCGCTCCCGACGCGTACGCCCAGTGGGAAGACGAAGCCACCGCACTGACCGGCGCACTGACCGGCCAGCACCCGGCGGCCCTGACCTGCCGCAACCTGACGCTCAGCCCGCCGGCAAACCTGGTGACAGTCGCGAACGCCGAACTGGGCACAGCTCGGTTGAGCGGCGCGCACCCGGCCGCGGAAGGCTGGCGAATCGCGAGCTGGCTGGTAGCCCGAGCGGCGAAGCTGGGCGTGGACCGGGTGAGCTTCGCCGGTCAGACGTGGACCGCGGAGTCGGGCGCGTGGGCGGCGGATGAGAAGGCTGGGCAGAATCTCTCGCTGCATCAGGCGCCGGTCGCGCCGCCCAGTTCGGGCTGATCGGACCGGCCAGGCTGCTGTTGACGGCTCGAATCGCGGACCTCGTGCGGACGCTGGCAGCCCGCTGAGTGCCCGACCGCTCCGGGCTAAAGGCTGCTGCGCCTCCCGAACGCCGCGAACCACCGGTATCCGGTCAAGTGCCGACGGTAAATCGGCCAGATCGCACGAGGACTTCGACAGCAGACGCCGGGGCGCTGGCAACTGACGTCCTCGGCAGGAGCACTGCGCTTTGAGAGGGTCCGCTGCCACGGCACTTTCGGTTCCCGTGGTCGCAGTCTCGGCCATGCCTCGGCTCGCGCCGCCGGACGAATCCGTGGCATTCAATTCTTTGTGCAGCTGGATCCGGCGGCTTGGGCAATTATTTCGGTGAATTCGGCCGCGAGTAAAAACCGTTGTGCACCTCCGGCGCTTCGACGGAAAAGCCATCGTTCGCGCGCTGGTGATTTGCCTTTGTGTCAACAAGATCCTGGCAGAACAGCTCTAACGCAACGCAGTGGAGATCGTCTCGGAGTCGTGGTTGAATGGCCGCCGAGCGCGACATCTGGATTGCCAGTTTCAGGTATTCACTGTCGAAGGCGGAAGAATGAGCAGAACGCGACCGGTGCGATTCCTTCCCGCGGCCGTTTTGGCGTCTCTCGCAGCCTGCGGTTCCCCGGAAGACAGCGTCGGGGCGAGCCAGGCACCTCCGCCCGGCAACGTGTCGACGTCACCGTCCGCGAGAACCTTCACCGGCGCGGATCTCTGCGCCTTGCTGACCGATGCGGACAAGCAGGCCCTGGGGCTGGCCGGTCCGAGCGAGGCTTGGGACCGGCCGTACAAGATGGGCGGCAGCCGCCGTGCGCGATGCCGGTGGACCGGCGACGACACCCAGCTGGCCCTCGCCTTCCACGACGCCGACTTCCCGAAAGACACCAGTTACTTCACCAAGGTCGAGGTGAGCCGGGAACAGATCCGCGGGCGCGACGCCAAGGTGGTCGCGTTCCTGCAGGCACCGATGAATTGCGACGTCCTCGTGAATCTGCGCCCGCTGGCCCACTTGAGCGTCGACGCGACTCCGGTTTCCGATGCGCTGGACCAGGCAGAGAACTGCGCGTTCGCCAGGCGGGTCGCGGAGGCCGCCGCCGCGAGAATCCCCGGCTAGCGACGGCGGCCGCTGTCTGTCGCAGGGCTGCTTCGGAACCAAGAGAATCTTCTCCCTCCCGCGCGGTGTGCCGGAGTCGACGTCCATGGTGACCTCGCCGTCGATCCAGCAGGTCGTCGGCGTCGGTGCTTCCCGCGACGGATAAAGCTGCTGGCGGCCTTAATTCACCTGATCGCCGAGTTGTAGAGCTGAGCGATGTCGTCGTCGAAGTAGGCGCTGTAGGAGACGTCCGGGGTGGCGCCGCCGGTTTGGTAGCCGCCGATGGTGCCGATGACGGTGCCGGTTCCGGTGTTCGGGTCTTGGTTGATGACCCACGGTCCGCCGCTGGTGCCGTCGGGGAAGCCGGGGCAGGCGACTCGTTGCTGGAAGGCGTCGGACTGGGTGGTGGTGCCGGTGCAGACGACTGGTTGCTCGGTGCCGTCGGGGTAGCCGGTGAGGGTGATCGTGTGGGAGAAGCCCTGGTTCGTGCCCAGCTGGTTGGCGCCGATGAGGCTTTCGAGGCTCGCGGAACCGGGCTGGGCGACCTTGAGGAACGCGAAGTCGAGGTCCTGATCGGACGAGGACTTCCACCCGTCGGCGGTGATCGCGGCGGTGACCTGCCAGGTGCCGTACGGCGCGATGCCGTCGTGGTAGCCGGGTTTGAAGGTGACTCCGGAGACGTCGCCGCTGACGCAGTGCGCGGCGGTGAGGAGCAGGTCGCCGGCCGGGCTGTGCACGACGCTGGCCGAGCAGAAGTGGTTGCCGCCGGAGAAAAGCGCGCCGACGGTCCGGCTCGCCGTCCCGGTCGTGGCGGCGCTGGGGGACGTGCCGGTGTCGCCGGTCGTGGCGGCGCTGGGGGACGTGCCGGTGTCGCCGGTGGCGGAAGCGCTGCGCGGCGTGCCGGTGTCGCCGGTCGATGGGGTCGCCGCCGTGCCGCGGGAATCATCGCCGGTCGAGACGGCGGGGGTGCCCGTGCCGCTCGGCTGGCTCGCCGGGCCGGTGACGTCGGCGGTGTCGACGACGGCGTTGGCACCGCCGGTCGCGACGATCGCCGCCGCCGCGCAGACGATCAGCGCTGTCCGGGAAACGTTGACTCTCACGCTTCAAGATGACCATGCCGACGCCCGCCAGGCATCCCGTGCGGCCGGATGCACAGCAACCTCACAGCGCTTGCACATCGCCTCACAGCAGGGAATTCGATCTGCCGCGCCCGGAATTTTCCACCCTGGCGGGGGTGGGTGAACGGGTGCGCCGCGAGGTGGTGACGTCCCGTCCCGCGGTGCCTTTGCCGCAGGCAGGGGTGACCGGCCGGGCTGGGGGACTGGCCGGTCACTCGCCTGTTGTGCGGGCAGCCCGCGGGACTCCGCCGAGCCGGGCTGTCGTCCGTGTTGGCGCTCTGTTCGGCTGATTGGGTTGTCACCCGGACGGACGCGCCGAGCACCTGACCGCTCGGCGGTTGACGCGACCGGGCCGAGCCGGGCACGGCCAGCGCGGGGCAGTGACCCCGTCGCGACGACGCCCGTGTTCGGCCGGGCTGGCGATCGTCCGTGTGGCGTGCCGGTCGATTCGTCAGGTGTGGTCGGGCTGCCGTTCGCGCCGGGTGGTCCTTGCCCGAGCTGTGTCCGGCCGGGTTGGCGATCGTCCATGCGGCGGCGCGGTCGATTCGCCTGGTGTGGCCCCGGCTGCGATTCGTGCTGGGCCGCGGCCTTGGCCAAGTTGTGCCCGGCCCCCGGGTTGGCGGTCGTTCGTGTGGCGGGGTGATCGATTCGCCTGGTGTGGCCGGGCCGCGGGCGCTCGGCCACGGCCTTGCCCAATCGGTGGCGTGGCCCTCCGGCAGGGGTTGGCCATCCGGCCGGATGGCCAACCCCTCGAAATGGATGCATGACCGGCTCGGTCACGACGTCGCCGGTTGAGTCGGCGATGGCCAGATGCGGCCCTCGCCGTCGGTGCTGTTCCCGAGCCGGGTTGCCGACCGGTCCGCGTTGCCTGCCGGTTCGCCTTGCCGACGAGGCCGGGTTGCCGACCACCCGCCTCGGCGACCGGTCCACGCTGGCGACCACTCGCCTCGGCGACCGCCCCGCGCTGGCGACCGGCCGCGCTGGCGACCGCTCGCGTCGGCGGCTGTCCGCGTCGGCGACTGTCCGCGTCGGCGACTGTCCGCGTCGGCGACTGTCCGCGTTGGCGGAGCGGTTTGCCCGGTCGGCGGCACCGTTTCGGCGCTGAGGCACCGATGTCACGACGAGATCCGGCTCGGCGTCGACGCGGCACACCGGTGCCGAGCGCGTGACCACGGTGTCGTCCCCCGGGGGACGACAACCGCGCCCTAGCGGGATCGCGTCGACAGCGTCGAGACCGCTACCGAGTCACCAGGGTCTGCGCAACAGCGTCGAACCGACAACCGCGACCGCCAGACCGACCTAGCCGGGCACCACCGCCGAACCGGATCGGGTCACCCTGGTGCCGCGGATCTTTTCTGGCATCGGCTACTCACCCGCCGCGGGAGTGTGCGTGACCAGCAAGGTCACGCCTGCTTCGCCGTCGCAGTCGACCATGACCGGACCGACTCCGTTGCCGACCTTCGTGGTGACTTTCGCTGTTGCCTTGAAAGCGTCCGGGTTCGCGTCGACGATCTTGACGTCCTTGAGGATCTGGTGACCCGGGAATCCGCCGATCACCTTCTTCAGGCCCTTGCCTCCGCCGCAGTTGCCGGTGAGCGTGATGTCTCCGCCGGGGGCGGCCGGGTTCGGGTCGATCTTCACGATCGCGCGGGCTCCCTCCGGCGGCTGCTCGGCGGGCGGCTGAGCGGCAACAGCGGCAGGTGCGGCAGGAGCGGCGGCAGCGACGGGCGCAACCGGATGATCGCCGGTGGCCGCCGCGGCGACTCCGATCGTTCCGCCGGTGATGACGGCCGCCGCGAGTGCCGTGCCTACGACCAGGCGGCCGTGGCGCAGAACTGAAGACTTCACTGACATTCCGTTTCCCTCCCTCGAAGTGTCCATTGAGGACACTCTGCGGTACACCCCGGTGCATGGGGTTCGTCCGGATAGTCGAGGCGACCCCCGCCGCAGGTTCTCACCGGAGCAAAAAGTGACCGGGGTCACATTCGCAGGCAAGGGCTACGATAGCGGGAAATCGAACGCTGGCGGGGAGTTTTCGTGACAGTGGCCGGAGAAGCGCGCGAACGGCTGAGCCCGCGGGTCGCCAAACAGGTGCGCGATCTGATCCTGACCGGCGCGGTCCGCGGCGGCGAGCGGCTGCGGACGGAGCATCTGGCCGAGCGCCTCGGCGTCAGTGCCACCCCGGTCCGCGAGGCGTTGATGGCGCTCGCGGGCGAGGGCATGGTGGATTTCCGTCCAGGGCGCGGATTCCGGGTGATCCCGGTGACGCGCCGCGACGTCGTGGACGTCTACGCGATGCAGGCCTACGTCTCCGGCGAGCTGGCGGCGCGCGCGGCGGAGGCCTTCGATCCGGCGGGGCTGGCGCGGCTGGACGACCTCCAGCGCGAGATCGGGAAAACCGTCCGCGACGGCGACCTCGACGCGACCGAACGGGCCGATTTCGCGTTGCACCGCATGGTCAATCACGCCGCCGCCTCGCCCAAGTTCACCTGGATGCTGTCCTTGACGCTCCGGTACGTGCCGTTCTCGGCGTATGCGGACATTCCCGGCTGGCCGATCCTCGCGCGCGACGACCACGATCGGGTGCTCGCGGCCCTGAACGAGCGCAAGCCGGACGCGGCGCGGGAGGCGATGGCGGCGCACATCCGCGAGGCGGGGGACCTGCTGGTCGACTTCCTTGCGGCACAGGGCGTCCTCGCGGCGCACTAGACAGCCGGAGCGTTTTCTATAGAATCCGCCGAGAGGGAGAGAACCCAGATCGAAGGAGACTCGGTGGCTGAGCGCGACGTGCTGTACCTCGGCGGCGAATGGGTCCGCTCGGACTCCGAAGCCACGATCCCGGTGGAAAACCCGGCCACCGAGCAGGTCCAGGCGCACATCCCGGAGGGCACGGCCGCCGACGTCGACCGGGCGGTCCGGGTGGCGCGCGAGGCGTTTCCGGCTTGGGCCGAAACCACGCGAGCGGAACGCGCGGAGCTGCTGCGCAAACTCCTCGACGGGCTGGCGAAACGAGCCAACGAGATCGGCGAGACGATCGCGAAAGACGTCGGCACGCCGTTGCGGATCGCGACCCGGATCCAGGCCGCGCTGCCGCAGACCGACGTGAAGACGTACGTCGATCTGCTCGGCCAGGACGAGCCGGAGGAGAAGGTCGGCAACTCGCTGATCGTGCGCGAACCTGCGGGCGTCGTCGCGGCGATCACGCCGTGGAATTACCCGCTGCACCAGATCACCTGCAAGATCGCGCCGGCGCTGGCGGCGGGCTGCACGGTCGTCGTCAAGCCGAGCGAGGTCGCGCCGTTGAGCGCGTACCAGTTGTTCGACGCGATCCACGACGCCGGTTTTCCGCCTGGTGTGGTCAATCTGGTCACCGGATACGGGCCGGTGGTGGGCGAGGCGCTGGCGACGCATCCGGAGGTCGACATCGTGTCGTTCACCGGTTCGGTGCGTGCCGGCACCCGGGTGGCTGAGCTGGCGGCACGCACGGTCAAGCGCGTCACGCTGGAGCTGGGCGGCAAGTCCGCCAACGTGATCCTCGACGACGCGGACCTGGCGACGGCCGTCAAAGTCGGCGTCTCCAACGCGTTCCTCAACGGCGGCCAGACCTGCACGGCGTGGACGCGCATGCTCGTCCCGCGCGAGAAGCACGACGAAGCGGTAGCGCTCGCGAAGACGTTCGCCGAGGGGTTCACGACGGGCGATCCGTTGGACCCCAAGACAAAACTCGGCCCGCTTGTCTCGGCAGCACAGCGCGACCGGGTGCGCGGTTACATCGAGAAGGGCATCGCCGAGGGCGCGACTCTGGTGACTGGTGGTACTGAAGCTCCTGCCGACACAGGCTACTTCGTAGCACCGACAGTTTTCGCGGGCGTGGACCCGGATTCGACGATCGCGCAGGAGGAGATCTTCGGCCCGGTGCTGTCGATCATCCCGTTCGACGACGAGGAAGACGCGCTGCGCATCGCGAACAACTCCCGTTACGGCCTGCACGGCGCGGTGTGGTCGGCCGACCAGGACCGCGCGCTGGTTTTCGCGCGCAAGGTCCGGACCGGGCAGATCGACGTGAACGGCGGGGCTTTCAACCCGCTCGCCCCGTTCGGCGGCTACAAGCAGTCCGGTCTCGGCCGCGAGATGGGCCGGGCCGCGCTCGACGAGTTCACCGAGCTCAAATCCATCCAGCTCTAGCACGACCCGAAGGAGAAGACACCGTGGTCAAAGCCGTGGTTGTGCGCGAGCAGGGCGGCCGTCCGGAGGTGTGCGACATCGTGCTGCCGCCGGTCGGGCCCGACGACGTGCGGGTGCGGATCGCGGCCGCCGGGGTGTGCCATTCCGATCTGTCCATGGTGGACGGAACGCTGCGCCCGCAGTACCCGTTCGTGCCGGGGCACGAGGCCTCCGGCGTCGTGGCCGAGGTCGGCAATGAGGTCACGCACGTGCGGCCGGGGGACCGGGTGGTGCTCAACTGGGCCGCCGCGTGCCGGGAATGCTGGTTCTGCCTGGCCGGAGAACCCTGGCTGTGCTCGGCGATCGAGGGCGTCACCACGTTGCCGCGCGGAGAGTTGGACGGCGGGCCGCTCAACGTGCTGCTGGGCGTCGGCGGGTTCGCCGAGGAAACCGTGGTACCCGGGCGATCCGTCGTGCCGCTGCCGGACGGCGTTCCGCTCGATCTGGCCGCGTTGATGGGCTGCGCGGTGCTGACCGGGGTCGGCGCGGTGCGCAACACGGCGAAAGTCCGAAAAGGACAGAGCGTGCTCGTGCTCGGTCTCGGCGGGATCGGGCTGTGCGTGGTGCTCGGAGCGAAACTCGCGGGAGCCGGGCAGATCATCGCGGCCGATCTGTCGCCGGAGAAGGAAGCGCTCGCCCGCGCGGCCGGTGCGACGGATTTCCTGGTGAGCGACGAAAAACTCGCCAAACAGGTGCGCGGGCTGACCGACGGTCGCGGCGCGGACTACGCCTTCGAATGCGTCGGCGCGGCGACGACGATCCGCACGGCGTGGAGTTCGGTGCGCCGCGGCGGGCACTGCACGGTGGTCGGCGTCGGGCGGAAGGACCAGCAGGTCGTGCTGAACCCGCTGGAGATCTTCCACTTCGCCCGCACGCTCACCAGCACCGTCTACGGCGCTTCCGACCCGGACGTCGACATCCCGGTTCTCGCCGACGAGGTCCGTTCGGGTGCGCTGAACTTGGAAACCCTGGTGACGCACCGGATTTCGCTCGACGAGGTGGGCGAGGCGTTCGACCGGATGCGGCAAGGGCAGGGCGCCCGCTCGCTGATCCGGATCGGGGACTGAAGGACCGGCCGGGACCGCACCAAGTCCCGGCCGCCTTCGATCAGTCCGCCACGTCCAGCGCCGCCTGAATAATGCTGTCCGTATCGATGCCGTGATGCCGGTACACGCTCTCCAGATCCCCGGACTGCCCGAACCGCGTCACGCCCAGATGCGACGCCCGCACACGGTGGACATTCGCCAGGAACGCCAGCGTGTGCGGATGCCCGTCCAGGACCGTCACCATCGGCGCGGACCGTTCGGACGGCAGCGCCGACTCCAGGATCCACGTCTCAGCCGTGTCCTGCCCCGCCCTCGCCTGCACAGCGCGGAACAGCAGGCCGGGGCTCGTCACGCACACCACATCGGCGTGCTTGCCCAGCGCGTCCAGCCGGTCGGCGGCCTCCAGCGCCTCGGTGACCATCGCGCCCATCGTCACCAGCGTGACGTCCGGGCGCGCCACCGCGGCGGTGCGGATCGGATACGCGCCCGCCACGACCTGGCGGCGGCGGCGTTCCCGCGCGGCCGGATCGGTCGGCACCGCGGCGAGGCTTTGGTCCACTGGACGGGTGGACAGGCGCAGGTAGGCGGAAGTTCCGTCGGGACGCCCGAGCCGCGACAAGGAAGCCAGCAGGGTCCACTCGACGTCCAAGGCGAAAGCCGGTTCGTACGTCACGCAACCAGGCTGTTCGAGCCCGACCGAAGGCGTGGTCACCGACTGGTGCGCACCGCCCTCGGGCGCGAGCGTGACGCCGGACGGCGTACCGACCAAAATGGACTGTCCGCCGCCGTAGATGCCGAACGACCACGGTTCCAGCGCGCGCTCCACGAAGGGGTCGTAAAGCACGCCGATCGGCAGCAGCGGACGGCCCCAGCGCGACCACGTGGTGCCGAGTTCGCCGAGCGCGCTCACCAGGTTCACCTCGGCGATGCCCAGCTCCAGATGCTGTCCGCTGGGCCGCTCGCGCCAGTGCAGGATCGTTTCGGGGTCGTCGGCGAACCAGTCGACGCGTTCCTGCGGCGACCACACGCCGACCTTGTTGACCCAGCCGCCGAGGTTGGTGCTGGACGAGACGTCCGGGCACAGCGTCACGACGAGTTCCGCGGCTTCGGGCGCCTCGCGGGTCAGGTCGAGCAGCGCGCGGCCGAGCGCGGCCTGTGTCGTCGTGCGGCCGGACGGCGTGCGGCCGATGTCGGACGGCAGCGCCGGAACCGGTTGCAGTGAAACGGTTTCCCGCTCCAGGCGAGTGGCCGTCGAAGCGCACAGCTCGGCGGCGGCAGAACCCTCGGGGAACTTCTGCCACGGGTTGTCGAGCGAGATTCCGACCCGCGAGGCCAGCGAACCCAGCTGCTCGGCGGTCAGCAGCGACGAGTGGTTCTGCGGATGTCCCTCGCTGGCGAGACCGAATCCCTTGACGGTGTAAGCGAAAACGACGGTCGGCCGGTGGTCCTCGATCGCGTCGAAAGTGTCCAGCAGCGCGGGGAGGTCGTGGCCGCCGAGGTTGCGGATCGCGGCGTGCAGCGTGTCGTCGTCGACAGTGTCCAGCAGCGTAGCCA
Source organism: Amycolatopsis halotolerans (assembly GCF_042647905.1). Lineage (NCBI taxonomy): Bacteria > Bacillati > Actinomycetota > Actinomycetes > Pseudonocardiales > Pseudonocardiaceae > Amycolatopsis > Amycolatopsis halotolerans. Next base: position 78,984 of record NZ_JBHRWI010000051.1, read on the forward strand.
GCTCCGGCGTCGTCAGGCGTTCGCGCAGCTGCGCCGGGGTGCAGCGGATGAGCCGCTGGTACTCCGGGTTGGACATCTCGTCGATCCGCGCCCGCAGCGCTGAGCCGCCCGGGCGCTCGAACAGATCCTGCAGCAGCCGGCCGTACTTCACGGTCAGCACCTGCCAGCCGGCCGCCTCGAACATGCCCTGCAGCCGGGTCGCGCCGATGTTCGGCACCACGCGGTCGAGCGACTGGCGGTTCAGGTCGACGATCCACACGACCTCGCCCAGTTCGGCGACGTTCGGGTCGAGGATCGCCTCCCAGCACGCGCCCTCGTCCAGTTCCGCGTCGCCGACCAGCGAGTACTGCCGTCCGGTGCCCGCGCCGCCGCCGTGCGACTCGACGTAGCGCCGCGCCAGCGCGCCCCAGATCGGGGCGGTCGCGCCGATGCCGACCGAACCGGTGGAGTAGTCGACGCGGTCCGGGTCCTTCGAGCGCGACGGGTAGCTCTGCAGGCCGCCGAACTCGCGCAGCGTCGTCAGGTACTTCTCGTCGAGGTCGCCGAGCAGGTAGTTGATCGCGTGCAGCACGGGGGAGGCGTGCGGCTTGACCGAAACCCGGTCCCGCGCGCGCAGCCGGGCGAACCACAGCGCGGTCATGATCGACACCATCGAGGCGCTGGACGCCTGGTGCCCGCCGACCTTGAGCCCGGTCGGATTGGGCCGGACGCGGTTCGCGTGGTCGATGATCGCGGTCGACAGCCACAGCACCCGGTCCTGCACCTCGCGCAGGACGGTCACCGTGTCGTTGTCCGGAAGGCGTTCGGGGGCGGCGCTGCTCACGACGGATCGGACCTTTCTTGGGCGGAAAGTTCAGGACAGTCCAGCAGAGCTGGGTAGGGTGCACAACAAGCGCGTTCAACATTGCGCAGAACGCCCAAGACAGCACCTCGCGGTGCGGAGAGGACTGCGCAGCATGCCCAGCACTCAACGGCTCGACGCCACCGACGCCCGGATCCTGCTCGCGCTCGGCCGCAACCCGCGGGCCACCGCCGTCGCGCTCGCCGACGAACTGGGCCTGTCCCGCAACACCGTGCAAAGCCGGCTCGCCCGCCTCGAACAAGGCGACGCGCTGCGCTCGGCCGAACACCGGATCGACCCGGCCGCGCTCGGCTACCCGCTCACCGCGTTCGTGACGGTGCAAGCGCGGCAACGGTTGCTGGACGAGGTCGGCCGCGCGCTCGCCGCGGTGCCGGAAGTGCTGCAGGTGCGCGGATTGACCGGGGCGCAGGACCTGCTGGTGCACGTCGTCGCGACGGACGCGGACGATTTGTACCGGATCGCCGGGGAGATCCTGGAAATCCCCGGCGTCGAGCGCACCAACAACGCGCTCGTCATGCGCGAGATGGTGCCTTACCGGCTCACTCCGCTGCTCGAACGCGCTGCCCAACGCTGAAAATCACGGCTGGTCGTCGGCCGCGCGCTCGCGGCCGCGCTGCAGCATGGCCCGGTGCGCCCACACCAGCAGCGGCGCGGCCAGCAGGCCCCACAGGAACCAGCCGGTGTCCCCGGCCATGAGGCCGAAGACCAGCATCAACAGGACTGTCGCCTCGGCGAGCACGAGGATTTTCTGCCACCGCCGGGACTGCGCGGGCAGCACGCCTTGGCTCAGGGTCGCGGCGAACACGGGGTCGCTCGCGGCGAGTTCCTCTTCGATCTTCCGCAGGGCGCTGCGGTCGCGATGGGGCAGCATGATCCCCTCCTCGGGCAGGACGGGCCGGTGATCGCTCAAGTACCAGTGGAATACCCGGTCCACGCTGCCGTCAAGCCCGGGTTTCACCAGGAATGATCGCGCGGGGCCGGAGGCCGTTGCAAACTGAAACACGTTCTAATAACGTGCCGGGGGTGAGATACGGGATCGTGTTGTTCACCAGCGACCGGGGCATCTCCCCGGCGGCGGCCGCACAGGCCGCGGAAGAGGCCGGATTCGCGACGTTCTACGTGCCCGAGCACACCCACATCCCGATCCGGCGCGACGCCCCGCATCCCCGGACCGGCGACTCCTCGCTTCCGGACGACCGCTATCTGCGCACGCTCGACCCGTGGGTCGCGCTGGCCAGCGCGGTGCCGGTGACCTCGACGATCCGGCTGGCGACCGCGGTGGCGCTGCCGGTGGAGAGCGATCCGATCACGCTCGCCAAGACCGTCGCGACGCTGGACCACCTGTCCGGCGGCCGGGTCACGCTCGGCGTCGGGTTCGGCTGGAACACCGACGAGCTCGCCGACCACGGCGTGCCCGGGAAGCGGCGGCGCACCGCGCTGCGCGAGTACCTCGAGGCGATGCGCGCGCTGTGGACCGAGGAAGAGGCGAGCTACTCCGGCGAGTTCGTGGAGTTCGGGCCGAGCTGGGCGTGGCCGAAACCGGCGCAGCCCAAGGTGCCGGTGGTCGTCGGCGCGGGCGGGAACGAGCGCACGTTCCGCTGGATCGCGCGGCACAGCGACGGCTGGCTGACCACGCCCGCCGAGGGCGACATCACCGAGAAAGTCGCGCAGTTGCGCGAAATCTGGCGCGAGGAAGGCCGCGAAGGCGAGCCGGAAGTGATCGCGCTCGGCCCGCGCCCGGATCCGGAGGGGCTGGCGAAGCTCGAGGAGGCAGGCGTCACCGAGGTCGTGTTCGGGCTCCCGGACCGCTCGGCGGGCGAGGTCGAGGCGTGGCTGGACCGGCTCGCCGGGAAGCTCGGGCAGCTGGCCGGAGCCTGACGGCGTCCACTTCGGACCGCGCTGCCTTGGGCTTGAGCCGTGTGCCTGCTGACCGTTTGCTGAGGTCCGTGAGGGGAACCCTGCGGGAATCTGAGTCCCTCAGGGTTCCCCTCACGGACAGCAAATCCGCGCCGAGCCGCCATTGTGGGACCGCGCTACCTCCGTTGGTATGGACCTGCGCGCTGGAAGAGCGAAAAGCGCCTGAACGGGTGAACTCAGCCGTCGCGCGTCATTCCTGAGGCGGCCTTCCCTCTTGTTTCGTGTGGCGGTGACCGGCCGGCACGCCCCCCGACCGGCCGGTCACCGCTTCGCCCGTCTGCGGCGGCGAGGCGAATGGCGCCGCGCGGCACTGCCCGGGAGACTGGTCCGGTGCGCATTCCCGTTCCCCGGACCGAAACGTGACCCCCGAACTGGCCGAACTGGCCGCTGCCCACGGCGTCGCCACCCGCTACGAAAACGCCGACCAAGTCGAAGTACAGGTCGACCCAGACGTTGTGATCGCCGTATTGGCGCAGCTTGACGTCGATGCCGGTAGTCCACAAGCAATTCAGCGAGAATTGGCCGCGGTGCGGGAAGCCCGTGCCTCGCAAGCGTTGCCGCCGACTGTCGTGGTGCGCGCCGGGCAAGGACGCGAACTCGGCCGACCCGCCACTGTCGAACTCGAAGACGGCACAGCGCGTGACGTCGGCGCCACACTTCCGGCTGACCTTCCGCTGGGCTGGCACGAAATCGTGACCGCGGAGCAACGGGTTTCGCTGGCTGTCGTCCCGGATCGGCTGCCCGCGGTGCCGCCCGCGTGGGGCTGGATGCTCCAGCTCTACGCGCTGCATTCCGAGCGGTCGTGGGGAATGGGCGATTTCGGCGATCTCGCCGAAATGGCGTCCCGGTCGGCCGCCGAACTGGGCGCGGGCGTGCTGCTCGTCAACCCGGTGCAGGCGCCCGTCCTGGCGCATCCGGTCGAACGGTCGCCGTATTCGCCGTCCAGCCGCCGGTTCGCGAACCCGCTGTACCTGCGGGTCGCCGACACCGAGGCGTTCGCCCGCGCCGACGAAGACACCCGGCGGCAGGTGCGGGCGCTCGCACCGGATCCGATCGGCGAGCTGATCGACTACGACGCCGTGTGGACCGCCAAACGCGCCGCGCTGGAACTGCTGCGCCCGCACCACCCGCACCCGGTCGACCTGGACGGCGACCTTCGCGATTTCGCCGCCTTCGGCGCGCTCGCCGAGGTGCACGGCAGCGACTGGCGCGAGTGGCCCGAGCCGTTGCGCGATCCCGGCAGCGCCGAAACGGCCGCCGCGCGCGAGGAGCTGGCCGAGCGGATCGAGTTCCACGGCTGGCTTCAGCAGCTCTGTCACGAGCAGCTCGACAACGTCCGCCGCGCCGCGCGTGCGGCGGGAATGCCGGTCGGCGTCGTGCACGACCTGCCGGTCGGGGTGCATCCCGGCGGTGCCGACACCTGGGCACTGCGGAACGTGTTCGCCGCGCGGGTGCGGGTCGGGGCGCCGCCGGACGCGTTCAACCAGCAGGGCCAGGACTGGAATCTGCCGCCGTGGCGGCCGGATCGGCTCGCCGAAGCCGGATACGCGCCGTTCCGCGACGTCGTGCGCGGAGTGTTGCGGCACGCCGACGGCATTCGCGTGGACCACGTCGCCGGAATGTGGCGGCTGTGGTGGATTCCGCCGGGCGAACCGGCCGGTCGCGGCACGTACGTGCACTACGACGCCGAAGCGATGCTCGGGGTGCTCGCGCTGGAAGCGCATCGCGCGGGCGCGGTCGTGGTGGGGGAGGACCTCGGCACCGTCGAGGACACCGTCACCGAAACCATGCACGAACGCGGTCTGCTCAGCTCCGCCGTGCTGTGGTTCCAGCGCGACTGGGACGCGCCCGGCAAGCCGTTCGTCCGCCCGGACCGCTGGGATCCGGACGCGATGGCCAGCATTTCGACGCACGACCTGCCGACGGTGTCCGGCTGGCTCGACGCCGAGCACGTCCGGGTCCGCGCCGGGCTCGGCCAGCTCGACCGTCCGGTGGAGCAGGAGTACGCCGAAGCGGCGGCCGAGCGGACGGCGTTGCTCGAACTGGTTGCCAGCGAAGGAATTCCGGACGACGACTTGGTGGTCGCCTTGCACACGCTGCTCGCTTCGGCGGCGTCGCGGCTGGTGCTGACCGCGCCGGCGGACGTCGTCGGCGAACGGCACCAGCCGAATTTGCCGGGCACGGTGGATGAGTACCCTAACTGGCGCATCCCGCTTCCCGTCACTGTCGACGGGTTCTTCGCCGACCCGCGGGTGCGGGCGGCCCTCGCCCCGCTCGCCGCGGCCCGCCCGCTGCGCTGAACCGCTCGAAAAGCCCGTCCGGACACCGAAAACCGATGCCCAAGGAGAAGCCCTGTGCGGCCCTGGCCCGGAAAGCCCTACCCGCTCGGCGCGACCTACGACGGCGTGGGGACGAACTTCGCGCTGTTCTCCGAGGTCGCCGAGCACGTCGATCTCTGCCTGTTCGACGACGAGGGCAACGAAACCCGCTCGCGGCTGGAGGAGGTCGACGGCTTCGTCCACCACGGCTACCTGCTCGGCGTCGGACCCGGGCAGCGGTACGGATTCCGCGTGCACGGGCCGTACGACCCGAGCCGCGGCCAGCGCTGCAACCCGAGCAAGCTGCTGATCGACCCGTACGCCAAGGCGTTGTCGCGCGGCGTCGACTGGACTGAAGCGCTGTTCAGCTACCGCTTCGACGACCCGGAGCAGCTCAACGAGGACGACTCCGCCGGCCACGTGCCGTATTCGCTGGTGGTCAGCCCGTTCTTCGACTGGGCCAACGACCGCGCGCCTCGGGTGCCGTACCACGAAACGGTCATTTACGAGACGCACGTGCGCGGCATGACGATGACGCATCCGTTCGTGCCCGAGCGACTGCGCGGCACGTACGCCGGGCTGGCGCACCCGGCGATCGTGGAGCACCTGCAGAAACTCGGCGTGACCACCGTGGAGCTCATGCCGGTGCACCAGTTCGTCACCGACCACGGTCTCGACGAAAAAGGCCTGCGCAACTACTGGGGTTACAACACGATCGGGTACTTCGCGCCGCACGACGGGTACGCCGCGATGCAGGGCCAGGGCGGGCAGGTGCAGGAGTTCAAGGGCATGGTCCGCGCCCTGCACGAGGCGGGCATCGAAGTGATCCTCGACGTGGTTTACAACCACACCGCCGAGGGAAACCACCTCGGCCCGACGTTGTCCATGCGCGGCATCGACAACGAGGCGTACTACCGCCTGGTCGAGGACGATCCGCAGTACTACATGGACTACACCGGCACCGGGAACTCGCTCAACGTGCGCAGCCCGCACACGCTGCAGCTGATCATGGATTCGCTGCGGTACTGGGTGACCGAGATGCACGTGGACGGCTTCCGGTTCGACCTCGCCTCCGCGCTGGCCCGCGAGTTCTACGACGTCGACCGGCTGTCGACGTTCTTCGACCTCGTGCAGCAGGACCCGATCGTGAGCCAGGTGAAGCTGATCGCCGAACCGTGGGACGTCGGGCCCGGCGGCTACCAGGTCGGCAACTTCCCGCCGCTGTGGACGGAGTGGAACGGGCAGTACCGCGACACTGTCCGCGACTTCTGGCGCGGCGAACCGTCCACGCTGGGTGAGTTCGCGTCGCGCATCACCGGTTCGTCGGACCTGTACCAGGACGACGGCCGCCGTCCGTTCGCGTCGATCAACTTCGTCACCGCGCACGACGGTTTCACGCTCACCGACCTGGTGTCCTACAACGAAAAGCACAACGAGGCCAACGGCGAGGACAACCGCGACGGCGCGGACGACAACCGCTCGTGGAACTGCGGCGTCGAGGGCCCGACCGACGACGAGGAGGTGCTCGCGCTGCGCGACCAGCAGCGACGGAACCTGCTCGCCACGCTGCTGCTGTCGCAAGGCGTGCCGATGCTGCTGCACGGCGACGAACTCGGCCGCACCCAGCAGGGCAACAACAACGCCTACTGCCAGGACACCGAACTGTCCTGGATGGACTGGGAACTCGCCACCGAGAACGCGGACCTGGTCGCGTTCACCGGCGCGCTCGCCGCGTTCCGCAAGGCGCATCCCGTGTTCCGCCGCCGCCGGTTCTTCCAGGGCAAACCGGTGCGCAAGGGAGAAGAACTGGGCGACATCGCCTGGTTCACTCCCGCGGGCGAGGAGATGACCGAGCAGAACTGGGACGACGCGTTCGGCAAATCGGTGGTGATTTTCCTGAACGGGGAAGGGATTCCGGACCTCGACCCGCGCGGGATGCCGGTGGCGGACGACTCGTTCCTGCTGGCGTTCAACGCGCACTGGGAGGACATCGCGATGACCTTGCCGGGCAACGGCTACGGTCGCGAGTGGACAGTCGTGGTCGACACCGAGACCGGTGCGGTGGGGAAGACGGACGTCGAACCGGTCGAAGGCGGCGGCAAGTTCACGCTCGGCGCGCGTTCGCTGGTCGTGTTGCAGCGCACCGCGAAGGAGGGCGAATGAGCACGCCGTCCTCGACGTACCGGGTGCAGTTGCGGCCGGAGTTCGGCTTCGCCGAGGTCGCCGGGATCGTGGATTACCTGCGCGGTTTGGGCATCGGCGCGTTGTACGGCTCGCCGATGCTCGACGCGACGCCCGGGTCCACGCACGGCTACGACGTCACCGATCCGACGCGTGCCCGGGGCGAATTGGGCGGCGAAGAAGCGCGAAAGGCGTTGTCGGCGCGGCTGAAAGACGCCGGGCTCGGATTCGTGGTGGACATCGTGCCGAACCACATGTCCGTCGAGGTGCCGAAGGCGAACCAGTGGTGGTGGGACGTGCTGCGGAACGGCCAGGATTCGCCGTACGCCGCGTTCTTCGACATCGACTGGCATCGGGGTCGGCTGCTGCTTCCGGTGCTCGGCGACGACAACGACGAGCTTGCTGTCGAGGGTGACGAGCTGGTCTATTACGACCACCGGTTCCCGATCGCGCCCGGCACCGGCGACGGCACGCCGCGAGAGGTGCACGCGCGCCAGCATTACGAGCTGGTCGGCTGGCGGCGCGGCAACCGGGAGCTGAACTACCGGCGGTTCTTCGACATCACGAACCTGGCCGCGGTCACCGTGGAGCGGCCGGAGGTGTTCGCCGAGACGCACGGCGAGGTGCTGCGCTGGGTGTCCGACGGCGACGTCACCGGCCTGCGCGTGGACCATCCGGACGGGCTCGCCGACCCGGGCGGGTACTTCCGGCGGCTCCGCGAGGGCGCGCCCGGTGCGTGGCTGGTGGCCGAGAAGATCCTGCATCCCGGCGAGGCGCTGCCGCAGAGCTGGCCGGTCGACGGGACCACCGGATACGACGCGCTGCGCGAGATCACCGGCGTGTTCGTGGACCCGGCCGCCGCGTCGGTGTTCACCCGGCTCGCCGCCGAACAGGGCGTGCGCACCGACTACCACGCGGTCGAGGAACGCGCGCGGCGCTTGGTGACCGACGGCATCCTGGTCGCCGAGGTGCACCGGATCGCCGCGTTGCTCCAAGGCGTGGACGCCGACGCGGCCCGAGCTGCCGTCGCTGAGGTGATGATCGCTTTCCCGGTTTACCGTTCTTATCTCCCGGAAGGTTCCGGGCACTGGGCGACGGCCGTCGCGCGGGCGCGCAAGCGGCGGCCCGAACTGGCCCCGGCGCTCGACGCGCTCGACAGCCAGGTGCGCGGCGCGCCGGCCTGCGAGCTGGCGACGCGGATCCAGCAGACGTCCGGCATGGTCGTCGCGAAGGGCACCGAGGACACCACGTTCTACCGGTTCACCCGGTTCGCCGCACTGAACGAGGTCGGCGGGAACCCGGACCGATTCGGCTTGAGCACCGGGGAATTCCACACGCTGGCCGCGGGCCGGGCGGCTGCGGCTCCGGCCACGATGACCACGCTGACGACTCACGACACGAAGCGCTCCGAGGACACGCGGGCGCGGATGGCCGCGCTGTCGGAGGTCGCGGACGAGTTCGCGGTCGCGGTCCGGCGGTGGACCGCCGCGCGCGGGATCGACGAGCCCGCGCTGAATCTCCTTGCGTGGCAGACGCTTGTGGGCGCGTGGCCGATCTCGCCGGAGCGGCTGCGCGACTACCTCGACAAGGCCGCGAAGGAAGCGAAACTCCGCACCTCCTGGACGGACCACGACGAGGACTTCGAGCGCTCCGTCGCCGAGTGGCCGTCAGCCGTGCTCGGCGACGCTGACTTGGCGGCGGATGTCGAATCGTTCGTCAAACGGGTGCGCGGCGCGGGCTGGGCGAACTCGCTGGGGCAGAAGCTGGTGCAGCTGGCCGGACCCGGCGTGCCGGACGTGTACCAGGGCACCGAGCTCTGGGACTACTCGCTGGTCGATCCGGACAACCGCCGCGAGGTCGACTTTGCCGTCCGCCGCTCCCTGCTCGAACGGATCCAGGCAGGCGAAACCCCCGAGATCGACGAGACCGGTGCGGCAAAGCTCTTGGTGGTGCACCACGCGCTGACGCTGCGCCGCGACCGGCCGGAACTCTTCACCGGATACCGGCCGCTGCAGGCCGAAGGCGTTGCCGCGGAACACCTCCTGGCCTTCGAACGCGGAGCTGGCCTGACCGTGGCAGTCACCCGGCTACCCGTGGGACTGCACCGCGCGGGCGGCTGGCGCGACACCGCTCTGCCGCTGCGCGCCGGAGAATGGACTGACGTGCTGACCGGCCGTGGGGTAGGCGACGCACCGCAAGCTTCGGCGTTGTTCGAGCAGTACCCAGTCGCGCTTCTGGTACGAGAGGACTCCTGATGTTCCGCGTGTGGGCCCCGTCCGCCGAGCGCGTCCGCGTCCGCGTGGACGGCACCGACCACGAGATGACCGCCGCCGCCGACGGCTGGTGGCAGGCCGACGTCACCGGCACCGACTACGCCTTCCTCCTCGGCGACGACGACCGTCCGCTGCCGGACCCGCGCTCGCTCCGCCAGCCGCACGGCGTCCACGAAGCCTCACGCGTCTACGACCATTCCGCCTTCGAGTGGACCGACCAGCCGTGGACCGGACGGCAGCTGCCCGGCGGCGTGGTCTACGAACTGCACGTCGGCACCTTCACCGAGGCAGGCACGTTCGACGCGGTCATCGACCGGCTCGGGCACCTCGCCGACCTCGGCGTCACGCATGTCGAACTGCTGCCGGTGAACTCCTTCGACGGCACCGCGGGCTGGGGTTACGACGGCGTCCTGTGGGGCGCGGCGCACGAACCGTACGGCGGTCCCGACGGGCTGAAACGCCTGGTCGACGCCTGCCACGCACGCGGGCTCGCGGTGGTGCTCGACGTCGTCTACAACCACCTCGGCCCGTCCGGCGCCTACCTCGACCGGTTCGGCCCGTACTTCGCCGGCCGCACCGACTGGGGCGCCGGCCTGAACCTCGACGGCCCCGGTTCCGACGAAGTCCGCCGCTACGTCCTCGACAACGCCCTGGGCTGGCTGCGCGACTTCCACCTCGACGGCCTGCGCTTGGACGCCGTGCACGCGCTGGTCGACAAACGCGCGGTGCACCTGCTGGAAGAACTCGCCACCGAGGTCGAGGCGCTGTCCGCGGCCCTGAACCGCCCGCTGACGCTGATCGCCGAGTCCGACCAGAACGACCCGAAGCTCGTCACCACCCGTGACGCCGGCGGCTACGGCCTGCACGCGCAGTGGTCCGACGACCTGCACCACGCGCTGCACGTGCGGCTCACCGGCGAAACCACCGGCTACTACACCGATTTCGCCGAGCCCGGCGCGTTGGCCAAGACCCTGCGGGAGGCCTTCTTCCACGCGGGCACCTGGTCGTCGTTCCGCTCCCGCACGCACGGCCGCCCGCTCGACCGGCGCGTCGCCCCCGGCCACCGGTTCCTGGCCTACCTGCAGGACCACGACCAGATCGGCAACCGCGCGACCGGGGACCGGCTGTCCGCGACAGTCTCGCCCGGACTGCTGGCCTGCGGCGCCGCGGTGGTGTTCTGCTCGCCGTTCACGCCGATGCTGTTCATGGGCGAGGAATGGGCCGCGGAGACGCCGTGGCAGTTCTTCGCGTCGTTCCCGGACCCGGAACTGGCCGAGGCCGTCCGCACCGGCCGCCGCCGCGAGTTCGCCCGCCACGGCTGGGGAGAAACGGACGTCCCGGACCCGATGGACCCGGCCACGGCCGCCCGCTCGCGGCTCGACTGGACCGAGCCGGGCAAACCGGGGCACCGGGAGATCCTCGGCCTGTACCGGACGCTGATCCGCCTCCGCCGCTCGTACCCGGAGCTGACCGATCCCCGGCTGGACCGGGTCGTCGCGGAGACCCCGCCGGACGATTCGTGGCTGATCCTGCACCGGGGCGGACTGCGCCTGGCGTGCAACTTCGCGGCGAAGCCGGTCGAGCTTCCGGTGGCGGGGGAAGTGCTGGCCTCGTGGGGGAATCCCGCGGTGGGCGGCGAGGCGACGGTGTTGCCCGCGGAGTCGTTCGTGTTGGTCGCTACTCGCTGACCTCGGCGTAGCGGCGGAGCATCGACGTCAGCGCCTCGGCCAGCCGGTCGCGAAGCCCTTGCGGCGCAACGACTTCCGCCAACGGTCCGAGTCGCAACAGATCGTGGACGGCTTGTTCGGGGTGCTCAACGGGAACGACCACCCGAATCCACCCGTCCGCTTCGACAATCCCGCTCTCCAACGCAGCACGTGCAATGGCAGGCTCGGCGAGCTGAGGCAGGAGCCGCATTCCCTCCGGCGACAGTCGCAGCACCGCCTCGCCCCGGTGCCGTCGCGAGTCGAAGTCATCGAGGTAGTCCTGCCAGTAACCGCCCAGATCGAAATCCTCAACCCGGTCGAAGGTCTCGTCGAGCAGCGCCGCCTCCACGATCCGCGCCACCCGGTAAGTCCGGAACTCCCCGGATCGCCGGGCCACCAGGTACCAGTGCCCGGCCTTGAGCACCACGCCGTACGGCTCGACCACCCGCGTCGCTTCGTGAGGCGCGGCCCAGCGCTGATACCGGATCCGGACACGGCGCTGCTGCCACACCGCGTCCGAGACAGTCGGCAACTGCGGCGTGGCTTCCGCGTCGTGATACCAGGACGCCGCGTCCAGATGGAACCGCTGGCGGACCCGGTCGGCGTGGGACCGCAGCTCGGCGGGCAGCGCGGCCAGCAGTTTGCGCTCCGTGGTCGCTACGACCGGCCCCAGGCCGAGTCCGGAGGCCGCGGCGGGCAGGCCGGTGAGGAACAGAGCCTCGGCTTCCTGCCTGGTCAGGCCGGTCAGCTGGGTGCGGTACCCGTCGACCAGGCGGTACCCGCCGTCGTGGCCGGGTTCGCCGTACACCGGGATCCCGGCCGCGCTCAACGCCTCGATGTCGCGGTAGATCGTCCGCGGGGTGACCTCCAGCCGCGCGGCCAGGTCGTCCGCGGTCCTCGGCTGCCGGGCCTGCAGCAGCAACAGGATGGAGACGAGACGGCTCGCACGCATGGGCCTAGCATGCCTCGGTCCACTGACAAAAGATGTCAGCAGACCTTGGTTAGCGTCCGGGCCATGAATGAAACCAAAGCGGTCGTCGACGAGTTCCTGCGCCGGACCGCGGCAGGGGACACCCCAGAAAGGATCGCGGAGCTCTACGCGGAGACCGTCGACTGGCGGGTGAGCTGGCCGGTGCCGCGGCATCCCGCCGTGCCGTGGATCCGTCCCCGGTCCACCCGGGCCGACGTCGCGGACCACTACCGGACTTTCGCGGCCGTCTGCGTGCCCGAAGCAGGCGAAGTGCGGCTCGACGAGATCATCGTCGACGGCCCGGTCGCGGTCCTCTTCGGAGCCAGCTTTCAGCAGGTCAAGTCGACCGGTAAGCGGTTCGCGATGACCTTCGCGCTCAGGTTGGCCGTCCAGGACGGGCGGATCGCGAAGCACCACATGTACGAGGACAGCCTCGCCGTCGAGGCCGCTTTCGGGGCGCGCCCGGCCTGACTCCTGCCTGGGACGCCATCGGCCCAGGTCATCACCCCTATCCCGGGCAAGTTCAGCCAAGCGCCGGAGCCCGCCGCCGCCCCGGGTTTGAAAAGATCGGCCCATGGCACAGCGACCCGCAACCGACAACCAGGTCCTCGCCGGACGTCCGTTTCCGCTCGGCGCCCACCCGGAGGCGGGCGGCGTCCGGTTCGCGGTGACGTCCGCCGTCGCCGACGCGGTGGAGGTGTGCCTCGTCGGGGACGACGGCTCCGAGCGGCGGATCGAGCTGACCGAACGCACGTTCGGCGTCTGGCACGGCCTCGTCCCGGGTGTCACGGTCGGTCAGCGCTACGGCTACCGCGTGCACGGTCCGTACGACCCGGGGCGCGGCTACCGCTGCAACCCGGCCAAGCTCCTCGTCGACCCGTACGCGCGCCGGATCGACGGCAGGCTCGCCGGGCTGCACGCCGCGCAGGGCTTCACCGGCGACCCCGAGCGCGGTCCGATGTCCACTGTGGACTCATTGGGCGCCGTGCCGCTGTCGGTGGTCACCTCGCCGGGCGGACAGGACACCGGGGTCAAACCCGAGGTGCCGTTCGAGGAGTCGGTGATCTGCGAACTGCACGTGAAGGGCTTCACCCAGCAGCATCCGTTCATCCCGGAGGCGCTGCGCGGCACGTACCTCGGCCTCGCGCACCCGGTCGCGATCGAGCACCTGACCCGGCTCGGCGTCACGACCGTCGAGTTGCTGCCGGTGCACGCCTTCGCCGACGAGCCCGCGCTGATCCGCTCGGGACGGCACAACTACTGGGGCTACTCGCCGCTGGGCTACTTCGCGCCGCACGCCGGGTACGCGAGCGAGCCGGGCCGCGAGGTCGAGGAATTCCGCACGATGGTGGCGGCCCTGCACGCGGCAGGCATCGAGGTGCTGCTTGACGTCGTCTTCAACCACACCTGCGAAGGCGGCCCGGACGGCCCGACGCTCTCGCTGCGCGGCCTCGACGCCCCGGCTTACTACCTGCACACCCGCCGCGGGCACATGGCCGACCTCACCGGCTGCGGCAACACCCTCGACGCCGGTTCGCCGACGGTCGTCCGCCTGGTCACCGATTCGCTGCGGTACTGGACGCAGGAGATGGGCGTCGACGGATTCCGCTTCGACCTGGCGAGCACGCTCGGCCGCCCGCGCGGCGAGATGTTCGACCGCGAGTCCACGATGCTCACCGCGATCACGACCGACCCGGTCCTGTCGCGCTGCAAGCTGATCGCCGAACCGTGGGACGCGACCGGCGAGGGCTACCGCGTCGGCGACTTCGGCGCGCAGTGGGCCGAGTGGAACGGCCGCTACCGGGACACCGTCCGCGATTTCTGGCGCGGCGCGACCGGCGTCCGCGACCTCGCCTACCGGCTGTCCGGCTCGTCCGATCTGTACGACCACAACCTGCGCCGTCCGTGGCAGTCGATCAACTTCGTCACCGCGCACGACGGCTTCACGCTGCGGGACCTGGTGTCCTACAACGAAAAGCACAACGAGGCCAACGGCGAGGACAACCGCGACGGCACGAACGACAACCGGTCGTGGAACCACGGCGCGGAGGGCGGGACCGACGACGCGGCGATCGTCGCGCTGCGCACCCGCCAGGCCCGCAACCTGTTCGCGACGCTGCTGCTGTCCACCGGCACGCCGATGTTCACCGCGGGCGACGAGATGTGGCGGACCCAGCAGGGCAACAACAACGCCTACTGCCTCGACGACGAAACGTCGTGGGTCGACTGGACGCCGACCGAGGCCTCGGAGCCGATGCTCGAGTTCGCCCGCCGCCTGATCCGGCTGCGCGCGCACAGCCCGGCGCTGCGGCAGCCGGAGTTCTTCGAGGGCCGCACGACGGTCACCGGCAAACCCGACCTCGTGTGGTTCCGTCCGGACGGCGAGGAGTTCGACGAGATCGACTGGTTCGACGAGGACCGCCGCACGCTCTGCATGTGGATCGACGGGTCGAACAGCCAGGCGCGCAACCGCGAGGGCGCGCTCGTCACCGACCATTCGTGGCTGCTGGTGCTGCACGCGGGCGCGGAACCGGCCGAGATCGTGCTGCCCGGACCGGAGTACGGCGAGACCTTCAAGCCCACATTGGACACCAGCACCGCCGACGGCACTCCGGCCAATCCCGGCGTGCTCGAGCCGAAGGCGCGGATCACGGTCGAGGCGCGGTCGCTGCTGTTGCTGCGCGCGCCGCGGGACACAGTCGAGATCCCGCAACTGTAGGTCGGCCGAGGTCCGTGAAGGACTCCTTGAGGGAATCAGATTCCCTCAAGGAGTCCTTCACGGACCTGTCGCCGGGTGGTACTGGCGGGTAATCACCGGAACGTGGCGGGCGATTGTTAACGCAATTCGGCGCTCGTGTTGCGGGCGGGAGACGGGAATGCGTCGGGGAGTTCCGCCGAATGGGCGCGTTTCGCCCGACCGGGTGGCGGGAATTTCCGAAAAAGGCCCCGCTGTCAACGGCTTTGGAGGAATCAGGCACACTGACCGTGCTCGCGGAGGCACACTCCGACCACACTCCCACCCACCGTGAAAAAGGGGCATTGCCATGACCGGCAGGCTCGGGATCGACGACGTCGCACCCATTGTCAGCTGCGGCCGATATCCGGCCAAAGCCGTTGCAGGCGAACATTTCCCCGTCACGGCCACGGTCTGGCGGGAGGGCCACGACGCGGTCGCCGCGACGGTCGCCTGGCGCGGTCCGGGCGACCGCGCCGCGCGCCAGACGCGGATGGCCGAGCGGGGCCGGGGGCTCGACCGGTTCGGCGCGGTGATCGTGCCCGACGCCGAGGGCATGTGGACCTACCGCGTCGACGCGTGGAGCGATCCGTGGGCCACCTGGGAGCACGCGGTCGAGGTGAAGATCGCCGCCGGGCAGGGGCCGGGGGAGCTGGCCAACGACCTGGAGAGCGGGGCGCTGCTGCTCGACCGGGTGTCGCGCCGCCCCGAGCGCCGGGCCGAGCGCCCGCTGCTCGCCGGGGCCGCGGCCGCGCTGCGCGACGACGAACGCGACCTCGCCGAGCGCGTCGGCCCGGCGCTGTCGCCCGAGGTCCGCCAGCTCATGCACGATTTCCCGGTGCGCGAGCTGATCACCAAGGGCCGCGTGCTGAAGCTGTGGGTCGACCGCAAACGCGCCGCTTTCGGTTCCTGGTACGAATTCTTCCCCCGTTCCACCGGCGGCGTCGACGCGCAGGGGCGCGCGGTGCACGGCACCTTCGCCACCGCCGAGCGCGAGCTGGACCGCGTCGCGGGCATGGGTTTCGACGTCGTCTACCTGCCGCCCGTGCACCCCGTCGGCCGGGTGAACCGCAAGGGCCCCAACAACACTCTCGACGCGACGCCGGACGACGTCGGCTCGCCGTGGGCCATCGGCGCGGACGAAGGCGGGCACGACGCGATCCACCCGGAGCTCGGCACCATCGAGGACTTCGACTCCTTTACCGCCCGCGCGGACGAACTCGGCCTCGAGGTCGCGCTCGACCTCGCGCTGCAGGCCGCGCCCGATCACCCGTGGGTGGTCAAGTACCCGGAGTTCTTCACCACCCGCCCGGACGGCACCATCGCCTACGCGGAGAACCCGCCCAAGAAGTACCAGGACATCTACCCGGTCAACTTCGACAACGACCCGCGCGGCATCTACGACGAGGTGCTGCGCGTCGTGCTGCACTGGGTGTCGCACGGGGTGCGGATCTTCCGGGTCGACAACCCGCACACCAAGCCGCCGGACTTCTGGGCGTGGCTGATCCAGTCGGTGAAGGACGCGCATCCGGACGTGCTGTTCCTCGCCGAGGCGTTCACCCGCCCGGCCCGGCTGTGGGGGCTGGCGAAGCTCGGCTTCACCCAGAGCTACACGTATTTCACCTGGCGCACCACGAAAGAAGAGCTGACCGAGTTCGGCACGGACCTCGTCGAGCACTGGGACCACGGACGGCCGAACCTCTTCGTGAACACTCCGGACATCCTGCACGAATCGCTGCAGCACGGCGGTCCGGGCATGTTCGCGCTGCGCGCCGCGCTCGCCGCGACGATGTCGCCGACCTGGGGCGTGTACTCCGGCTACGAGCTGTTCGAATCCGAGGCGGTGCGGCCGGGCAGCGAGGAGTACCTCGACTCGGAGAAGTACCAGCTGCGCCCGCGCGATTTCGCCCGCGCGCTCGCCGAAGGCCGTTCGCTGGAACCGTGGCTGACCCGGCTCAACGCCGTCCGCCGCGCGCACCCGGCGCTGCAGGGCATGCGGTCGCTGCGCTTCCACCACGTCGACAGCGAAGCGCTGCTGGCCTACTCCAAACAGGACCCGGCGACGGGCGACACGGTCGTCACGGTGGTGAACCTCGACCCGCACGGAGCGCACGAGGGCACGCTCTGGCTCGACCTGCCCTCCCTCGGCTTCGACTGGTCGGAGCGGCTCATCGCGCACGACGAGGTCACCGGGGAGACGTGGGACTGGGGCCAGGCGAACTTCGTCCGGCTCGAACCGTGGCGGGCGGTCGCGCACATCGTGGCGCTGCGCCGCAGGCTCGCGGCCTGAACTCCGCACCAGATCTTCGCGAGTGGTTATCCCGGCTCGGTTCGGGATAACCACTATTCAGCACAGGCACTCAGGACAAGGTGGAACGATGGACGAAGACAGCCGGCCCGGCGCCGCGGCGGGACTGGCGGACGTGCCGCACACGGGGGAGGCGGTGACGGCCGACGGCTTGCTGGTCGAGCCGCAGGCGGACGACTTCGCGCACGCGCACGCGGCGCCGAAGGACCCGGAATGGTTCAAGAGCGCGGTGTTCTACGAGGTGCTGGTGCGCGCGTTCGCCGATTCGAACGGCGACGGCACCGGCGACCTGCGCGGGCTGGCGGGCAGGCTCGACTACCTCGAATGGCTCGGGGTGGACTGCCTGTGGCTGCCGCCCTTCTACGCCTCGCCGCTGCGCGACGGCGGCTACGACATCAGCGATTTCCGTGCCGTGCTGCCGGAATTCGGCAGCGTCGAGGACTTCGTGTACCTGCTCGACGAGGCGCACCGGCGCGGCATCCGGGTGATCACCGACCTGGTGCTGAACCACACGTCGGACGCGCACCCGTGGTTCCAGCAGTCGCGCTCGGACCCGGACGGCCCGTACGGCGACTACTACGTGTGGAGCGACGACGACTCCCGCTACGCGGACGCGCGGATCATCTTCGTCGACACCGAAACGTCGAACTGGACCTACGACCCGGTGCGCGGCCAGTTCTACTGGCACCGGTTCTTCACCCACCAGCCGGACCTGAACTACGAGAACCCGGCCGTGCAGGACGCGATGATCGACGTGCTGCGGTTCTGGCTCGACATCGGCATCGACGGCTTCCGGCTCGACGCCGTGCCGTACCTGTTCGAAGAGGAAGGCACCAACTGCGAGAACCTGCCGCGCACGCACGATTTCCTCAAGCGCTGCCGGAAGGTCGTCGACGACGAGTACCCCGGCCGGGTCCTGCTGGCCGAGGCGAACCAGTGGCCGACCGACGTGGTCGAGTACTTCGGCGACGCGGAGTCCGGCGGCGACGAATGCCACATGGCGTTCCACTTCCCGCTGATGCCGCGGATCTTCATGGCGGTGCGCCGGGAGTCGCGGTTCCCGATCTCGGAGATCCTGCTGCAGACGCCGCAGATCCCGTCCGGCACGCAGTGGGGCATCTTCCTGCGCAACCACGACGAGCTCACGCTCGAGATGGTCAGCGACGAAGAGCGCGACTACATGTACTCCGAGTACGCCAAGGACCCGCGGATGAAGGCCAACATCGGCATCCGCCGCCGGCTGGCCCCGCTGCTGGACAACGACCGCGACCAGCAGGAGCTGTTCACCGCGCTGCTGCTGTCGCTGCCCGGGTCGCCGGTGCTCTACTACGGCGACGAGATCGGCATGGGCGACAACATCTGGCTCGGCGACCGCGACGCCGTCCGCACCCCGATGCAGTGGACCCCGGACCGCAACGCCGGGTTCTCCACCTGCGACCCCGGCCGCATCTACCTGCCCGTGATCATGGACCCGGTATACGGGCACCAAGCGCTCAACGTCGAGGCGCAGGCCGACAACGCGTCGTCGCTGCTGAACTGGACGCGCCGGATGATCGAGGTGCGTAAGCAGCACCACGCGTTCGGCCAGGGCGATTTCACCGACCTCGGCGGCTCCAACCCGAGCGTGCTCGCCTACCAGCGCCGGTGGCTGCGCCCGGACGGCCGCGCGGACGTCGTGCTGTGCGTCAACAACCTGTCCCGGTTCCCGCAGCCGGTGGAGCTGGACCTGTCCGCGCACCAGGGCGCGACGCCCGTCGAGCTGACCGGCGGGGTGCGCTTCCCGGACATCGGCGAGCTGCCGTACCTGCTCACGCTGCCCGGCCACGGGTTCTACTGGTTCCAGCTGCTCGAGCCGGAAGAATGAGGTGAGTCCGCTGTCGCACCACGGTTTCCCGCCCGCACAGCCCGAACTGTCCGAGGTGTCCGGGGCGCTGACCGCCCTGCTGCCGGACTGGCTGCCCGCGCAGCGCTGGTTCGCGGGCAAGGACCGGCCGGTCGACGAGGTCCGCCCGGTCGAGCTGACCGTACTGGCCGGGCCTGATCCGCTGCTGGTGCACGCGGTCGTCGACGTGCTGCAGGGCGACCGCACCGAGCCGTACCAGCTGCTGGTCGGCCGCCGGTCCGGGGTTCCCGAGGTCGCTTCGGCGGCGGTGCTCGGCGAAGGCCTCTACGAGGCGAGCGGCGACGCGGACCTCACCGCCGGGCTGCTGGACCGGATGGCGGCGGGCGGGTCCGCCGGGCCGCTGCGGTTCGCGGCGGAGCCGGACGCGACGCTCGAGCCCGGCCTGCGCTCGCGGCCGATCACCGCCGAGCAGAGCAACACCTCGCTGGTGTACGGCGGGCAGTACATCCTCAAGCTGTTCCGCAAGCTCAGCGCGGGGACGAACAAGGACCTGCTGCTGCACCGCGCGCTGCGGGACGCGGGCTGCAAGCACATCGCCCGCGTGGTCGGCTCGATCTCCGGCGAACTGCACGGCGAGCCCGCGACGATGGGGATGCTGCAGGAGTTCCTGCCGGACGCGGTCGACGGCTGGGCGATGGCGACCACGAGCGTGCGGGACCTGCTGGCCGCACCGGACCAGGCCGCGGCCGAGGCGGGCGGCGACTTCGCGGGCGAGTCCGAGCGGCTCGGCGCCGCGGTGGCCGAGGTGCACGCGGACCTGGCGACCGCGCTCGGCACCGAGCCCGCGGACAGCGACGAGCTGGACCGCACGGTGCGCGCGATGACCGAGCGCCTCGACCAGGTGTCCAGCGTGGTCCCGGAGCTGGCCGTGTACGCGCCCGCGCTGCGCGAAGTGTTCGAAACGGTGCGCGCGCACGAGTCGCCGATCGTCATGCAGTACATCCACGGCGATCTGCACTTGGGCCAGGTGCTGCGTACCGTCAACGGATGGCTGTTGCTGGACTTCGAAGGCGAACCGGCCGCCCCGGTCGCGGAACGGCACGCGCTGCGCTCGCCGCTGCGGGACGTCGCGGGCATGCTCCGGTCGTTCGACTACGCGGCGCACCAGCGGCTCGTCGGGCAGCCCGAGAACGCGGACGTGACCCGGCACGCGATGGAATGGGCCCGGCGCAACCGCGCCGCGTTCTGCTCCGGGTACGCCCGCGCCGGCGGCCCGGTGGGCGACCCGCAGGCGCAGGCGGGCCTGCTCCGCGCCTTTGAACTGGACAAAGCCGTGTACGAGGTCGCCTACGAGCACGCGAACCGGCCGGACTGGCTGAGCGTGCCCCTGGCGGCGATCGCCCGCAGCACCGACGGAAGCGAGTGACCCCCGTGAACGCTGTCCCCGCGGATCTGCCCTCGGCGGCGCCGTCTCCGCTCGACATCGACCGGCTGCTGGCAGGCGAGCACCACGACCCGCATTCGGTGCTCGGCGTGCACACCGACGGCAGCGACATCGTCGTGCGCGCGCTTCGTCCGGGCGCGACGTCGGTGTCCGTCGTCGCAGGCGAGCGCCGCGTTCCGCTGGAGCGCGTGGCGGACGCGCTGTTCGCCGCGGTGCTGCCGGAACATCCGGGCGACTACCGGCTCGAGGTCGGCTACGACAACCACACTGTCGTCACCGACGATCCGTACCGCTGGCTGCCGACGGTGGGGGAGCTGGACCAGCACCTGATCGGCGAAGGACGGCACGAACGGCTGTGGGACGTGCTGGGCGCGCACGTGCGCCGGTACGACACTCCGAACGGCGTTGTCGAAGGCGTGTCTTTCGCGGTGTGGGCGCCGACCGCGCGCGGCGTGCGGGTGATCGGCGACTTCAACGCGTGGGAGGGCCGCGGCCACCCGATGCGCTCGCTCGGGTCTTCGGGCGTGTGGGAGCTGTTCGTCCCCGGCGTTTCCGTCGGCAGCTGCTACAAATTCCGCATCCTCGGCGCGGACGGGCACTGGCACGAGAAGGCCGACCCGATGGCGTTCGCCACCGAGGTGCCGCCCGCGACCGCGTCGAAGGTGACCGAATCGTCGTATGCCTGGGGCGACGACGGCTGGATCGCCCGGCGCGAGGCCACCGACTGGGCGGACGCGCCGATGAGCGTGTACGAGGTGCACCTCGGCTCGTGGCGGCCCGGGCTCGGCTACCGCGAGATGGCCGACCAACTGGCCGACTACGTCGAGGAAACCGGCTTCACGCACGTCGAACTCCTGCCGGTGGCGGAGCATCCGTTCGGCGGCTCGTGGGGCTACCAGGTCACGTCCTACTACGCGCCGACGTCCCGCTTCGGTTCGCCGGACGACTTCCGGTACCTGGTCGATCACCTGCACCAGCGCGGCATCGGCGTCCTCGTGGACTGGGTGCCCGCGCACTTCCCGCGCGACATCTGGGCGCTGGCGCGGTTCGACGGCAGCCCGCTGTACGAGCACGAGGACCCGCGCCGCGGCGAACAGCCGGACTGGGGCACGCTCGTGTTCAACTTCGGCCGCAACGAGGTGCGCAACTTCCTCGTCGCGAACGCGCTGTTCTGGCTGGAGGAGTTCCACCTCGACGGCCTGCGCGTCGACGCGGTCGCCTCGATGCTGTACCTCGACTACTCGCGCAAGGACGGCGAGTGGCTGCCGAACGAGTACGGCGGCCGGGAAAACCTCGACGCCGTAAGGTTTCTGCAGGAACTGAACGCGACTGTCTACAAGCGACACCCCGGCGTGGTGATGGTCGCCGAGGAGTCCACCGCCTGGCCCGGCGTCACCCGCCCGACGCACTTGGGCGGCCTGGGTTTCGGCTTCAAGTGGAACATGGGCTGGATGCACGACACGCTGCGCTACCTGTCGCACGAGCCGATCCACCGGGCGTACCACCACAACGAGATGACCTTCTCGCTCGTGTACGCGTGGAGCGAGAACTTCGTCCTGCCGCTCTCGCACGACGAAGTGGTGCACGGCAAGGGTTCGCTGTGGGAACGGATGCCCGGCGACGACTGGAACAAGGCGGCCGGCCTGCGCTCGCTGCTGGCGTTCATGTGGGCGCATCCGGGCAAGCAGCTGCTGTTCATGGGCGGCGAGTTCGGCCAGCCGCGCGAATGGTCGGAGTCGCGGTCGCTGGACTGGCACCTGCTGGAAACCCCGCTGCACCGCGGAGTGCGCGACCTGATCCGGCAGCTGAACGCGATCTACCGGGACACCGCGGCGCTGTTCAGCGGCGACGTCCGGCCGGAGGGCTTCCGCTGGATCGACGCGAACGACTCGGCCGGGAACGTGCTGAGCTTCCTGCGCCTCGGTGTGGACGGCTCGCGGCTGGCCTGCATCGCCAACTTCGCCGGGGTTCCGCACCACGACTACCGGGTGGGCCTTCCCGCTGCGGGCCGGTGGACCGAGGTGCTGAACACGGACGCGGAGTCGTTCGGTGGCTCGGGGGTCGGGAACTTGGGCGCGGTGGAGGCGACTGAGGAACCTTGGCACGGTCAGCCCGCGTCGGCGGTGGTGCAGCTTCCGCCGAGCGGGGTGTTGTGGTTGCTGGAGGAACGTCCGTCCACTGAGGACTGAGGCCCGCCACCGCCACCGCCACCTCCGCCCCGCGCACCGCTGCTGGCGTCCGTGAAGGGCCCCTTGAGGGAATCCAAGTCCGTGAAGGGGCCCCTCACGGACAGGTGAGGGTCGTGAGGGGAACCCTGAGGGACTCAGAGTCCTTGAAGGTGGCCCTCACGGACCGCATCTCCGCCGCCGCTGGCGTCCGTGAAAGGCCCCTTGAAAGAATCTGATTCCCTCAAGGAGTCCTTCACGGACCTCGTCACAGCAACCCGCGGGCCATCGCGTTCATCCCGGCCTGAAACCGGGTCGTGGCGTTCAGTTCCGTCATCAGCCGCTGAACCCGCCGCTGCGTGGTCCGCGCGCTCCACCCGAGCGCGCGGGCGATCCCCGCGTCCGTCTGCCCGGACGCCAGGAGCGTGAGCAGCGTGGCGGTATCCCGGTCCCCGCCGGTCAGCGCCCGCGTGATCGGCACCGCCCGGTCCCACTCCGCCTCGAAGAGCGTGACCAGCGCGTCCAGCAACGCCGACGCGTGAATGATGTACGCGGCGTCCACGACGTGCGGCGACGAGCTGATCGGGATCACCGCGACCTTCTCGTCCGCCATCACCATCTTGATCGGCAGCGTCGGCCGCACCCGCGACTTTTCGCCGTGGCTGGCCAGGATGTCGCCGCGCAACCGGCCCGGCACGGCGATGGCGGCTTGCGCGTAGATGACCCGATAGGCGATCCCCGCTTTCAACCGCCGTTGTTCCTCGCCGAGGTTCGCGCCGGGCGGCTTGACGTACGGCGGCCGGTCGAAACCTCGGATCTGTGTCCGGGCCTCCTCCTGCAACCGCAGCACCCGGCTGTCGATGTTCTCCGTCCCGGTGACGACCTCGACCAGCTCCGCCGGATGCGTGAACCGGCTCGCCTCGCGGTGCACTTCCATCAGTTCTTCGATTTTCGCCCGTGCTTCGCGCAGCTCGGCGGCCCGTTCCGCGGCCAGCGCGCCGAGCGCGAGATCGGGCGGCGCGGCGAGATAGCGCGCCGGTCGTCCGGGCACGCGGCTCGCCAATCCGGCTGCGGTCAACCGGGAAAGTGCGCGCGACACCTGCTGCGCGGACAGCCCGCATTGCTCGGCCACGTCCGCCGCCCGGGTGCGCGGATGCCCGACAAGCGCGGTATAGACCCGGATGTCCGCGGGCGGCAGGCCGAGCGCGGACAAATCCGGCGCGGCCTGGCGGGAATCCGCCACCTGGCGACTATTGGTCATGGTGGCTATCTTGCGCCACGCCGTCGCGAGCTGGGAAATTGATCCGACCACTGACCCCCGTCCCCCCGACCTGAAAGGGGGCGCTGTGTCTCGCGCCCGAACGTCCTCGCTGCGCATCCTCGTCGCCTCGGCCACCGCCGCGGTGACGCTGTGCGGCCTCGCCGCAGCTCCGGCTTCCGCCTCGGCGCCACCGGCTCAGCCACCGTCCAGACATGTCGCGATGCCGGACGGGGGAGCGGTCACGCTCGCCGCCGACGGCACCGCGACCCGCACCGACGCCCACGGCAAGACTGTCGCGAAAACCGTGCTGCCGCTTGCCCAAGGCACGTCCACACTCGGCGATTTCGCCCCGACCGACGACGCGGTCCGCGCCGCCTTCACGCGCCAGCAACCCCACGACGTCGTCCTGCGGCTAGCGCCGTCGACATCCGTGACAGGCCCGCCGATTGCGGCGGGCAAGCGGGCCGCTCGCACTTCCGACAACGTTGTCAACGCCGCTCTCACTGATGTCGGCGCAACGTCGGTAGAGCCCGTCTTCCCCGACGCCACCGACGTTCCCGCACTCTCGAAGACCGTCCTGGTGCACCTTCGTGGCACAGACGCAGCCCAGGCCGCGCAAAAGCTGTCGAAGACGCCAGGTGTGGTGAGCGCCCGCGTGAACCGCCGCGTGTCCGCGATGTCCACCGGTCCAGTCCCGGTACCACAACCGTCCGTCCAGGCCGCGCAGCAGAAACGCGCGCAGGCCAAGCCGCCCGCGCCGCTGCCGGACAACTACGGCGTCAGCTCGTCGGCGGAGAGCTACCTCAACGCGGGCGGCACCAACGCACTCGGCGCGTACAGCCTGCTGAAATCCAAATACGGCCAACTGCCCGGCACCGGCCAAATCATCACCAACGTCTCCATCGGCGACCTGACCGACCAGGGCATGGCCGACGCGGGCGACCAGTATGTCCGCACCTACGGCCCGACGACGATCGTCCGCGACGGCCAGCGTTACCTCGATCTTCCGTCCATGCCGCTGATCCCGACCTACACGGCGAGCCCGTCCGGCCGCCTGGACCCGCTCGGCTCGGCGGAGGGCCAGGACCCGGGGCTCGGCGAAGTGCTGCTCGACTTCGGCGTGATGGCCCCGCTCCCGCACGACGCGCAACGGCCGGACGCGACCGGTTCCGGCTACACGGACCTGCTCGGCATCGCGCCGGGCGCGCAGTACCGGCTCGTCGTGCCGCAGGAGCCGACCGTCGACCAGATCGCGGTTTCGCTGCTGGCCGCCGCCCGGCAGACGCCGCGGCCGAACGTGATCACGGCGAGCCTCGGCGAGGGCACCGACACGGTCGGCTTCCCCGGCCGGTACCTCGAAGACGATCCGCTGTTGCAGTCCGTCGTCAGCACGATCGTGCACCAGTACCACATCGTCGTCACCATCTCGGCCAACGACGGAACGCGGCTGTACACGCCGACCGCGGTCGGCCCGGACGGCGGCAGCACGCCCACCGACGTGGCTCGCAACGCTGGTGACACCACCGACATCGACGACGACGCGTACTCCACAACCCCGACCAAGGTCCTCGACAGCGGCGCGATCGCCGTCGGCGGCACGACACTGGACGACACTCTGTCGGTGCCGCAACGCTCAGGCACTCCCGCCGCGCACAACCCGACATACGCCACGACCCGCTTCAACGGCAGCGCGGCTTACTCGTCCGGCTTCGGCTCGCGGGTCAACATTTCCGCGCCCAGCGACGGAATTCTCGTCTATCAGCACACCGAACACGGCTCCGCGCAAGACGTGACGCCCGTGCTGAACGGCGGCACCTCGGCCTCCGCGCCGATGACCGCCGCCGCGGCAGCCGTCGTGCTCCAAGCGGCGAAACTGACTGGCCGCCCGATGAACCCGCTCGACGTCCGGAACGTGCTGACGCATTCAGCGCGGCCGGTCTCGACCCCGCCGCAGGCAGACCGGCCGGTGACCGTCGGACCGCAGCTCGACGTAACCGCCGCTCTCCAGTCCGTACTCGGCGTCCACACTGCTCCGGCGATCGCGCGGGTCTCAGTCGCGCACCGGGTGACCACCGGCGGTCTCGGCGCTGCGTTCCTGGAGGACGCGCCGGACGGCCGGATCGACCTCGCCACCAACGGCACCGGCGAAGGCCTGGTCGGCCCGGTCACGATCGGGGCCGACGTCGCGGGCGCACCGCCGGGCGCGTCGTACGCGGTGAAGGTCGGCGGCAAGGAGTTCCGCTCAGCGGTACCCGCGGTCCGGCTGAGCCCGACCGAACTCCTGACCGCGGCCGGAATGCCCGTCGTAGCAACAACAGACCGGAGCGTCCCGGTCACCTTCGAGGTCCGGATCGCGGGCTGGCTGATCGCGTCGGCCACCCGCACGCTGACCTTCGGCCCGACCGACGGCACCTACGCCGAAGCACAGGCCCCGGTCGCGCCCGCGACTGTCCACAGCGGACAGTCGACGACCGTGCATTACGACCTCACCGGCGTCCGCAACCTGTCGAACCCGCAGCTGGTCGTCTCGACGCTCGGCCACTGGAGCCCGGTCAGCGCCCCGCTGTTCGGGACCACCTTTACCGCCCCGCTGCTCGCGACGTCCGGAGACATTCTCGTGCCAGCCACGGCATTCGCCTCCGGCAGCGGGATCTACGGCATCGGAATCGTGCAGCGCTCGGTCACCGGCAGCGTCGGCGATCCGGTGTACGGCGAATTCACCGCGGTTCGCGTCGGCGGCGATGCCGGACAACGGCCGGACGCGCCCATCCTCGGCACTGGCCACCACGCGGAGATCACCCGCGCCGCACCGGGATTCTCGGTCGGCTACGACGTCCGCGGCATTCGCGGCGCGACCGGTGCGGCGGTCGAGTTTTCCGCACCCGCACCGACGCTGTTCAAATCGCTCAACACCGTGACGAACGCGAACGGCGACACCCGGGACGCAGGCGGCCCGAGTGCCGGATCGGTTGCCTACCAACAGCTTCCCGGCCGCAATGGCACCGCGTCACTGGACGCGGGCAAGCTCGGTCTGGGCGGTTCGCTGTCCTACAACGTCCGCGTCTTCGCGACCGACGCGCACGGACGGATCCTCGGCCAGGCCTCGCCCACGTCCTTCCTCACCGTCGACGACGGACTCGCGCCAGGCGACACCGTGGTGACGAGCTTCGCCGCATCGGCCACCGGAACGTCGTACGTCGCGCTGCGCGAACCCGGCGCGGGGGAGTCGGTGCGGGAGTACGACACCGCCAAGGGCACCTACGGCCGGGCACTCGCCAGCGACGAATCGCCGGATCGCGGATACCAGGTCCTCGGCGCAGATCCAGACGCACATCGCTTGGCACTGCTGCACTTCGGCGGCGATCAGTCCACTGTGGAGACTTACGACACGGCTTCGGGCAAGCTCGTCGCCAGCGCCGCCGCAACCGGGTACTCGCTCGACGGCGGCCGCGTGGATCCGGTGCACCACCGCGCCGCGCTCCTGGCACACCACGACGGCGACAACGCCGACACGGTGCTCCCGCTCGACCTCGCCACGGGCACGTTCGGCAAGCCAGTGCCCGCCGACCCGCCGGGCGTGGGGGCAGGCGCGTACCAGATGCTCGACCTCGATCCGGCGAACGGTTTCGTCTACCTGAGCCGGGCCAACAGCAGCCTGATCTGCTTCAGCGGCGGTGCCGGTCCGGTGGCTCGCGTCGACCTGAACTCCGGAGAGGTCCGGCGGGCGGACGGCGGCAGCGGATGCGCGACCGGGCTGGCGGTCGACTCCGGGGCCGGGCGGGTCTACCAGTCGGACTACCGCGCGATCAGCCTCAACATCGTCGGCACGTCGTCGCTGGTGTCGGTCGATGAGGCGACGCTGGCGCCGGCGGGCACCATCGGCGTGCGCAAGCAGAAGGGCGGCTTCCTGGCGGTCGACGGCGTGCACCGCCTCGGGCTGGAGGCGTTCCGGACGCCGCCGGTGCTGTCGCAGTTCGGCAAGGTCGGCGGCGTGGTCACCGACAACAACGCGACGAGCCAGTTCGCGGTCGTCGACCTCGCCGCCGGGAAACCGGTTGCGGTGGTGCCGGGCCTGAACTTCGTGGCCGGTCCGTTCGGCGGCGAGTTCGACCCGCTGACCGAGCGCTCGGCGCAGCTCGACCCGGCCGGCCGCATCGGCTGGGCGCCGTCGGCGGACGGACGTCAGCTGCAGCAGTTCCGGTACTGATCAAAGCCGGATGACCGGACCGCTTGCCCGTCCGGTCATCCGGCCTTGCCCGGAATTCCTTCCGGGAGCGCCTTTCCCCGGCACCGGTCGGAAAATGACCCACGGAACGTCTTGCCGGTGAAGGCGCTGGTGGGCATACTTTGTTGCCATCCACAACAAACCCGGGGTGGCGCCGCCAGGCCGCCCCTCGAGTGATTGAGGGATGACGATGACGTCCACGCACACCTCCTCCCGCTGGCGGCGGCTCGCGATTCCCGCGGCGCTCGCCGTCGCCAGTGCGGTCGCGCTGACGCCCGCCGGGAATGCCGCCCCCGCAGCCGCTCCGGCCGCCGGGTTCTCCGACGACTTCAACGGCCCTGCGGGCGCACCCGCCGACGGGGGCAAGTGGAGCTACGAAACCGGCGACAACAACGGCAACAACCACGAACGGCAGTGGTACACCTCCGGCGCGGCGAACGGCGCGCTCGACGGCCAAGGCCACCTCGTGATCACCGCCAAGAAGGAGAACTCCGGCAACAACTGCTGGTACGGCGCGTGCCAGTACACCTCGGCGCGGCTCAACACCGCCGGCAAGTTCAGCCAGGCGTACGGGCATATGGAAGTGCGGATGAAGCTGCCGCGCGGGCAAGGAATGTGGCCCGCGTTCTGGATGCTCGGCGGCGGGCAGTGGCCGGACGACGGCGAGATCGACGTGATGGAGAACATCGGCAAGGAACCGAACACCGTGCACGGCACCATCCACGGCCCCGGCTACTCGGGAGCGGGCGGCATCGGCGCGGCGTTCAACGGCCCGAACTTCTCCGACGACTTCCACACCTACGCGGTCGACTGGTCGCCCAACAAGATCGTCTGGCTGGTCGACGGACAGGCCTACCAAACCCGTACCCCGGCGGACCTGAACGGCAAGAAATGGGTGTACGACCACCCGTTCTACCTGATCCTCAACCTCGCGGTGGGCGGCGACTGGCCGGGCGACCCGGACGGCAACACCCAGTTCCCGCAACAGCTGGTGGTCGACTACGTGCACGTGAGCTGACCACCCTCGCCGCCGGAATCCCGGCGGCGCGGAGAAGGCGCGGTCTCCGCAGGCCCCGTCCGGCTCTTTTCCGAGCCGGGCGGGGCTTCTTCGTGCCGCCCGCGCGGGTACACAGCTTCCGCACGGACGACGGCAAGGAAAATCTCAGGTACCGGGTGTTTGCTGAGCTGGCGGAGGGTCACGAGACGCGGGAGCGGACCATGAACGAGCAGGAGCGAGGCGGGCAGGACCAGGGACAGCCCGGCTACGGCGGACCGGCGCATCCCTATTCGCCGGGAGCGGGGCAGCCGTATCAGCAGGGCTGGGGACAGCAGCAGGCCTGGAACCCGCCGCCCGGCGCGTACGGCCCGCAGCCCGGCGGCCAGTACGCCGGGCAGCCGCACCCGACTCAGCAGTTCGCTACGCCGTACCACCGGCCGCAGCGGGCCAGCCACCCGTTGCGGACCGCGGCCGTCACGGTCGGCGCGATCGCGTTGTCGGTCGCCGTCGGGCTCGGGGTCGGGCACTTCGTGTGGACGCCGTCCGCGCCCTCCGGAGTCTCCGGGAACCAGAACTTCGGTTCGATCGGCAACCAGACCAACCCGTCGAACACGGCCATCGACCCGCAGGCGATCGCGAAGAAGGTCAGCGCGGGCATCGTCAACATCAACACCGAGCTGGGCTATCAGGGCGCGGCCGCCGCCGGCACCGGCATCGTGCTCACCGCCGACGGCGAGGTGCTCACGAACAACCACGTCGTCGAGGGCGCGACCAGCATCAAGGTCACCGACATCGGCAACGGCCAGACGTACACCGCGTCCGTGCTCGGCTACGACCGCAGCCACGACGTCGCGGTGCTCAAGCTGAACGACGCTTCCGGGCTGGCCACGGAGGCGCTCGGCGATTCGTCCTCGGTCAAGGTCGGCGACGCGGTCGTCGGCCTCGGCAACGCGGGCGGCGCCGGGGGAGCGCCGATCCCGGCGGGCGGCCGGGTGACCGCGCTGAACCAGTCGATCACCGCGTCCGACGAATCGAACAGCTCGTCCGAACAGCTGAAGGACCTGATCCAGGTCGATGCCAACATCCAGTCCGGCGATTCCGGCGGCCCGCTCGTGAACGCGCAGGGCCAGGTCATCGGCGTGGACACCGCGGCCTCGGCCGGGTACCAGTTCAACGGCGGCGGCGGACGTCGGAGCCACGGGGGGCTCGGCAACGGCTTCCCCGGGAGCGGCTCGCAGGGCGACTCCCCAGGCGACTCGCAGGGCAATGGTTCGCAGGGCAATGGCTCGCAGGGGTCCAGCGGGAACGAGGGCTACGCGATCCCGATCAACCAGGCGATCTCCATCGCCCACGAGATCGTCGGCGGCACCGGTTCGGACACTGTCCACATTGGAAAGAGCGCGTTCCTGGGCGTGACCGTCAGCGACGCCGGGCAGCAGCAACAGCAACAACAGCAGCAGCAGCAGGGCGGATCCGGCTCCGGCGCGGCGATCCAGCAGATCGTCCCCGACGGTGCAGCCGCGAAGGCAGGCCTGGCCGCTGGCGACGTGATCACCGCGGTGGACGGCAAAGCGGTCGACTCGCCCACCACGCTGACCACCTTGATGGACCAGCACCACCCGGGCGACAAACTGACCGTGACCGTCGTCGACCAGACCGGTCAGCAGCAGAACGTCACCGTCGTACCCGCCGAGGGCCCCGTGGGCTGACCCGCCGGACCATCCGGACGGCTGAGTTCGTTCAGCCGTCCGGATAACGCGTGTCCAGCGAAACCTCCTCCCACGCCGCCAGATCCGCGAGCTGCTGCTCCAGCTTCGCCCGGATCCGGTTCACCGCCTCGGGCCCGAGCGGCAGCCGCAGCGGAGCGTCCGGCGTGTCGACCAGCTTGACGATCGCCTCGGCGGCCTTCGCCGGATCGTTCGGCTGCGCGCCGTCCTGCGCGGAAAACCGTTGGCGCATAACGCCTGCCGGAGTGTCGCGATAGTCGTCGATGGGCTCGGAGAACGTCATCGACCGCCCGGCGAAGTCCGTCCGGAACGGCCCCGGTTCCACCAGGCTCACCCGGATCCCGAGCGGCGCGACCTCCCCGGCGAGCGCCTCGGACATCCCCTCGAGCGCGAACTTCGACGTCGCGTACAACGCGTGCCCCGGGTTCCCGACCACCCCGCCGACCGACGACAGCTGCACGATGTGCCCGCTGCGCCGCGCCCGGAGATGCGGCAACACCGCGCGAGTGACGTTCAGGACGCCGAACACGTTGGTCTCGAGCACCTGCCGCGCCTGCGCGTCGGTCAGTTCCTCAAGTGCCCCCACCAGTCCGTGCCCGGCGTTGTTGACGAGCACGTCAATCCGCCCGTACTCGCTGATCGCCGCGCTCACCGCCGCTTCCACCGACGCCGGATCCGTGACGTCCAGCCGGGCCTTGAATGTCTTCAACCCGTCGAGCGCCGTTGTGTCGCGAGCCGTGGCCACGACCTTTTCCCCGCGCGCCAGCACAGTTTCCGCGAGCACGCGGCCGAACCCGCTGCTCGCTCCCGTGATGAACCAGACGCGTCCGGACACGCGAACCTCCCCAGGACCAGGTACCTTGATACTCAAACCAAACTACCTTGAGCTTCGAGGGAGTGTCCAGTTGGACTCAGTGGGGGCGGGCCTGCCCGAATGGCTGGCCGTGATGCCGGAGGGCGTGGACGAGCAGGTCGAAGCGGCCCGGCAGCGGATCGGACGGCTGTCGCGGCAGTTCGAACAGGTGTTGCGCGGCGTGGCGGAGGAATACGGATTCAGCACGGGGGATTGGCAAGCGCTGTCGGCTTTGCACCGATCCGACCGCGCCGCGGTGCTGACGCCGAAAGAGCTCGGTGACCGCCTGGGCGTCACCTCCGGCACCGTCACCGTCCGCATCGACCGCCTGGAACGAGCGGGCCTGGTAGAACGCGTCGCCGCGGGTTCGGACGGCCGAAGCCGCCCCATCCGCCTGACCCGCAAAGGCCGCGCCCGCTGGGCCGCTGCCACGAAGAAACGCACCGAACGCGAGCAGGCTCTGTTCGTGTCGGCCGTAGGCGCGGACGACCTGTCCGACCTGAACGCCGTGCTGGCCCGCCTCCTGGCTCGCTTCGAAACCGAATTCGGTCCGTCTTCTCCGCACGATGCCCTCCGCCCGGAGTGAGTGCGGCGTTTTTTGTCGGTGGCCGGGTCTAGCGTGAGCGGTACCTGACTGGAGGGAAGACCCGATGACCACGCTCAACGACCGCCCGAACACCGCACTCCTCGTCGTCGACGTCCAGAACGGCGTCGTCGCTGACGCACACGAGCGCGACGCCGTCGTAGCGAACGTGGCCGCCTTGGTAGACAAAGCCCGGGCGGCCGAGATCCCCGTCGTCTGGGTGCAGCACTCCGGCGAGGGCCTGGAGAAAGGCAGCGCCGAATGGGCCCTCGTCCCGGAGCTGACGCCCTCGCCCGCCGAACCGCTGATCGAGAAGTCTTACGGCGACTCCTTCGAAGACACCACCCTGGAATCAGTGCTAGCTGACCTGAAGGTCGGCCACCTGGTGGTGAGCGGAGCCCAAACGGACGCCTGCATCCGCT
Source organism: Amycolatopsis halotolerans (assembly GCF_042647905.1). NCBI lineage: Bacteria > Bacillati > Actinomycetota > Actinomycetes > Pseudonocardiales > Pseudonocardiaceae > Amycolatopsis > Amycolatopsis halotolerans. The sequence goes on from NZ_JBHRWI010000051.1 coordinate 111,773, forward strand.
CCACTCTCCATGGAGCCTTCGCCCGAGGCTACGACGCGACCTTGGTGAGCGACGCCCACACCACGGAAGACCTCACCAAGTGGGGAGCCCCGTCGCCCGCGCAGGTCATCGCGCACACGAACCTGTACTGGGGCCACCAGACCGCTCCGGGCCGGACCGCGGGCACGGTCGTCACGGAGGAGGTCGCCTTCAAGACGGGAGTCTGACGCCGTCGCTGCTCTGCCTCCGGTCTGCCTCCGGTCTGCCTCCGGCCGGATCGCAGGCAGGGTCGCCACAGAGGGGTCGCTTTCAAGACTGGGTGTGACGCTGTCCTGCTCTGCCCCGGGCGGGACCGCAGGCGGGTCGCCACGGAGGAAGTTGCCTTCAATCCCGGAGTCTGACGCTGTCGCTGCACGTCTCCTGGCAGGAGCGTAGGCACGGTCGTCACGAACGAGGCTGCCTCCAAAACTGGAGCCTGATGGCGTCGCCGCTCGGAGCGTGAGACCGTCGCCGGGAGCCGGGAGCCGGGAGCCGGGAGCCGGGAGCCGGGAGCCGGGAGCCGGGAGCCGGGAGCCGGGAGCCGGGAGCCGGGAGCCGGGAGCCGGGAGCCGGGAGCCGGGAGCCGGGCACCAGGCAGGTCTGAAAGGTCGGGGCGGTCGGCTCCGACCTGCCGGGAAGTCGGGCGAGCGGGCCGGGGCAATCCGCCAGTGCGGCTCGACCGGCAGCCGAAAGCCGGATTGGCGTGGTCGAGCCGTTCGGGCCGTGCTCGGCCGGGATCCCGGTTCGGCTGTCCGGGCCTGCCGAGGCACCGCTCTGAGCGTCGGCGATCGACCGGGCGCACGTCGCCCGAGCCTGGCCCTCCGGGACCGGCGGTAAGGCGACCTGGCTGGCAACGTCCGCAAACTCGCTCGCCAGACCACGCCCCACCCACAGCGGCGTCCGGCCCACGGCGCGCGCAACTCGCGGCAGAGGTCCCAAAGCACCCAAGCCCGGCAACTCGCCCAATACCTTCTCCCATCAGCCCGCGCAACGCGACCACCCACAAGACCGATTCAGCCGCGACCCGTCTCACTTTCCGCCGCCTCCCGATCAACACCGCCCACCGCGACCAAGCAAGCATTTGTCCGTCACATCCAACGGGTGAATCCTGCTTGCCCCCAACCCAAAACCTCTCACTCACCGGAACCCCGCACCGCACAGCGACAGCCCCGCCGCCCCGCGAACCACGAGTCACCCCAAAGCAAAAACCCCTCTGCCACCAAGGATTCCTCCGAAACACGCTCGCCCGCGGACCACGAACCCGGGCCCCTGTACCGGAAATACCCCGGCCAACCCGCCCCAGGGTCCCTCCCCGTCCCGCGAACCCCACCAGTTACGGTGGCGCGCGTGTCCTCGTTCCGTCCGGTGAGCGTGTCTTCGGGGAACCGGCGGATCAGCTGGGACCTCGTGCGCGGTGGGTGCGTCGTGCTGGTGCTGCTGTACCACGCGACGTTCATGAGCGTCGTCGTCCATCCCGAGCTCGGGCCGCGGCGGTTCGTGTTCCCGCATCAGATCGGGGCGAGCCTGCTGCTCGTGATTTCCGCGTACTTCGCCGCCGTCACGATCGGGCGCGGGTCGCTCGGCCGGTACTGGTGGGGCCGGATCGCGCGGTTGCTGCCGCCGTTCCTCGCGGCCGTCGTGGTGATCTACTTCGCGCTGCGGTACCTCTCGCCGCCCGGCTGGTTCAGTCCGCGGTTCGGCGATCTCGCCGGCAACCTCCTGATGCTCTGGAACTGGAAACCCGCCGAGTTCCCCTTCCTCGACGGCTCCCACTGGACGATTCCCCTCCAGCTCATGGCGTTCACCGTCGCCGCGCTGCTCTTCCGGAGCAGCTGGGGCCACGGCCGCAAGTTCCGCGTCGTCATGTGGGCCGCCCTGCTCGTCCCGCTCGCGCAATGGCCGCTGCGCATCGCGGGCCCGCCCGAGTGGTACCGCGTCATCGTCGACGGCTTCGGCTTCCACCGCTGGCACCTCTTCGTCGCGGGCATCGCGGTGTGGCTCTGGACGACGAAACGCGTGTCCACGACGGAATTCGTGCTGCTGGAAGTCCTCTGCGTCGCCGCGCACGCCCTGCACGGCGCGACCGTCACCCCCACCGGAATCCACGTCGAATGGGGCTCGACGATCGGCATCGCGATCGGCATCGCGGTCATCTCCCTTGCCGCGGCGGGCCCGGACTGGAACCGCTTCCTCCCGCCGTTCGCCCAGCGCGCGATCACCTGGTTCGCCGGCGTCTCCTACGGCGTCTTCCTGATCCACCAGGCCATCGGCTACCTCGTGCTGCACTGGCTGTCCGGCCTCGGCCTCGACCCGCTGCTGCAAACCGCCGGGATGATCACCGCCGGCGTCCTCCTGGGCTGGGCCCTCACCCGGCTGGTCGAACGCCCCGCCCACCGCTTCCTCCTGCGCGGCTACGACTCCTGGGCCGCCCGCCGCCGCCCCGACGACGAACCTGCCCCGGTCACCGCCGGAAATCCCTGACGCTCAGCACCCGACCGCGCCGTCCGTCCGGCCTGAACGCCCCGCCTTCGACGATGGAGCAGTCTGAGGCGCGTTCCGTTGCAGGTGCCGCAACGACCTTCCGGGAATTCGGCGTTCCAGCAGAAATCCCCGGTCTATGTCCGGGTCATCCCTGATGCCCGAAAGCTGATCATGGCCATAACGTGAAAGTCCGGCTTGAACGAGAAGAGGACGAGAAACGTGCGAAGTGGTCGGTTGGTCGCGGCTGGTGTCCTGGCGGCGAGCGTCTCGGCGTGCCAGCTCCCCGTGCAGCAGGACGGAGCTGACGGCGTCTCCGTCGGGGTTTGGCAGAACACCGTGAAGGACACGTCGACGCTCACCGGTTCGGCGACGGCGATCAAGATCGACAGCCCCGCCGGATACGTGCGGCTGCGTTCCGGCGGTGCCCGCGACTCGATCACTGTCGAGCGCGAGATCCGTTACCAGGGCGCGAAACCGGAGGGCGTGTGGCATCGCTTGACCGGGACGTCGCTCGAACTCGACGGAACCTGCGGAACCCAGTGCGTAGTCTCCTACACCGTCACCTTGCCCGATCGCGTGGCAGTGACCGGAAAGATGGGAGCTGGCGAATTCGAAGCGGGCAAGATCAGCTCGCTGGACCTGACGATGTCCGCGGGCCGGGTCGCCGTCCAGGACGCCGCCGGGCCAGTCAAGGCCGTGACCTCCGTCGGCGAAGTAGACATCACCCTGAGCGCGGCAGCCGACGCCACCATCAGGACCGACGTGGGTGCCGTTTCCCTCACCGTCCCGGGCACGGACTACGCGGTATCGGCGAAAACCTCGGTCGGCGAACGGAGCGGCACCCTCCCGGACCGGCCGACCGGCGCCCACCGCATCGAGGTGAATTCCAGCGCCGGGGAAATCCGGCTCGACTCCCGCTGATCCAGTCGCGACCAGGTGACCGGGCGAGAGGGTCACCGCGAAGCAGACGATCAACGCCGCGGCACAGCCCGGAACCAGTTCGCGGCGACCGCTGGCGAACGGCCCGGACGGGGAAGACCTGTGCGGCAGTCTCGCCGAGGCGGTCGCTGCGGGCCTGAACGGCAGCGTCGTCGCGGTGTCGCTCACCAGGTCGTGGACGTGCTGATCAACCAACTGGGGGAGAGCGGGAAACGAAGACGACCGCGGAGGATCGTCCGTGGCCGCGAAACAGACTGGGTTGATCCGCCTGGTCCAGTGTTCGTCGGCCACGGCTCCCACTGGGTGAACCGTTCCACACGGACGACTACCTGACGATCCGTCGCGGCTTCGACGGGAATCCTGAGCAGGTGACTTGGTCGAGCGGCAAGATCACGCTAGTAGTGCACCGCGTTGGGAGTACACCGCGGAGTTTCACGGGGAGGGGTGCAAAGTCACTGCGACCCTCCAGCACGACGCGCCACGCATCGACGTGTACTACCGCATCTCGGGCCACGTATGGAACAAGGAGTCATGCATCCGGGCCCGGTGGCCAGCCGTTGCGGAGGGCGGGACGAACCTTTGGCGATCCGCCGCCAACAGTTCCTCTCGCGGAGTGGCAGCAACCCCTAAGTCCAGGCGGCAAAATCGAGCTATTTCCCGGGCGTAGGGACATTCCGAACCCTGTCCGCATGGAGTTGCTGCTGGAACTGCACTCCGTTCCTGCCGGCCAGCACCCAGACGAAGTACGCCGGTGGGTGGCCGAGAAGATGCCCGCTGTCGAGCGAAAAGACCCTACGGCTCACGCCACGTGATCATGCTGGGCCGTGCGCCGCTGGAAGCCACGTGGTCGTGGACCGCTTGGCGCACGGTTGGCCAGGTGATCTCTGCGTTCTGCGGAATCTCGCGTGGGTGGGATTGGTAGTCGTAGTCGATCATGACCGGCGAGGTTCCGCCGTTGTCGCTGATGACGGTCGGCTTGCCCTTGGTCATATGGATGACGAACCCACACGTCGTGGCGGCTGCGCGCACCCCGAACTGCAAGGTCGACACCCACCCTGTCTCGTCCTCGCGGTCGAGTTGGGCGACCACGCCGACGTTGACGTCCGGCGACTCCGCCTCGGCCACCATCCGGTCCAGCAGTTCGTCCGCCTCAGCCGATGTGCTCAGCGCGACCGGTTCCCGGTGCTCCGGGTCGTAGTACGCGTCGAACGTCACTCCCACCGTTTGCCTCCCTTGTACGTCTTCTTGAATCCGCCGGTTCCGTGGACCGTGAGCGAGCTGCCTTCCGGCAGCACCACGCCGATCAGATCATCGCAGCTCGCCCGGCCGGTGCACGGCTGGTTGTTGACGACCACGGTGGCGCGCCGGATCCCGGTATCGCGCATCCGGGCCGCGACCTTGAGTTCAACGTCGGCGGAAGCGGTCATCGGCGTGTACGGGCAACCGGCTTCCTTCACGACCTGGTTTACCCGGTCTGTCCATTCGTCCCGGCCGCTGGTGACGGCGTGCGAGCCTCCGTCCTCCGTGAGCAACCGGCCGTGTGTTTTCACCCCGCGACCGCGCGTGACCGGCGGCGGAAGCTCTTGCCGCGCCTTCTCTACCGGGTCTTTCGACTCAGCTTTCTGGTCACTGGGCGGCCTGGGCGGGCTGCCGCTGGCTTCGTCCGGTTCGCCCCCGCCGCGGATATCCTCGATGTACCTGTCCAGGTGCGCGGATGCCCGGTCGAGCAGTTGTTCCGTCGCGGCGATGCCGTTCATGGTCTCGGCGAACGGGCCTGCCGCCCGCGCGACCTCCTGCGCGGTCGCGCCCTGTGCCGCCTGCGCGAGGGTTTGGCCAGCGTCTTTGGTGGATTGTCTCGCGCTCGCGAGCCGCGATCGGCCTGCCGCGATCTTGGCTGCGGCGGCCTTGACACCTTTGATGATCTCTTCGACGCCTGCCACTGTGCGTAGCCACCACCCCTGACCTGCTGGAGGTAGATCCGGGATCGCCGCAGAGCCGTTCCCCCTGCCTGGCTGTGACCGGGCTTCTGGGCGCGGGTCCGTGGGGATGTCCGCAGTACCCGCGTCGCTCCACTGTGGACATACCCACGGACCCGGGAGTTCTCACGGTACGCGCCCTGCTCAGAATGCGAGAGTATTCCTCGGGACACGAGCGAATGGCACACAGCGCGGACGCGCTCTCAGAACGCGACCGCATTGCTCACAACCCGAGCAAACCGCTAACAACCGACGGCACGGCTGACACCCGGACCCCAAACCTCACAACGCGAACGCCACAGACCGCACCACCAACGCCGCCACGAAAACCACCGTGAACGCCAGGTCGATACCGATCCCGCCAGCCCGGATCGGCGGCAGTACCCGGCGCACCGGAGCGATTACCGGTTCGGTGGCGCGGTGGGTGATCCGGCGTGCCTGCCCGAGCCACGCCGGGCCCGTAGCGACCACGCGGGTCCAGTCCAGCACCATCCGCACTATCAGCACCACGATGAACACGGTCAGGACGTACCCGACCAGGGTCCCGATCAGGCTCATCGCACACCTCGCGTTGTCCGGCGACCTCTGTCACCCCCTCCAACGCCCGGCGCCCCCGCGAAGTGTCCGGTTCGCGGGAATTCTCAGTCGATTGCCAGAATCCCCCCGATCGGGTATCGAGGAGGGCTCCAGCGAAGGGAGCCGGCGTGCGCAGTGCGGCGTGGTTCGGGGCGTCCGGCCGGGCGGGGATGATCCATCGGTCCTGGATGCGGTCCCAGGGCTTCGGCCCGGAGGTGTTCGACGGCCGGCCGGTGATCGGGATCGCGGTGAGCGCGTCCGAACTCGCGCCGTGCAACGTTCATCTCGACCGCGTGGCCGAGGCGGTCAAGCGCGGGGTCTGGCAAGCGGGCGGCTTCCCTCTCGCGTTCCCCACGATGGCGACCGGCGAGACGCTCATGCGGCCGACCGCGATGCTCTACCGCAATCTGATGGCGATGGAGGTCGAGGAACTGATCCGCGCCAACCCGCTCGACGGCGTCGTCCTCCTCTCCGGCTGCGACAAGACGACCCCGGCGATGCTGATGGGCGCGGCGAGCGTCGACCTGCCCGCGGTGATGGTCACCGGCGGCCCGATGCTCAACGGCAAGTTCCGCGGCAGTGACGTCGGCTCGGGCACGCACGTCTGGAAATTCGAGGAAGAGCGCAAAGCCGGTCGGATGACCGAGGAAGAGTGCTTCTTCGCCGAAGGCTGCATGGCCCGCTCGAACGGCCACTGCATGACCATGGGCACCGCCTCGACGATGGCCTGTCTCGCCGAAGCGCTCGGCATGCAGTTGCCCGGTTCGGCGACCTGGCCCGCGGTCGACGCACGTCGCTTCGAGACCGCGCAGGCGGCCGGGCAGCGCATCGTCGCCATGGTGGAGGAGGACCTGCGGCCGGCGGAAATCCTGACCCGCGCGGCGTTCGAGAACGCGATCCGCGTCAACGCGGCGATCGGCGGGTCCACCAACGCGATCGTGCACCTGCTCGCGCTGGCCGGGCGCGTCGGCGTCCCGCTCGAGATGAGCGACTTCGACGAACTGGGCCGCGCGGTCCCCACGCTGGTGAACCTGATGCCGTCCGGGCAATTCCTCATGGAGGATTTCTGTTACGCGGGAGGAATTCCGGTGGTGCTCAGCAGGCTCGCCGAAGCCGGGCTCCTGCACACCGACGTCCGCACGGTCACCGGCGAGCCCCGGGAAACCGCGGAGTGCTGGAACGACGAGGTCATCACCACAGTCGAGGCGCCGTTCCAACCGCCCGGCACCGGAACCGCTGTGCTCACCGGGAATCTCGCCCCGGAAGGCGCGGTCATCAAGCAATCCGCCGCGTCCCCGGAACTGCTCGCGCACACCGGCCCGGCGCTCGTCTTCGACACCGCGGAGGACTACCACCGGATCGCCGATGATCCGCAACTGCCAGTCACCTCCGACACGGTCCTCGTGATCCGCGGCGCGGGCCCCAAGGGCTACCCGGGCATGCCGGAGGTGGCGAACGTCCCGGTCCCGAAGAAGCTGCTCGACCAGGGGATCACCGACGTGGTCCGGATCTGCGACGGCCGGATGTCCGGCACCGGCTACGGCACGGTCGTGCTGCACGTGAGCCCGGAATCGGCGGTCGGCGGCCCGCTCGCGCTCGTCCGCACCGGCGACCGGATCACGCTCGACACCCCGGCGCGCCGGCTGACCCTGCACGTGCCCGATGACGAACTCGCTGCCCGCCGCGCGGCGTGGACTCCGCCGGAAAGCCCGTACCGCAGCGGCTACACCTGGCTCTACCGCGAGCACGTCACCCAGGCCCACCTCGGCGCGGACTTCGATTTCCTCCACGGCACCCGCGGTTCCGCCGTCCCCAGGGACTCGCACTGATGCGCCGCCTCGTGAAGACCGCCGCGGGCTGGCAGGTCACCGACGGCGAATCCACCGGCACGCTCCCTCCCGGCACCACACTCGGCTCCCTGCTCGCCCTGTCCGCCGAAGACTTCGCCGAAGCGCTGGCGATCGAGCTGACGCCAGGCGAACTGGGCGAGCTGCGAGCGCCGGTCGACGACGACACCGAGGTGTGGGCCGCCGGAGTCACCTACGAGGTGTCGCGCGAGGCGCGGATGGAGGAGAGCGGCGACGCCGACGTCTACGCGCGGGTCTACGAGGCGGAGCGACCGGAGCTGTTCTTCAAGAGCGTCGGACATCGTGTGCGCGGCCCCGGCGAACCGATCGGCGTCCGGGAGGATTCCGCTTGGGACGTGCCAGAACCCGAATTGGCGTTGGTGTGCAACGCGAACGGGGAGATCGTCGGCTACACGATCGTCAACGACGTGAGTTCGCGCAGCATCGAAGGCGAGAACCCGCTGTACCTGCCGCAGGCCAAGATGTACCGCGGCTCCTGCGCGGCCGGGCCGTGGATCGTGCCCGCGAAAGACATCCCGGACCCGTACGCGCTCGGCATCACCGTGGCGATCCATCGTGCCGGAGAATTGCGCTGGGCAGGGGAGACGTCCACCGCACGGCTCCATCGCAGGCTCGCGGATCTGGTGTCGTGGCTCTATCGCGGCGATGTTTTCCCGCGCGGCGCCGTCCTGGCCACCGGTACATCAGCCGTCCCCGGCCCGGACGTCACGCTGGAGGAAGACGACGAGGTCACCATCATGATCGAGGGCATCGGCACCCTCCGGAACCCGGTTCGGCGCGGCCGCTCCGCCTGACCTCCCCTTGACGCGGCCTCGCGCGTTCGGCTATTCAATCTCAGTTCACATATCTGTGGAGTATTCATATCCTTGAACGGAGTTGCGGTGCTGCCTCCTTTCCGGTCTTCCCGTCCGCGTCGTCTCGCGGCGGTTCTCGCGACGGTCGCGGGGTTGCTCGCGACCACCGCCGGGGCGGCGACCGCCGCGCCCGCGCCGAGGTCGTGTTCGTTCGTCTGCGTGCCGGACCCGGTGGTGCTCGACGGCCTGCACCTGGCAGGCAACAAAATCGGCCTGATGGCCGGGAATCCGACGCTGCGCACGTCGCTGTCCAATCTGCTGAAGCAGGCCGACGACGCGCTGGCCAAGGGTCCGTGGACGGTCGTCGACAAGGAGCGCGTCCCGCCGAGCGGCGACAAGCACGACTACCTGAGCCTCGCCCCGTACTACTGGCCCAGCCAGCCGAAAACGCCGGAAAACCCGCAGGGCTGCCCGTACGTCGACCGCGACGGCCAGGTCAACCCCGAGATGAAGAACGTGCCGGACAAGGCCGAGCGGCTCGTCGCGTTCAACTCGATCTACCAGCTTTCGCTCGCCTGGTACTACACCGGCAAGGCCGAGTACGCCCAGCGCGCCGCGCTCGACCTGCGCACCTGGTTCCTCGACGCGGCAACGAAAATGAACCCGAACCTGAACTTCGCGCAGGGCATCCCGTGCAAGACCGACGGGCGGGGGATCGGCATCATCGAGTTCTCCTACACCTTCACGCAGGTCCTCGACGCCGCCCGGATCCTGGAGGCGGGCGCGCCCGGCTGGACGAAGGCCGACGGCAAGGCGTTCCGCGGCTGGTCGGCGGACTTCCTGACCTGGTTGCGCACCAGCAAGAACGGCACCGACGAGGCCAAGGCGACCAACAACCACGGCACGTTCTACGACCTGCTCACTGCGGCGACCGCGAGCTACGTCGGGCAGCGCGACCTCGCGCGCCAGATCGTCCGCGACTCCGGCAAAGCCCGGATCGACCACCAGATCGCCGCGGACGGCGGCCAGCCCGAGGAGTCGACCCGCACCCGGACGTACCACTACCACACGTTCAACCTGGTCGCCCTGACTCGCCTCGCGCAGCTGGGCAAGCACCTGGGCGTCGACCTGTGGTCGTACCGGAACCCCAACGGCGGCAGCATTTTCGCCGCCGTCGACCACCTGCTCCCGGCGGCCACCGGTGCCGCACCGTGGCCGTTGCCGGACATCCATTTCATCCAGTACGCCGCCCTCGACAGCGTGCACGCCGCCGCCGACGCGGGCGACTGGAAGGCCCGGGCCGCGGTCGGCCACATCCCGGCCCCGCCCGGCGGCGACCTGTTCCCGGTCCGCCCGGCGGCCGAGCAGCTGGACGACGTTTCCACCACCTGACCCCGGTTTCACCCGGACGCGGCACCCGTCGCGTCCGGGTTTCCGGCGTCGGTCGTGAAACGATTCAGAAGGACCGATTCGCCGGAACGGGAAAGGGAAACGCCGTGATCAAGACCAGCCGGAGCGCCAGCTCGGAGGCCCGGCGGGTGACGTTCGTCCTGCCGCTCGACACCCCGCCCGGCCCGGTGAGCGTGGTCGGCGACTTCAACGACTGGCAGCCCGGCCGCCACGAACTCCGCAAACGCTCGAACGGCACGCGCTCGGCCGCGGTGGAGGTCCCGCCGGGCGCCCGGCTGCGCTTCCGCTACCTGGCCGACGGCGGCCGCTGGCTGGACGACCCGGACGCCACCGCCCGCGACGGGCGGGATTGCCTGTACGTCGCGGACTGAACCCCGTCCCGCACCCGTGCCCGGCGGGGCGCGGGCGGCGGAAAAGGCGGTTCGGCTCCCGTGAGCGCGGCGGGAAAAAGCGCCCTGCTCGGCGAACGGCCGAGGGTCGTTCGGGACGCGCGCGGGGCTGCTTCCTCGGCACTGGACAAGGTTTCCGGTGGTGAACACTCACGACCCCCGAGTCGCGCATCACCCCGCCCTGGTTTTGGAGCACCTGCTCCATTACTATCGCCGACATGCCCCGCCCCCGGATCCACGACCCCGAGTTGATCCTTGACGTCGCCGAGCGGCTCATCGCCGACACCGGCCCCGAGGCGCTCACCGTCCGGCGGCTCGCGCAGGAGGCGGGTGTCCCGAACAGCACGATCTACCACGCCTTCGCCAACCTCCCCGCCCTCGTCGGCCAGACTTGGCTCCGCGCCGCCACTTTCTTCCTCGACGAGCAAGAACGGCTGGTCGACGAAGCCGCCGACCCGGTTGAAGCGGTGGTCGCGGCAGCCGACACTTCCGCCGTAGTGGCCGACGCGCGTCCGGACGCCGCGCGGATGATGATCGCCGTCCCGTCGAAGCGCGTACTGGGTCCGCAGCTTCCCGACGACGTAGCGGAAGCGTTACACGCCTTGGACAAACGCCTCGTCCGCCTTCTGGTCCGCCTGGCCCGTCAGCTCTGGAACCGCGGCGACGGACCAGCCGTGGAGGTCATCACCGCCTGCGTCGTGGACCTCCCGACCGCCTTGCTTCGCCGCGAACTCGCCACCGGACCCGCCAGTGCGGAAAGTCGCGCGCGGCTGGCAGCGGCGGTCCGCGCCATCCTCGCCCTGGAACCCCCGAAGAAGTCCAGAAAGGACTGAAATGCCCACCCTCGCCACCACTGGCGCCGTCCACGTGCTCGACTTCGGCGCCGACGAAAACCGTTTCGCCCCAACGTGGCTGGAAGAAGTCCACACTCACCTCGACACCGTCACCGCGGGCAAGGAACCCGCCGCGCTCGTCACGATCGGCAGCGGCAAGTACTACTCCAACGGCCTCGACCTCGACTGGCTCACCAGCCACCCCGACGACGCCGGCAAATACGTCACGAGCATCCACGAACTCCTCGCCCGGATGCTCGCGCTGCCGGTCCCGACGATCGCCGCGGTCAACGGGCACGCCTTCGGCGGCGGCGCGATGCTCGCGATGGCCCACGATTTCCGCCTCATGCGCGAGGACCGCGGCTACTTCTGCTTCCCCGAAGCCGACATCAACCTCCCGTTCACCCCGGGCATGGCCGCGCTCGTCCAGGGGAAGCTCAGCCCGGCCGCCGCGATCGCGTCGATGACCACCGGGAGCCGCTTCGGCGGTCCGCGAGCGAAAGCGCTCGGCCTGGTCGACGGGACCGCCGCGCTGGAGGACCTGCGGGCGGCGGCGATCGAACGGGTCGCGCCGCTGGCGGGCAAGGACCGAGGCACGCTCGCCGCGATCAAGTCCACTATGTTCGGCCCGGCGCTGACCGCGTTGCGGGAGGCGGGAAACTGATCAGGTAGGCTCGCGTACGCGCGGCGGTGGGGCTCGCCGCTCCGGGAATCTCCCGGACAACCGCGGTCGAGACCGCCAACAGTCCCTACTCGAACGGCGAACCGGGTGTCCGTGGAGTAGGAGAAGACTGTGCTTGAAGAACCTCTCGACCCTGACGTCGATCTCCGGGATCCCGTGCAGCAACGCGAACTCGTCCGGCACCACGCGTCGGTGCTCGGCGTGATCGCGCTCGGCGGCGGGCTCGGCGCCCTGGCCCGCTACGGCCTCGCGCAGGCCCTTCCCGCCGGGACCGGCGGCTTCCCGTGGGCGACCTTCTGGACGAACGTCGCCGGCTGTTTCCTCATCGGCGTGCTGATGGTGCTGGTCACCGAGGCGTGGTCGGCGCACCGGCTGGTGCGGCCGTTCCTCGGCGTCGGCATCCTCGGCGGCTTCACCACCTTCTCCACGTACGCGGTCGAAGCGCGCAACCTCCTTCAGCCGGACACTGTGCCGCTCGCCTTCGGCTACCTCGGCGGGACACTCGCCGCCGCGCTGCTCGCCGTCATGCTGGGACACGCGATCACCCGCAAGCTCGTCCCGGCGGAGGTGGCTGTCCGATGACCGTCCTCCTCGTTTTCCTCGGCGCCGCGGTCGGAGCGCCGATGCGGTACCTGACCGACCGGGCCGTCCAGTCCCGGCACCAGAGCCTGTTCCCGTGGGGCACGTTCACCGTCAACCTGGTCGGCTGCGTCCTGCTCGGCGGCCTCGCCGGTGCCGGGACGGCGCTGCCCGCGGCGGTCTATTCGCTGCTCGGCACCGGGTTCTGCGGCGCGCTGACGACGTACAGCACCTTCAGCTACGAAACCGTCCGGCTGGTCGAGCGCCAGTCGTACTTCGCCGCGGCGGCGAACGTCGTGGTCAGCATCGCGGCGGGAGTCGGCGCGGCGGCGTTCTCGTACGAGGCCGTCCACGCCTTGGTCGGGTAAGGGTGCGATTCGCACAGGTCGGCTAGCCAGACTGTGCGGATCGCACGGTGACCTCGCCGGAGCCGCTGCTTACGGTGCTGGGAACCGTTCCCCTCCAGGATGAGGAGGTCGCCATGGCCTCGGCTGTCGGTGTCGACGATTACGCGCTGACCAGGGTGCCCGATTCCGCGCGTTATTCGTGGTGGTCGGTCGCTGTGCAGCGGTTCGGCCAAGTGTCCGCGCTGTCGCAGTTCCTGCTCGGCGCCACGATCGGCTTCGGGATGAGCTTCTGGGACGCCGTGCTGGCGTTCACGCTCGGCTCGGTCATCCTCGAACTGATCACGATCCTCGTCGGCGTGATCGGCGTCCGCGAGGGCCTGACCACCTCGCTGATCGCGCGCTGGACCGGCTTCGGCCGCGGCGGCTCCGCGCTCATCGGGCTGGCCATCGGGATCAGCCTGATCGGCTGGTTCGGCATCCAGTCCGCGGTGTCCGCGCAAGGCCTCGCCGCGCTGGTCGGCGGCCTGCCGGAATGGGGCTGGGCGCTCGTGTTCGGCCTGGTGGTGACCGCGATCGTGGTCCGCGGCTTCCACTCGATGGCGTGGACGGCGTACCTGATGGTGCCCGCGTTCCTGATCCTGGTCGGCTGGTCGGTGGTCTCCGAACTGACCCGGCACGACCTCGGCGCGCTCGTCGCGTCCGCTCCGCCCGGCCCGCACCTGAGCCTGCTGCAGGGCACGACGCTGGTCGCGGGCGGGTTCATCGTCGGCGCGGTGATCACGCCGGACATGACCCGGTTCAACCGCACCACCGGCGACGTCGTCAAGCAGACGCTCGTCGGCGTCACGCTCGGCGAGTACGTGATCGGCCTGGCCGGCGTGCTGCTCGCGCACGCGGTCGGCACGGCGCAGATCACCACGATCGTCACGTCGTCGGTCGGCTGGGTCGGGCTGCTGATCGTCATCGCGGGCACGATGAAGATCAACGACTGGAACCTGTACTCGTCCGGGCTCGGCGTCGTGAACTTCATCGGCACCGTGTCCGGGAAGCGGGCGCACCGCGGCCTGGTCACCGCCGTGCTCGGCGTGGTGGGCAGCGTGCTCGCCGCGGCCGGGATCCTGTCGAAGTTCACCGATTTCCTGACCGTGCTCGGGGTCGCGTTCCCGCCCGTCGCCGGGATCATGGTGGCCGAGTACTTCGTGGTGAAGCAGTGGCGCGGCGTCCTGGAGGAGGCGCGGGCCCGGGGCGCGGTGCCCACTGACGCCCCGCTGTGGGTGCCCGCGACGATCGTCGTCTGGATCGCCGCCGCGTTGTTCGGCGAGTTCGTCGAATGGGGTCTGCCCAGCATCAACTCGCTTGTCGTCGCTTTCGTTCTGTACGTGGCCGCCGGGAAGCTCGGCCTGGTCCGCGGGGTCGGCAAGACCCGCACCGCGGACGCCGAACCGGCTCCGGCCGCCTGATTCCCCGACCTGGAAGGAGATTTCTTCGTGCGCATCGGCATCGACGTCGGCGGCACCAACACCGACGCGGTCCTCCTGGACGGCCGCGAGGTGCTCGCCTCGATCAAGACCAGCACCACCGAGGACGTCACCTCGGGCATCGTCGCCGCGATCGACGGGCTGCAGCGGCAGCGCGCGTTCGACCCGGCCGCGGTGCGGGCGGTCATGATCGGCACCACGCACTTCATCAACGCGCTCGTCGAGGCGCACCGGCTGGCCCCGACCGCGGCGGTGCGGCTCAGCCTGCCCGCCGGCGCGTCGCTGCCGCCGATGGTGGACTGGCCGCAGCGGCTGGTCGACGCGGTGTCCGGGCGCAGCTACCTGGTGCACGGCGGCCACGAGTTCGACGGGCGCCACATCGCCGAACTGGACGAGAGCGAACTGCGCAAGGCCGCCGACGACATGGGCTCGGCCGGGGTTCGCAGCGTCGCGATCACGTCGGTGTTCTCGCCGGTGAACGCGGAGTTCGAGGCGCGGGCGGCGGAGATCATCGCTTCGCAGCTGCCGGACGTCGCGATCTCGCTCTCCCACGAAATCGGCCGGATCGGCTTGCTGGAGCGGGAAAACGCGACCGTCATCAACGCCGCGCTGCGCGAGCTGGCGGCGCACATCGTGGACGGGCTGGCCGCGTCGGTCACCGGCGCGGGCATCACCGCGCCGCTGTACCTGAGCCAGAACGACGGCACGCTGATGGACGTCGACTTCGCCCGCCGCTACCCGGTGGCGACCTTCGCGTCCGGCCCGACGAACTCGATGCGCGGCGCGGCGGTGCTGTCCGGTTTGGACACGTGCGCGGTGGTCGACGTCGGCGGCACCACGAGCGATGTCGGCGTGCTGCGGCAGGGATTCCCGCGCGAGGCGACCACGGACGTGAGCGTGGCCGGGATCCGCACGAACTTCCGGATGCCGGACGTCCTTTCGATCGGCATCGGCGGCGGCAGCCGGGTGCGCGGCGACGCGTCCGGTGTGACCGTCGGACCGGATTCCGTCGGCTACGAGCTGACCTCCAAAGCGCTCGTATTCGGCGGAGACACCTTGACCGCCACGGACATCGCGGTCGCCGCCGGGCGCGCCGAGATCGGCGACCCGTCGCTGGTCGCGCACCTCGACCGGGACTTCGTGCAGGCCGCGCTGGACCGGATCGCGGCGGACGTTTCCGACGTCGTGGACCGGATGCGCACGTCGTCCGAGCCGCTCCCGGTGGTCGCCGTCGGCGGCGGTTCGGTGCTGCTGCCGGACGAGCTCGCCGGTTCCGGCGAGGTGCGCCGGCCGGACCACTACGCGGTGGCCAACGCGATCGGCGCGGCGATCGCGCAGATCGGCGGCGAGGTCGACCGGGTGTACGTGATCGAACCCGGGCGTCGCGAAGCGGTGGTGGACGAGGCGAAGCAGGAAGCGGTCGACCGTGCGGTGGCGGCCGGGGCGAGCCCGGCGTCCGTCGGCATCGTCGACTTCGACGAGGTGCCGATCCCGTACCTGCCCGGCAACGCCACCCGGATCCGGGTCAAGGCGGTCGGCGACTTGCAGCTGGGGGAGTGAACGATGGCTGAGATCACCGAGAAGGACCTGGACGACATCGCGCGCGGCGCGGCGATCCTCGGCACCGGCGGCGGGGGAGACCCGTACATCGGCCGGCTGCTGGCGCATTCCGCGGTCCGCGAGCACGGTTCGGTGCCGCTGGTGGCACTGTCCGAATTGGCCGACGACGCGGTGGTCCTGCCGGTCGCGATGATGGGCGCGCCGACCGTGATGGTGGAGAAACTGCCCTCCGCCGAACAGGTCGGGCTCGCCGCCCGGACGCTGGCCACCTACCTGGGCAAGGAACTCACGCACATCGCCTGCGCCGAAGCGGGCGGCGTGAACTCCCTGATCCCCGTCGTCGCAGCGGCGCAGCTGGGCCTGCCGCTGGTGGACGCGGACGGCATGGGCCGGGCGTTCCCGGAACTGCAGATGGTTTTGCCGACCCTGTACGGAATCCGCGCGACCCCGATGTCCATCGCGGACGAGAAGGGCAACCGCGGCGTACTGGACACTGTGGACAATCACTGGGCGGAGCGGCTGGCCCGGTCGGCGACCATCGACATGGGTTGTTCGGCGATGATCAGCAACTACGCGATGTCCGGCGCGCAGGCCCGGGAGTCGATGGTGCCCGGCACGCTGACCCTGTGCGCGGAACTTGGCGCGCTTGTGCGGCAGGCGCGCGAGGCGCACGAGAACCCGGTGGATCGCGTCGTGGCGCGGCTGCGCGGGCGGACGCTGTTCAGCGGAAAGGTCGTCGACGTCGCCCGCCGGACTGTCACCGGGTTCGCCCGCGGCGAGGCCCGGTTGTCCGGAATGGACGGTGACACCGGGACGGAAATGCTGCTGCGCTTCCAGAACGAGCACCTGGTGGCCGAGGTCGACGGCGAGGTGCGCGCTTCGGTGCCGGACCTCATCTGCACGCTCGACCGCGAGTCCGGCGAGGCCGTCACCACCGAGGGCCTGCGCTACGGCCAGCGGGTCACGGTGATCGCGGCCCCGGCGGACCCGCGCTGGCACACTCCGGAAGGCATCGCCCTGGCCGGTCCGCGGTACTTCGGGTACGACCTGGACCCGATCGGGGTCGCGGGATGAGCTGGACCCTGACCGAAGACCACCTCGAAGACCTCGCCCGCGGTGCGGCCGTCCTCGGCACCGGTGGCGGCGGCGACCCGTACGTCGGACGGCTGCTGGTGCGCGAGGCGATGCGCGAGCACGGGCCCGTCACCGTGCTCGACCCGGAGGACCTGGACGACGACGCGCTCGTCATCCCGACCGCGCAAATGGGCGCGCCGACCGTCGTGCACGAGAAACTCCCGAACGGCGCTGAGCCCGAACTTGCCTTGCGGGCGCTGGAAAACCGCCTCGGTGCGAAGGCCGACGCGACGATGCCGATCGAATGCGGCGGGATCAACTCGATGATCCCGCTGGTCGTCGGCGCGCGGCTCGGGCTGCCGGTGGTCGACGCCGACGGCATGGGCCGGGCGTTCCCGGAACTGCAGATGGAGACGTTCGGCGTGTACGGCGTCTCCGGTTCGCCGATGGGCATCGCCGGGGAACGCGGCGAAACGACGGTGATCGACACCGGTGCCGACAACCGCCGGATGGAATGGCTCGCGCGCGGGATCACCATCCGGCTAGGCGGTGTCGCGCATATCGCTGAGTACTCGATGAGCGGCGCGGACGTGAAACGCACGGCGGTGCCGCGGACGCTGTCGCTCGCACTGAGCGTCGGCCGGGCGATTCGCCTTGCGCGAGAAGAGAATGCCGATCCGATCGCGGCATTGGCGACCGCGCTCAGTGACACGTTGTACTCGCATCTGCGCGTGCTATTCCGCGGCAAAGTGTCCGATGTGGAACGTCGCACCGAAGAAGGATTCGCCCGCGGCCGCGCCGCCGTCGTGTCCTTCGAGGGCGACCGCAAGCTGGAAATCCTTTTCCAGAACGAAAACCTGGTGGCGCTCGTCGACGGCGACGTCCGCTGCCTCGTGCCTGACCTGATCTGCGTGCTGGAGGCGGAATCCGCCGAGCCGATCACCACCGAAACGCTGCGCTACGGCCAGCGCGTCACCGTGGTCGGGATCTCGACACCGCCGCTCATGCGCACCCCGGAAGCGCTGGCCACGTTCGGCCCGGCGGCGTTCGGGCTGCCGCACGACTTCGTACCCGTGGAGGTGGCTTCGTGACTTCGCTCGACGGCCGGGCGGTCGTAGTGCTCGGCGGCGGTTCCGGGATCGGATTGGAGGTCGCCCGGCGCGCGACGGCGGCCGGCGCGCTCGTCCACCTCGGCGGCCGGACCGGCGACACACTGCGGGCCGCCGCGGCGGAACTGGGCCCGACCGCCACTTGGCAGGCCGTGGACACCACCGACCAGGCGTCGCTGGCCGAGTTCTTCGGCGCGCTGGACCGGGTCGACCACCTGTTCACGCCCGCCGCGTCCTACACCGTCGGCCCGATGCGCGACCTCAGCGACGAGGAGGCGGAAAGCCCGTTCGTCACCAAGTTCTGGGGCCAGTACCACGCGGTGAAGCACGCCGCGCCGAAGCTGTCGCCGGACGCTTCGGTGGTGCTCATGTCCGGCGTCGCGAGCGTGCGTCCGCCCGCCGCAGCGCCGGCGTACGTGGCGTGCAACGCGGCGATCGAGGGGCTCGGCCGCGGGCTCGCGGTGGAGCTGGCACCGGTACGGGTGAACGTCGTGTCGCCGGGCACGATCGACGGGAACCTGTGGGCCGGGCGTCCGGCCGCCGCGCGGGAATCGAGTTTCGCGCAGTACCGCGCGGACACCCTGCTGCACCGCGTGGGCCGGGAGTCCGAAGTGGCCGATGCCGTGCTGTACCTGTTCACCAGCACTTACACCACCGGTTCGACGCTGTATCCGGACGGCGGGTACAGCCTCCGCTGATACGCTGACCAGCCATGCGCATCACCGCCGCGGACGTGCCGGCACTCGAACGCGGCGTCGCGCTGCTCGGGTCCGGCGGGGGCGGGGACACCGTCACCGCGGCGGTGCTGCTGCGGCGGCTGACCGAATCCGGCCGCGAACCCGTCGTGCACTCCGCCGCGGATCTGCCGCCGGACACCCTGGTGGTGCCGACGGGGATCGTCGGCGCGACCGCCGCGTTCGCCGAGAAGCTGCCCAGCGGCGACGAATTCGCCTCGGCGATCGCGGCGATCGAACGCTGGACCGGGCAGCGCGCGCAGGCGTTGATGTCCATCGAGATCGGCGGCCTGAACGGCTTGCTGCCGCTGGTGGTCGCCCAGGAACTGGGTCTGGCCTATGTGGACGCGGACCTGTCCGGACGCGGGCTGCCGAGACTCGACCAGCTCTCGGTCGCCGCGACCGGCCGCGGCGTCGCTCCGGCGGCGATGGCCGAACCCGGCGGCCGGGTAGTCGTGCTGGCCGCCGCCGCGGCCTCGGTGGTCGAGAGCGGGATCCGCGCGTTCTTGGCCAGTTCCGGCGGCTGGGCGGCGATCGCGCTCGCGCCGATCCCGGCCGGTGAACTCGCCGACCACGCTGTCCTCCACACGACGAGCGAGGCGCTCGCCCTCGGCACCCGCGTGCTCGCCGCCGGGGAAAGCCCGGACCTCGCCGCGCTGGAAACCGCCCTCGACGGCCAGGTCCTCGCCCGCGGCCGGGTGCTGGAAGTGTCGCGGCACATCGGCCCCGGACAGCACGGGCACCCCGGGTTCGGCCGCGGCTCGGCGACGCTGACCGACCACCGCGACGGTGCGTTGCTGCGGCTCGAAATGGAGAACGAATACCTGCTGGCGCTGCGAGACGGGCTGCCGGTGGCGTCCACTCCGGACGTGCTGTCGGTGCTCGACCGCCGCACCGGCGTCCCGCTGCAATGCGACACGATCCGCGCCGGCGTGGAAGTGGATGTCGTCTGTCTCGCCGCGTCGCCGTTCTGGACCGATCCGCGCCGCCGCCCGCTGCTGGAACCGCGCGCATACGGAATCGACTGCGATCCGGTGGTAACACAGTGATCCTCCGCCAGCTGCTCGCTCTGCCCTCGTGGTCCGGCCCGGTCCGGGTGTGCTCCGGCGAATCCGGTTTGGACCGTCCATTGCGGACAGTCAAAGCCGCCCTGGACGCCTCCGGCACCCCCGCTTCCGGCGAACTGGTGGTGGTAGTCCGCCCGCTCGGTTCCGACTGGCAGATCGACGCCCTCCTGCGCCGTTGCGCGGACGCCCGCGCCGCCGGGGTCCTGCTCCCCGGAGCCGAACCTCTTGCCGCGTCACGACTTCTGGCCGAACGGCTGTCGGTGCCGTTGCTGGTCACGTCCGCCGATCCGCTCGATCTGCTCGTGGACGCCCGCCTCGCGCTGGCCGCCCCCGACATCGACCGCGCGGACGCAGTGCTCGCCGCCCACCGGGCGTTAGGGGAGCGGTTGCGTCCTCCGGAAGAAATCGTGACCGTCCTGCGGCGGCTGCTGGACGCTCCCGTCGCCGTCCTGGACGACCGCGGCGAGGTGCTCGCCGGTGAACTCGCCGAGGCCGCCCGCGTCCGAGTGCACGAGCCAGTCCCGCAACGCATTTCTCTCCCGGACGGCGTCCTGCTCGCACATCCCGCCGTGCTGCCGCAGCCGTCGGTGTGGCTGGCCGCCGAACTGCCCGGCGCCAAGTCCCCGCGCGCGGACGTCGTCGCCGCGACCTTGGCCGTCGCGGCCGGTGCCGTGCAACGCTGGCTGCTGGCCCACCGCCTGGAGCTGGAACGCGACGCCCGTTCCCGGTCCGCCCTGCTGGGTGATGTGCTGCGCCAAGACACCGAACCCGGTGCCGACCTGCGCCGCCGCGCTGCCGACGCGGGTTGGCGACTCGGCGGCTGGCACGTCGGCCTGCGGATCGGCGTGCCCGCGGACGTCGACACCGTCTCCCGTACGCAGGAAGTCGTCCGCGCCCTCCGGGCCGAATCGATCGACGCGGTCACCGTCGAACACGGCGAAGGCTGGACCGGCTGGGTCACCTTCGAACAGGAACCGACGGCGGAACGCGTGCGTGCGTTGTCCGCGCGGCTGCGCGCCGTGCACCGCAGCCTGCGCCGCACGCTCGACGCCCACCTGGGCGTCGGCCGCCCGCACGCCGACGGTCTCACCGCGACAGTCGCCGAAGCCACCGACGCCGCCCGCCTCGCCGCGGCGCGTCCGGAGACTGGGCACTTCCTGCACGTGGACCAGCTCGGGATGGCTCAGCTGCTGCTGGAGTGGACGCGGACGGACACTTTCGAGCCTGCCGCGCGCGCGTTGCTCGCTCCGCTGGTCTCGGCGCCTGGGGATTTGATCCGTACCCTCGCGGCTTACCTCGATGCCGAGTCTTCGCTGGCGGAAACCGCGACGGTGCTGGGGATCCACCGGAATACGGTCGCCGCGCGGATCGGCCGGATCGAGCAGTTGCTGCACGTCGACCTGTCGCGTCCGGACGAGCGGCTGGCCCTGCACCTGGCCGCCCGCGCGGTGATCCTCGCGAGGCCCGCTGAGTAGTACTGGCAGGACCAGCTACGCCCTTGGTGATCAACCGCCCGGAAGGCAGACTCGAAGCATGGGCAAGAACGACTTGGGCGATTTCCTCCGGGCCCGCCGCGCCGGGCTGACGCCGGACGAGATCGGGCTTCCGGCCGGGTTCGGGGCGGGGCGGCGGGTCGCCGGGCTGCGGCGCGGCGAGGTCGCGCAGCTGGCCGGGGTGAGCACCGAGTACTACACCCGGCTGGAACAAGGCCGTGCCCGGCAGCCGTCCGAGCAGGTGCTGCACGCCCTCTGCGACGCGCTGCGGTTCGACGACATCGAACGGCGGCATCTGTTCGCACTCGCGGGCGCCACGGCCGAGCGCACGGACCGGGCCGAGCATTCGTCCCGGTTGCGTCCGGCGCTGAGGCAGGTGCTGGACTCGATGGAGCTCGCTTCGGCGTTCGTCAGCGACCGGAACCTCACGGTCGTCGGCGGGAACGCATTGTGGGCCTTGCTGTTTCCCGACGTGGCCGAGTTGCCGCGCCGGGAACGCAGCATGGCGCGCTGGACGCTGCTGGATCCGCGGGCCCGGCTGGTCTGGCGGGACTGGGAACGCGTCGCCCGCGACTACGTGCACGGGTTGCGGTTGGCCGCCGCCGCTCAGCCGCGGAATCAGCACATCGCCAACCTCATCGGCGAGCTCATGATGCGGTCGCCGGAGTTCCCGGCGTGGTGGTCGGAGCACCGCGTCCAGGAACGCAGCACCGGCCTCAAACGCCTGTGCCACCCGGTCGCCGGCGATCTGGAACTGCAGTACGAGATCTTCACCGCGGTCGCCGACCCGGGCCAGTCGATGGTCGTCTACAGCGCGCCTGCCGGTTCGCCGTCCCAGGAACGCCTGCGGCTGCTGGCCAGCTGGGGCCGCGAACCCGCGCCTGCCCGGGACATCGCCGAGTCCTGACCTTCGCCCCTATCACCAGGCCCCGCCGCACTTGCGGGGTCTATGCAGTCATGCCCCACGAAAGGACACTTCGCAGTGAGCAAGACAATCCTGATCACCGGCGTCAGCACCGGCCTCGGACGCGCCGTCGCCCAGCGAGCCCTCGCGGCCGGGCACCGCGTCGCGGGCACCGTGCGCACCGAAAAGCACGCGGCCGACTTCCGGGCGCTGGACCCGGAAAGCGCTCGGGCTTTCGTCCTCGACCTCACCGACGCGGACCGGATCGAGCCGACCGTGCGGGAGGTCGAAGCGGAACTGGGTCCGATCGACGTCCTCGTGGCCAACGCCGGATACGGGCTCGAAGGCACCTTCGAGGAGTCGTCGATGGAGGATCTTCGCCGCCAGTTCGAGGTCAACGTCTTCGGCACCGTCGCGACCATCAAGGCGGTCCTGCCCGGCATGCGCGAACGGCGCGACGGCCAGATCTTCGTCATCACCTCGATGGGCGGGCACACCACCTTCCCCGGCCTCGCGTTCTACGAGGGCAGCAAGCACGCGCTGGAAGGCATCACCGACACCCTCGCCCAAGAGGTCACGCAGTTCGGCGTGCGGGTCACCGCCGTGGCGCCCGGCGCGTTCAAGACCGACTGGGCGGGCCGGTCGCTGGTCCGCGCCCCGCGCGGCATCGCCGACTACGACGCCCTGTTCGACCCGATCCGGACCCGCCGCCAGGCGCTCGCCGGACAGGGCATCGGCGACCCCGACCGCGCGGGCGACGCCATCCTCAGCCTCCTGGACGAGGAGAACCCGCCCGTGCACCTCCTGCTCGGCTCGGACGCGCTGCGCCTGGTCACCGCCGGACGCCGACGCGTCCAGGACGACTTCGACGCCTGGCAGGACCTCACGCTGTCCACCGACTCCGTCGAAGGCGGCGTAACCGTCGCCTGACCCCGGGCGCGCCGTCCGTGAGGGGAACCCTGAGGGACTCAGAGTCCCTGAGGGTTCCCCTCACGGCAGGTCAGACGCGTCCGCGAACGAGGTCGATCAACCGCCCGAGCACGTGATCGCCCCCCGCGCGCAGGCCGTTGTGCTCGTACTCGTTGGTGATCCACGGCCGCAGCGTCGGGATCAGCCGCGCGGTTTCCTCGGAAAACGCCCGCTCGACGTACATGTCGCTGGCGTAGATCGCGGCGGCGGCCGGGACCGTGCACTCGCGCAGCACGTCGGCGTCGTACAGCCGCGGCCATTCGTGCGCGGCAAGCAGTTCCGCGGTCTCCTTCATCGGACGGAGGCTGTGGAGATCCTCGAAGAGCGAGGGGAACACGTGCTCGCCGGTGAACAACGTCCGGTCGGTGCGGAACTCGTCCGGCAGCACGCGCTCGGCGGACCAGCGGGTAGCGAACCCGTCGGAGTACGACGACTCGTGGATGACCGAGTACAGCGGATTGCGCGCGCTGAACGGCAGCGAGCTCGCGACGTCGTACGCGAACGCCGGGGACTTCGGGTCGCGCTCAAGCAGATAATGCAGCGCCTCCTCGCCGCCGCTGGCGCCGAGGACGTAACCGAGCTGCTGGAACAA
This sequence comes from Amycolatopsis halotolerans, assembly GCF_042647905.1. Taxonomy (NCBI): domain Bacteria; kingdom Bacillati; phylum Actinomycetota; class Actinomycetes; order Pseudonocardiales; family Pseudonocardiaceae; genus Amycolatopsis; species Amycolatopsis halotolerans. The sequence goes on from NZ_JBHRWI010000051.1 coordinate 135,645, forward strand.
CCGCGCGGTGAGCGGACTCCCGTCGGGCAGGAGCACGGCCCCGTCGTCGAGCAACGGCAACAGCGCTTCGACGCGCGCGCGATCGCCGGGGTAGCGGAGGTAGTACCGGCGGTTGCGCTCGAGCAGATTGGCGAACGTCGCGGTGTAAACCTCGTCCGGATGCCGCGCGATCGGCGGCAGCCCGCCGGTGAAGAACGCCTCGGCCAGCCCCTCGGAGTACTGGGAAAGGTAAGCGAGCGTGCAAAACCCGCCGAACGACTGCCCGAGCACGCTCCACTTCTCGACGCCCAGCTGCCGCCGCACGAACTCCGCGTCGCGCACGATCGCGTCGGCGCGGAAGTGCGTGAGGTATTCGGCCTGCTCGGCCGGCGTGCCGGTGAGCGCGCCGACCGGCGTGGACCGCCCGGTGCCGCGCTGGTCGAGCATCAGCACCCGGTACTCCCGCAACGCCCGCGGCAACCAGCTGGGCGTCCCGCGCGACGGCCGCGGCGCTTCGTGCCCGGGACCGCCTTGGAGATAAACGAGAAACGGCCGGTCGAGCCCGTCGGGATCCGCGACCTCCCGCGCGAAGACGGTGATCTTCGCGCCTTCGGGGCGGGAATGGTCGAGGGGGACGGAGAACTCGTGCTCGGTGAGCACCAGGCCGGAAACGCGCACGGTGGTTGCCATACGGGCGATTCAACCAGAACGGGCGTCGGGCAGGCCACGGAAATTGCTCCCCGGAAGTCCACTGTGGACTCAAGAGCCGCGGCGGTTTCGCCCTGAGCGGAGCGGTGGCTTCTCGGCGGCGAGGGGGCACGTCGGGTCCCGCTCGCGCGGAAGGTGCAGCGGTGCCCGGCGCTGCCCTTCCGGGGAGGAGGCGCTCGGCCGCATCGCGCAGGGTGTCGCCGCTTGGGCGGCGCGAACACCGGTCGACGCGGCGATCGCTTCCCGCCGCGGTTCTGCCGGGGTCTGGGAGCCGGAGCTATTCCTTCCCCATCGACCGCCGGATCTCGGCCAGCTTGTCCTTCGCCGCCTCCTTGCGGTCGGCGATCTTCTTGTCCAGCGACTCCAGGTCCTCCGGCCCGCCGATTCCGGCGATCTCCTGCGCGCCGACCGACGTCGTGTACCGCTTCTCGATCCGGTCCCGCACGAAGTCGAACGACGGGGCGCCGTTCTCGCTGTAATCGGGTTCGGGCAGGGCAGCGGGCGGCGGCGTGCCGGGGCTCTCCACGATCTCCGCGTCGAGCGGCTGCTGCTCGCCGGGCTTGTCCGCGCTCATCGTCTCGCCTCTTCTCGGTTCGTCGGCTCCGCCTTCGACCCTAGCCGACCTCGGCGGGGACGGGTGGATGTTTCGCCGCCGCCGGTCCGCGGTAGCCCATCGGGGAGTGAAAGGAGTCCGCGATGCTTCGCCCCCGCTCGACCGCACCGCCCGCCCCGCCCGAGCCCGTCCCGCCCGGTCCGGTGGAGCCCGACCCGGTGACGCCGGGACCGGCCCGTCCGCTGCCCGACCCCGAACCCCTCCCGCCCGAATCGGAACCTGGCCCCGAACTGGCGATGGCGCGTCCCTTGTGGACAGTCCGGCCGGAGTGAACCGGACGGAAGTCTCGGCAGCCGAGATCCTCGGCTCAGGAAGGGGCCCCGCCGGGCGGGACGGACGGCGCCGGTCCGCCCGCCTGCCTGGACGCTCGCTGACGCCGGTCGGCCCGGCTGCGTGGATGCCCGCTGACGCCGGTTCGCCCGCCTGCCAAGACGCCCGCTGACGCCGGTCCGCCCGCCTGCCTAGACCTCCGCTGCCCTCTCCGATCCTGGCCAGGTCAATCGCCAGCTTCACCTGCGATTGTTTCGCGCAGGCCCGCCGAAGCCCGAACACTCCGGGCGTCCCGCGCGCCGCGGTGGTCGCGTCAGCCGCGAAACCCGCCGGCCTCGAGCGCCGCGTCCACCTTCGCACGGTGCGCCTCCGCCCACTCGTCGAGCGTCTGCGCCTCCTCCTTGGCCAGCCTCGCCCGCGCGTCCACCAGCACCTGCGCCGCGTCGGGCCCCGGCACGACGACCACGCCTTCCTCGTCCGCCACGACGATGTCCCCGGCGTGCACAGTCACCCCGCCGCACCGCGCGGGCTCGCCAAGCGGCGTCACCGCGGCTTTCGTGCCGGGAATCGGGATCACGCCGCGCGCGAACACCGGAAAACGCGCCTCGCGAACCTCCGACAGGTCGCGGATCACGCCGTCCAGGACAAAGCCCGCGATGCCGCGCCGCTGAGCAGTCGCGCAGACGTTCCCGCCAGCCAACGCGTAGTCGACGTCGCCGGATTCTGCCACTACCACCGCTCCGGCGGGCGCACGATGGATGGCCGCGTGCAGCATCAGGTTGTCGCCTGGCGGGCAGCGCACCGGGTACGCAGGCCCGGCGATCCTCGGCACCGGACCCCACAAGGGGCGCACCCCGTAGTCGAGCACCTGGCCGCGGCCGAGCAGGTCGGCGAGCGTCGTGGTCGGGATGTCGGCGAAACCGTCGTCCATGGACGGCGATGCTCTCACGCGCGGCCCGGCCGGATACCGTTCCGTGGCACCGATCACGGAGGAGAAAATGGCTTTCCGGCACACCGTCGCTGCGTCACCGATCGGCGACCTCACCCTGGTCGCCGACGGCAGCGCGCTGATCGCCGTCTACTTCGACGGCCACAGCCGGACCCCGCGCTTCCCCGACTTCGGCCCGCGCGCCGACGACACCTTCGCCACCGTGACTCAGCAGCTCGACGAGTACTTCACCGGCCAGCGCCAGACCTTCGACCTCGAACTCGACCTGCGCGGATCCGACTTCGAACGCCGCGTGTGGCAGCTGCTGACCCGCATCCCCTACGGCGAAACCCGCACCTACCGCGACCTGGCCGTCGAACTGGGCGAACCCGGCGCGGCGCAGGCCGTCGGCAACGCGAACGGCTGGAATCCGCTGAGCATCGTCGTGCCCTGCCACCGAGTAGTCGGCAGCAGCGGCGGCCTCACCGGCTACGCGGGCGGCGTCGACCGGAAACGGTTCCTGCTGCAGCTGGAAGAACCGCCCGCCGACGACGCCGGACGCCTGTTTTAACGGCCTCACCCCAGCGCGGCGCGACCGTGTTTCCAATACCCCTGGAACGCGATCGCCTGCTTCGGAACCCCGCGCTCCCGCGTGAGAAACCGCCGCGCGCCGGTGGCCAGCCCGCTTTCGCCCGCGACCCACGTGTAGCCCGGCGGGTCGGACAGATCGAGCTGGGCGAGGAAGTCGAGCGCGAGCCGCCCCGGCAGGCGATCGTCCTCGCGGACCAGCCATTGGACCTCGGCGCCGAGCGGCACGTCGACCGCGTGAATGTCGTCCCGCGCCCCGACCTCCAGCAAAACCGTGGCGCGCAGACCAGGCGACGACTCCAGGATCGCCAGCGCCGCGGGAATCGCGCTCTCGTCGGCAAGAAGCAACTGCGGCACGCCTTCCGGCGGCAGATACGTGATCCCCTCGTCGAGGATCCCGATCTCGTCGCCCGGCCGCGCGCTCTCCGCGAACCTCGACGCCGGACCGCCGTCGCCGTGCACCGCGAACTCGATGTCCACCTCGCCGGGCCGCGTCGCCCGGATCGTGTAGTTCCGGACCCACGGCCTGGACGCGCTGCTCATGAGCATGTGCTGAGCGAGCCAGCGATTGCTCGAAGCGGTGGGGAGGCGCAGCTCGCGCTGGCCCTCGCGCGGGAAGAACAACCGGCACCATTGATCGAAGCCGAGCGGCGCGAAGTCCTCGAGGTCCTCCCCGCCGACGGTGAGGGTCACGAAATGCGTGGAGGTCCGTTCGGCGCGCAGCACGGACGTCCGGAGCAGCCGCCTGCTGTCGGGCGTGCGGCGCTGGGGGAGGGTCGGCATGGTGGTCCTCATTTAGTTAGGCAAGGCTTGCCTTATGAACGGTAGCCGGAGTCCTCATCGGACGGCAAGGGTGCGCGCACTCGGCCCGAATGCACCCGTCCGTGGTCCTCGCCTCCGGCGGATGCCTCCATCCGGGCCAGTTCGCGGATTGTTGCCTACGCTCGATGATCACTCTCCGTGTCACTCATGTGGGTGACGGTTGACTGCTCAATAAACCGACTCGCCGTGACACTCTGTGTATCACTGCCCGGTGGTCATGTCCGGTGCCGTCGAGTTTCTCCACCTGGCGAATGTGCGGATGAACGTGCATATTCCCGTGTCAGGGTCGGTTCTCCGCTGTTCGCGGACGTGTCACGAGGTCTGGACAAGCCGTCGAGGGAGTGGCCGCCGGGTGTCGAATCGGTGACAGCGAAGAGTAGCGAAAACCTTCACTCGAACCGTTGGGCGACGCTGAGGGACCGTTCACCGCGACACTGCCAGTAGAACTGGTCGGTGACGCACCGTCTTCGCCAGGATGAGCCCATCCGGGGCGCGCGCCGCACGAACGGCCGGGATCCGGACAGCCGTCGGAACCGGTCCGCCGGCCGGAAGAGAAAGGGATGACGACCTCATGACGGTGGTTCCCTGCCTCGCCGACCAGCCGCTCCGAACCGGGCAGCCGCGTCAGACCGGCACGCCGCCCGAGCCGGGGGAAAGCGCAGTGCTGGTCCGGGCGCCTCAGCCGCGGCAGTTGGGCCGCGAGTGCGAACCGGAGCCTGCTCCGAGAACGCGCGGTGCGGCGAAGCGGGAGAAGGCGGCCCAGCCTGCCGAGGGGACACAGCGAGGCGCTGCGGCAGCGAGCAATGTGGCCAAGCCCGACTCGGCTGCGAGCGGCGCAGCGGAGTTGGCTCGGCTGGGCGATGGAGCCGCGAGTGATGCGGTCAAGCCCGATTCGGCCGCGATCAACGCACCCGAACCGCCCCGCCCCGCAGACCCCCAGCACCCCGATCCCGACCACCCGAGCCGCGTCCGCGTAGTGGTCGACTGGGATCCCTTCTCCCGTCCGCCCCGCCGGATCGCCACGCGGGACGAGATGCTCGCCTCCGCGCACCGGGTTCTCGCCCGCCGCAAGCACGGCCGCCACCGCAAGCCCGACACCCGCGATCCCTGGGCCACCCGTGCGGCGGACTTCGTCGTCACCTGGGCGTCCACGCTCCGGATGGCGTTGCTCCTCCTCGCCGGGACCGCGTTCCTCACCGGCCTCGTGCTGATGAACAGCCCGATCGCCGGCGTCGCGGTGACCTCCGTGACCCTCGCCGCGGGCGTCGCGGCCTGGGTCGCCCGGCCCCGAAGGTCGCCGTCGCATCGCTGCTGAACGAAAACTCGGCGAGGTGTCGATGTCGCGCCGGCCCGTTCGACGAGGATGCGACGGCCGGACGGAACCGGCCACCGACCCCGAGGAGCGGGCAATGCGTTTCCTGCTGATGCACCGGCTTGACGAGAGCGCCCCCGAGGCCTGGAACCCGAGCCCCGAGTTCATGGAGAAAATCGGCGCGTTCATCCAGGACTGGACCGAACGCGGCATTCTGATCGCCGCCGAGGGCGTGCACCCGTCGGAGAGGGGCTCGATCGTCCGCAAGCCGCGCGGCGCGAACCCGACCGCGACGGACGGGCCGTTCACCGAGACCAAGGAGGTCATCGGCGGGTTCGCCCTGGTCAACGCCGCGGACCTGGCCCAGGCGGTCGAGTACGCGCGACAGTACGCGGACCTGTTCGATGAGGTCGAGGTCGAGGTCCGCCAGGTCGTGGAGGCCGGGGATCTCGAGGGCGTGAGCGCGGAATAGCCCAGCGCGCAAGGCATCCGGCCTATTCGCGCGCCAAGTCTTTGTCATTCGTTGACCCGCACCGCGCCTCGCGGGGATCTTCGTTCTGGGGACAGGGCGGGGATCCGAGGAGGCAGCGGTGCGGGTCATGCTCACGGCGGTCTTGACAACGATGTCGGCGCTGGTGCCGGTCCAGGCGAAAACACCGGAGCCACAGCCGGCGGCGAATATCGTGGTGTGCAACAAATACTGCGACGACCGTGCCGCCGACCAGGCGTCCGGCGACCGGATCGCGGTCACCGCGCCGCTCGACGACCGCGTCCTCCAGTTGCACTTCGCCGACGGCGACCCGATGGGCTGGGCGGTCGTCGACCACTCGCGCCCGGGCGACCAGGTGTGGCTCGACCGGTCCTTCGACGGCGGCGCTACCTGGGACGGCGGCGCACAGCTGGGCCGGACCACCGCGCCGTCGGGAGTCGGCGGCTGGCGCACCCAGATGTACAACAACGACGACTGGAACACTCGCGGCGTCGGCGCCCTGCGCGCGTGCGGCAGCGCGGTCGACACCGGCCGGATCGCTTGCACGCCTTGGGCGCGCACCCGCTGGAACGCGGCGAACCGCTCGCAGGCGGCGGCGACCGCGTTGATGGCGCTCTACGACAACGGCACCGGCTACTTCCGCAACGGCGGCGGCTGGGGGAGCGCCGTGTCGCTGGCCGCGGTGATCCGCAACGCGTCGGTCAGCCGGATGGCCAGCTACGACTACGCGATGGCCACGACGTACGACAAGAACGTCAACGCCGGCCGCGGGCAGTTCCGCAACGAGTTCTCCGACGACACCGGCTGGTGGGCGATGGCGTGGCTCGACGCCTACGACCGCACCGGCGAGCAGCGCTACCTCGCCACCGCCAAGGCCGACGCCGACCACATGCAGACCTTCTGGACCGGCGACTGCGGCGGCGGCATCCGGTGGAAAGAAGGCCTGACGTACAAGGCGTCCATCTCCAACAGCCTGTACATCCAGGTCAACGCCACCATCGCGGACCGCACCGGCGACGCGACCTACCGGACGCGGGCGCGGCAAGGCTGGGATTGGTTCCGCGGCAAGGGACTCATCGGCTCCGACGGCCTCGTCGTGGACGGCATCGACGGCGCCAGTTGCGCCGCCGTCGGCCAGCGCTACACCTACAACCAGGGCGTATTCGTCTCCGGCCTCACCGCATTGGCCAAGGTCACCGGCGACCAGGGCCTGATCGGCACCGCCCGTTCGGTCGCCGACTCGACAACGCGCACCGGGTCGTTTTTCACCGGCTCCGACGGCATCGTCCACGACCCCGGCGAGGGCAGCAGCTGCGGCGACGACGGGTCGTACTTCAAGGCCGGGCTCGTCCGCGGTCTGTCCGAACTGGACGCCGCGACACCCGACGCGCCGTACCGGGATTTCCTGGCCAGGCAAGCGGATTCCGCCTACGCGCACTCCCGCAACGACTTCGACCAGTACTCGCGTTCGTGGTCCTCCACCGCGGAGAAAGGACCGGGCTGCCAGGCCGCGGCGCTCGCCTTGATGAACGCGACGAACTAGCCCGGCGAGTGATCGACAGCACACCCGTCTGCGCAAGGCCCATCCGGGTACGGTTGACGGTGCCACGGAATCCTGCGTGGTTCATGCGGACGGGGAAGGGCGATCGTGGAGCTGAAGGTCGGGTACAAGGCGTCGGCGGAACAGTTCGGGCCTCGCGAGCTGGTGGAGTTCGCGGTGCGGGCCGAGGAGCTGGGGCTGGACTCGGTGTGGGTGTCGGACCATTTCCTGCCGTGGCGCCACGAGGGCGGGCACGCGCCGTGGGCGCTGGCGTGGATGCCCGCGGTGGCGGAGCGGACCAGCCGCGTGCTGATCGGGACCAGCGTGCTGACGCCGACGTTCCGGTACAACCCGGCGGTGATCGCGCAGGCGTTCGCGACGATGGCGCTGCTGTCGGGCGATCGCGTGATCCTGGGCGCGGGCACCGGCGAGGCGCTGAACGAGATCGCGGTGTCGGGCCGGGAATGGCCGGAGTTCAAGGAACGGTTCGCGCGGCTGCGCGAGTCGGTGCGACTCATGCGCGAGCTGTGGAGCAAGGACAGCGTCGACTTCGAGGGCGACTACTACCAGCTGGTCAACGCGAAGATCTACGACCGGCCGGAGCGTCCGGTGCCGGTGTACATCGCGGCGGGCGGCCCGGTGGTGGCGAAGTACGCGGGCCGCGCGGGCGACGGCATGATCTGCACGTCCGGCAAGGGCATGGAGCTCTACACCGACAAGCTGATGCCGGCGATGGCCGAGGGCGCGGCGGCGGGTGAGCGCGACGCGTCCGGCGTGGACCGGATGATCGAGATCAAGATGTCTTACGACCGGGACCCGGAGAAGGCGCTGGCCAACACCCGGTTCTGGGCCCCGTTGTCGCTGAGCGCGGAGCAGAAGCACACGGTGTCGTCGGCGGAGGAGATGGAGCGGCTGGCCGACGAGCTGCCGATCGAGCAGGTCGCGAAGCGGTGGATCGTCGCCTCCGACCCGGACGAGGCGGTCGCGCAGATCAAGCCGTACCTCGACGCGGGCCTGAACCACCTGGTCTTCCACGGCCCCGGCCACGACCAGGAGCGGTACCTGTCGCAGTTCGCCGAGGACGTGCTGCCGCGGCTGCGCGCGCTGGCCTGATCTCTTTTGCCGCGGAAACCCCCGTCCGGCCTCGCGCGGCTGTGAGGCGGACGCGCTTCCGTCGTGTTTCCGCAGCTCGGCTGGCTCGGTCCGGTTGAGCGCAGGTCGCCCTGAGCCCCGGACCCGGGAGCGGAAGCCGGGCAGCGGTCCGTGAAGGACTCCTTGGGGGAATCAGATTCCCTCAAGGAGTCCTTCACGGATCTCAAGACACGGTCGCACTGCTTGAGTTCCTGGCAGGGGCCTCGTGCTGGGCGGAGGTTTCAGTCTTCGCTGGGGAAGAGGATCGGGCTGAGCAGGTAGCGTGTGCGCCCCGGCGCGGGCCCGTTGGCGAGCATGGGCGCGATGGCTTTCCGCATGCCGTCGATCATCGCGAGCAGTTCGTCGCGGTCCAGCCAGACGGCGTGCTGCCGGTAGCCGACGAGATCCTCCACCGGATTCGCCTGGTCCCGGCTGAGGTAGGCGTCGAACTCGGCGACCAGCGCGGCAGTCGCGGCGGCGAATCCGCGACGGTGGTCGTCCGGGGTCAGTTGCGCGATCGCGTCCTGGTCGATCGACGCGTTTTCCTTGCGCAGCCGGTAGGTGCGCTCGACCGCGCCGCGCACGCGTTGCTCGTCGGCCACCTCGAGGATCCCGCCGTCGGCGAGGAGGTCGACGTGCCGGTAGACCGTCGCCTTCGAGACGTCCGGGAGCAGTGCGCCCAGTTGTGCGGTGGTGAGCGTCCGGTCGCCGCGCAGCGCGTGCACGATCCGCAGTCGTACCGGATGTCCCAGGAGAGTCAACACGTCCACCCCCGAATGGTCTCACACAGTGCTACCATTCGCATAACGTGAGAACGATGGGGGTCGGGATGAATCCGAGCGAGGTGGCGACGGCTGTCGTCGAGCAGGCGCGAGACGGGCGGTTCGGCGAGATCGCGACGCGGTTCTCGGCGGAGTTGCGGGCGGCGGTGTCCGGCGCGGCGCTGGAAGCCGCGTGGACTGCACAAACCGGTGAGCACGGTCCGGTGGCCGCGCTGGGAGAACCGGTTGCTGAGCCAGCGGGTCCTGGGCTGACCCGGGTGCAGGTGCCGGTCATGTGCGCGCGGGGCGGGTTTCTCGTGGTGATGTCGGTCGACGCGGCGGGAACCGTTGCGGGGCTTCGGCTTGCTGCCGCCGTGGGATGGACCAAACCGTCCTATGCGGATGGAGCGGCGTTCGTCGAACAGGACGTCGTTCTTTCCGCGGAACCCCATTCGGTGCCCGGAACGCTGACCGTGCCGCGAGGGGAGGGGCCGTGGCCGGGCGTGGTCCTGCTCAGCGGCGGCGGGATTTTCGACCGCGACGAGACGGCCGGGCCGAACAAGCCGCTCAAGGATCTCGCGTGGGGCTTGGCTTCCCGGGGCGTGGCGGTGCTGCGCTTCGACAAGGTGACGCACGCCCATCCCGAGCTGGCCAGCGCGCCCGGGTTCACGATGTCCGCGGAATACGTGCCGCATGCTGTCGCGGCCGTCCGGCTTCTGCAAGCGCAGGACAGTGTCGACGCCGCGCGCGTGTTCGTGGCCGGGCACAGCATGGGCGGGAAGATTGCGCCGCTGGTGGCGATCGCCGAGCCGTCGATCGCGGGGCTGGTTCTCCTGGCGGCTGATGCCGAGCCGATGCAGGAAGCCGCTGTCCGAGTGGTCCGGCATCTGGCTGCGCTGGACGCCAAGGTCGCGGCGCTCGTCGAACCGATCACCCGGCAGGCCGCGGCGGTCGCCGATCCGGCGTTGTCGCCGTCCGCGCCGGGGGTCGGGTTGCTGTTCGGCTATCCCGGGTCGTACTGGCTGGAGCTGCGCGAGTACGACCCGGTCGCGACCGCCGCGTCGCTGGCGGTGCCGATGTTTCTGATGCAGGGCGGCCGGGATTATCAGGTCACCGTCGAGGACGACCTGTCCCGATGGCAGAACGGACTGGCTGGACCGGCGGTGGACATTCGCGTCTATCCAGCGGACGACCACGAGTTCTTCCCCGGCACCGGACCGTCCACACCGGACAGTTACCAGCGACCGCAGCACGTCGACCCAGCGGTGGTGGCAGACCTCGCGGACTGGCTGGCGCGATAACGGTGGCCGAGGCCCGCGCGTCGCGGACCTCGGCCACCGTGGCGATCACTGCCGCCTGAACCGCCTTCTCCGGCTCGCCACCAGGAAGCCGGTGCCTCCGGCAAGAAGGGCTCCGCCGAGGATCAGCAGCATCGGAAGCAGCGGGATCCCGGTCGAGGCAAGGGAATCCGTGTCCGTCGCGCCCGAAGCAGGCGGATGGGCCACCGGGGGAACCGCCGGGTTCGGGCTCGTCGCCGGGGGAGCCGACGACGTGGGCGGACCGGGCGGCGCGGGCAGGTAGACCCCGGCGTCGATGGTGTGGTCGACCCCGCCCGCCTGGGCGGGAGCGGTCACCGGCGCGTAGCCGTTGCAGAGCCGTCCGGTCTTGGGCGGCACGACGTTCGAGTCGTGCGCCCGGTCCGGGCCGGCGGTCGGGAGCGTGAACCGCAAGTCGGTCGCCGGCGGCGTCCCGGGCACGTTGTCCGTGGCCGCGGTGCAGACGTCGAACTGCACGGTGTACTTCTCGCCGGGCTTCAGCTGGTACTCCGCGCCGACGCCGCCGAAGTAGTACTCGCCCGCCTTGTCGGTCTGCGTGGTGGCGACCTTCTTGCCGTCGACGTCGAGCAGATTCACCGTCGCCTTGGCGAGCGGGACCTCGTCGGTGCGGTTCGGGTCCTGGATGCCGTTGTGGTCGCCGTCGAACCAGACGAGGTTGCCGATCTGGATCGGCGCGTTCGCCGCCTGGTAGGCGATGTCGCCGAGCCCGCCCGCCTTGCCGAAGCTGTTGGCCGGGCCCACGAACGCGTACCCGTGCTTCGGATTGTCCTGCCCCGGCCCGATGCCGGTGCCGACGTCGTAGTAGCCGACGCCGTCCGAACTGACCGCCTGCGCCGGGTCGAGTTCGGTGCTGATCACCCATTGCTGCTGCGGGATGTAGGCGACCGAACCCTGCGCGGCCTCCTGGTGCAGGCCGTTGCCGGAGCGGTTGGGGTCGTAGAAGTCGCCGTGGAAGTATTCGACCGTGCCCGCCGGCTCGTGGCCGTTGGTCGCGTACGTGCCGTGGTTCGGGCAGACCCCGGTGCCCTCCCAGTCGTATCCGCCGCCGGGCGCCGCGCACGCCATGGTGATGTCGCCGCCGGACATGCCGGTCGCGACCCCGGTGCGGCCCGGCCGCGGGTCGATGCCGGAGCCGAAGACGTCCATGAACCGGTCGCGGAAGCCGAGGATCATCGAGCCGTCGCGGGTGAACGCCAGGCTCGCCAGTTCCGGCTGCGGGTTGATCCCGGGCCCGTGCTTGATGAACTTGTCCCACGAGGCGAACGAGGTGTCCCACGGGTTCCAGTGGTCCATGTCCTCGTCCTGGAAGCCCGCGATGACGTTGCCGCGGAGATAGTCGAGACGGTGCTCGACCACGGGCGTGAACTTCGTGCCGTCGTAGGTGTAGACCACGGCTTTCAGGTCCTCGCGCCGCTTCGTGCTTTCCGCCGAGCAGACGCCGCCGACGTACAATTTCGCATCGTGCGCCGCGACCGCGAACGGCCGCCAATCGTCCGGGCTCGCGCATTCCGGCATCGGGATCGGCGTCTGCTTTTCGATCTTCGCGGTGTCTCCGGTCGCGTCGAAACTGAGCAGGTTCCGGGTCACGAGGCTTATCGCGTACAGCTTCTTGCCGTCCTCGGTGAGCGCGATCCCGCCGAGGCTTTCCTTGCCGGGGACGTCGACGAAATGCTCGTCCTTGCGCATGTCGACCGCGCCGTGGGCGGTGATTTCCGCGGCCGGGACCTTCGCGAACAGCTTGGGCGCGCCGCCGCCGAGCGGCGTCGTGTAAATCGCGCCGCCGCCTTCGGGACCGTAGGTGGTGAAGCGTTTCGCGAACGCCGACTGGAAAATGCGGTCGCGGTATTTGTCGTACGCTAATCCCCACGTGGTGCCGACTTGCGCCTGGGTGTTCAGCACGGTCGGGCAGGCCGAGTCGGCGGGGCAGGTGCCGCGGAGATTACGGTCGAACGCGACCAGCGCGCGGGTGTTCGGATCGGGTGCGCTGCCGTCGCTGTTCACCGCCGGGTTTTGCACCGGCACGTAATAGCGGGCGTCGGGGAGGGTGTGGTCGGCCGGGTTCCAGACGCCGGTGATCACCGAAACGTCCTTGGCCTCGCGCAGATCCACGAACGTCGTGAAACTGTCGAAGTGGTTTTTCTCCGTGGACGCGGGCGCGGCCTGCAAATACGCGCGATACGGATCCGGAACGGAGACGTCGACGCGATACCGGCCGCCGGCGAGCGGCGCGGCCGGGTCCACGACGACCTTGCCCGCCGCGTCCGTGCGGCCGCGCACCTGATGCCCGGCGGGGTCGGTGACCAGCACAGACATGCCCGGCTGCGGGGTGTCCATGGTGGCGTTGATAATGCCGGTGCCGAAGAAATCGCGGAGCACTTGGACGGTCAATGTGCCGTCTTCCGCGGCCTCGGCGCTGCCGGCGGTGACCGTCATCGCGCTGCCGCCCAGCACCAGGACAGCGGCGGCTAATCGGGTCAGCCGGTATCTGCCACGGGTTCTTCTGCCACCTCTGTTCATGACTGCGGGATCTCCGTTCTCTGCGCGGAATATTCGCGCGGCGTGCCGCAAAGCTGTAACAGTGAAGCAGAAAACGACCTTTCCGGGTACGGCACCGGGATAAACGGACCGGGTGAATCGAAATCCCTGCTACGGTCACTCGCTGTGCTTGCCAAACGGATCGCGCGCCGCTGGATCGTCGTCGCTCTCGCGGTGACAGTCGTGCTGGGCGCAGGAATATTCTCGTATGTCGCCGCCAGTTCGCCCGGTTCCGGCCCGCGCGCGGTCACCGCGGACGAGGCGAGCCGGCTCGCGATCGCGCGATTCCGCAATTACCAGAAACAAGGCCGCGCGGTGACGATCAGTGTCCCCGGCGCGGCGGGCGAACTCGTGATCACCGGTTCGGCCGATTACCGCGCCAAGACCGGTTACGGAGTGCTGAAAGGCAAGGGGCGCAACGACTCCGGCAATGGTCTGATCCGGTGGACCGCCACCCGCGTCGAACTCCGCCCGCTGTCCGCGGTCCCCGGCCTGCCCCCGGCGAACCCGCCCGCCGACGGCTGGTTCGGCCGCCCGCTCAATCCGGCAGCGGGTCCGCTGGACCGGTCCTTGGCCATTCTGCTCGGCCTCGGCAGCGACCGGCCGGACAACGCGCAATTGCTCCCGCAGAACGGTGCCGAATGGGTAGGGTCCGATCGGGTGAACGGGCACGCGGTCGACGTCTTCACGGGTCCGGATTCCCGGGAACGGCCCGGCAGCGCGGAATCCGTCCGGTACTGGCTCGACGGGGACGGCGTCATGTATCGGATGCGGGCTTCGGTTCCGGGCGAGACGAATCCGGTTGTCATTGATTTCGATACGCACGAATTCATTGCGGTTCCGGCTGGCAACTGACGTTTCCTTAGGATGCGGCTCTTGAGGCCCGGTCCGTCGGCGGGGATGCGGTGGTGAGCGACCGCGTGGCCGATGGGCGTCAGCGTGCGGGAATCGCGGCACTGCGATCGGTGTCCCTAGGCGGCAGCCGCTGAAGCCCGGTCCGCCAGCAACGACGCACCGGGCACCTGGATTTTCGCGACGTCCGGAAACCCCGGCACCGCAGGGACAACCGTGGGACCGGCCGTGCGCGCATCCGGGAATTGCGGCTGCGGCGGCGGTGCCGCGACCTCCGTGAACGGAATGCCCGCAGGCGGTTTCGCCCTGGTCCAGGCACCAGCAGGGGAGTCCGCTGTTGTGGGGCAAGCGGCATTCACCGCCAATCCCTCCGGAATCGTGTGCAGCGCCCCGGAATCAACGCAGTTTCCGCTGCCCTTCGTCGGACCGGGGAACGTCCAGCCGACGTCGAGGCCATTCGCCGCGAAGACGTCGCCGACGATCCGGTTGCCCTTCGGCGGCACGTCCTGGGTCGCGGTGAGCACAAGCCCGGCGTTCGCGTTCCCGGCGATCCGGTTGCGCAGCACCTGGTTGCCGCTGCCGCCGTCGATGCCGATCCCGATGCCCCAGCCGCCGTCGGCCTGCTCGGGCGTCGCCGCCTGACCGTTGGCCGCGACCAGGTTCCCGGCGACCACGGAATCCTGCTGGGGCAACAGCTTCTCCTGGTGGTCGGAGTTGGTGGTCAGCCCGACCCGGTTCCCGCTGAACCGGTTGCCGACGACGTACATCTCGCCGCTGGCGTTCGTGCCCTCGTACCCGACCGCGTTGAGCTCCGCGACGTTGTCCCGCACGACCGTCCGGCACGGTTTGCATTGGCCGACATAGATTCCGGAATCGGCGCCGCCGGACGTGTACGACTGCTCGATCACCCCGTTCTGTGCGGAAAACGCATAGATTCCGTAGAGACCGTTGCGGGTGGCGGTGACGTGCGAGACCAGGAACGAGCTGAGGAACCGGATCGGCTCGTCACCGGTGTCGTAACCGCCCCCGTGCCCCGGCAGCCCGTCGGCGGCCTTGACCGAACCCGTGACGAGGACGCCGTTCTGCGTGTGATTCCGGACGGTCAGGTTCTCCACCGCGACGCCCGGCGCGGACACGACGACGCCGTTGTCCCGCTTCAGCTGCCCGTCGACGACCACCCGCTCCCGCACTTCGCCGCGCAGCGTGACCTTCGGCGTCGTGATTTTCACCGTTTCGTGGTATTCCCCAGGCGCGACAAGCACGAGATCCCCGGACTGCGCCAGGGAAACGGCGGCGGAGATAGTCGGCGCGTCAGCGGGGACGCGAATGGTCACCCCCGCCCCGTCCGGCCGATGACCCTCGGCGGAGGAAGAACCACAACCGCTGACCAGCGCGGCGGAAAGCCCCAGGATCGCCACCATGGCGGGAAAACGCATCCGCCCAGTCTGGCACGAGAGCCGGATTCCGTTGGGGTGATTGTTGGCCGGGTTGGCGGTCGTGCGCTTGGTTGGTGCGTGCCGCGGTCGGCAGGCCGCAGGGGAGCGGCACGCTTTGGCGCTGTCCCGCTGGATTCGCACGTGGACGCCGCGGCCTTTGCAGACCGGTGCAGCGAACCAGGAGAGCAGGGCCGTCGTCGCGGGTCGTGAGTTTGGCGGCGCTCCACCTAGCCGGGCGTGGGGGCCGTTGTGACGCGTGCATCCGGCAGGAGATAACCCGGCCGCTTTGTCGGAGCCGCTTCGCATCCCACCGCCTGACGAGACACCCGTTTTGCCGAGCCGAATTCGCCTGGCGCACCGGAATCTGTCACGCTGCCCGTCGTGAATTCCGCTGAGCGCCGCCCTTCCCGCCGCGCTTTTCTCGGGGCCGCGGTGACCGCCGGGCTCGCCGCTGGCTGCCACGCCGCCTCCGCACCCGACTCCGCCGAGACCCGGCCCGGCCCGATCCCGCCCACCGGCATGCACCAAGCCGGGATCACCACGCCGCAACAGCCGCAATCGCATCTGCTGGTCGTCACCGCAGATGTTTCCGTTGCGCCAGGGCCAATTCTCGCCGAATTAGGCCGCAGCATCATGGCTTTGACCGCTGGAACGGACGCCCGCCTCCTGGGCCTGCCCCCGGGCGACCTGACCGTGACAGTCGGCGTCGGTCCGAGACTGGTCCAGACCCGCGATCCACAACTGCCCGGCGCGAAAGACCTCCCACCCGCCGCGCACGAGACGATCGCACCGTCCGACCGCGGCGGAGACCTGCTGCTCCAGATCTGCGCCAGCGACCCACTGGTCCCGCCCGTCGCCGCAGCAGCGCTCCTCGCGAAGCCCGGCGTACGCGAACGCTGGCGGCAATCCGGCGCACGCGGACCGCACGTCCCGGTCTCAGCCGGACTGACCGCGCCGAGGAACGTCCTGGGCTTCGTCGACGGCATCGTCGGCCCGCACACTCCCGCCGAGCAGCAACGGGACCTATGGCTCCCGGGCCCGCCTCCGGTCGCGGGCGGCACGATCGCCGTCGTCCGGCGGATGGCGCTGGACGTGACCCGCTTCGCCGCATTGCCGGTAGCCGCACAGGAATCCGTCTTCGGCCGCCGAAGAGACACCGGAATCCCTCTGTCCGGCGGCTCCACAGGGGACGGTCCGGACCTGGGCGCGAAAACCCCGGACGGCCGCTACCTCGTCCCCGCCGACGCCCACATCCGCCGCGCCCACGCGAACGTCGTCGGGGCCGGGCTCATGCTGCGCCGCAGCTACAGCATGGACACGCCGGCCCCGGGCCTCCTCTTCGTGAGCTTCCAGAACGACCTGCACACGTTCACCGCGACCCTGGCGAGCATGGAAGCCGCGGACGCGCTGCTGCCGTTCACGACCACCACGGCGAGCGGAACCTTCCTGATCCTCCCGGGCTTCGACGAACACCGCCCGCTGGGATCGGCGCTGTTCCCGTCCTGAGCGGGTGCCCGGGAACGACGAAAGCCCTGCCTCTCCGAAGAGAAGCAGGGCTTCCGGACAACGCTGGTGCGCGATACTGGGATTGAACCAGTGACCTCTTCCGTGTCAGGGAAGCGCTCTCCCGCTGAGCTAATCGCGCGAGGTGGAGACGGGATTCGAACCCGTGTACACGGCTTTGCAGGCCGTTGCCTCGCCTCTCGGCCACTCCACCGCATGGGGCTTGAGCCCTCCGAGCGGACGACGGGATTCGAACCCGCGACCCTCACCTTGGCAAGGTGATGCGCTACCAGCTGCGCTACGTCCGCACTACCGTGGCTCCGAAGTCGCGGGCGGGAAGCCCGCACCCCGTCGCCGTGGTGTGAAAGAACCATATCCGACCCCGGCGGCCGGCGTGGCACCGGGGGGTTGTTGGCCTGATCGCGGGGCGGTGATCAGGCCAGATCGTTCGGGATCAGGTGGGTGAGCGCGTCGTCGACGTCGACCCACAGGTGTTCGTTGCCCGGCAGCACGACGTCGTACGTGCGGTCCAGGAAATCGGCCAGCTCCTGCGCGGACGCCTCGAACATGGCGTGCCCGGACGGCGAGTTCAGCTCGATCAGGACCGATTCCGGGTCCTCCACCGAGGGCCGGATGCGGACGTCCCCGTCGCCGGCGTCGGCGAGCAGGCCGTCGGCCAGCAGGTCGCGCGCGTAGACCCATTCGACCCAGCCGGCCCGCCCGGTGCGGAAGGCGGCGACGACGGCATAGGGGTCGCGGGTGTCGTAGCGCAGCTCCACCTTCACCGGAACCGCCGGGGTCCGCGGCGCCAGCAGGTCGAAGACCGCCGTCGAGCGGAGCGTCACGTGATCGTTGCGCATCGTCCTACCCTTCGTCTCCCTTCCCGGCCTGGACGACCGAGGACAACGGTGAGACGCACCAGGAGCCCGGATCCGTCGCGAGTGCGCTCGAGATCACCCGTTCGAGACCGTCTGCCCCGAGGTCCGTCCGGTCCGTCGCCGTCCGTGCCGCGCAGCCTTCAGCGGGCGCCCGGTGGGGAGCCACCGGTACATCTTGCGCGGTTCGGCCGCTGTGCGATAGCACCGTCGCACGGATGTCGCGGACGGCCGCACGCGCCCCCGCCCGCGCAAGGCCTTGGTTAGCTCGGGGTTGTTCGGACGGTATTCGCAGGCAGACGCGCTGTAGTCGGATCAAACCACCCGTTTGCAGGCCCCCGAAAGTCGTGGGGTAGGCTGAGTTCGCACCGCGAGCGGGCGATTAGCTCAGCGGGAGAGCGCTTCGTTCACACCGAAGAGGTCACTGGTTCGATCCCAGTATCGCCCACCACCACCATCCGAAGGCCTGCCGACGATCGTTGTCGGCAGGCCTTCGGCATTCCCGGGGAGCGCGTCCCGGGCGGCGTTCGGCCGGTCGGATCAGCGTCCCCGCGCCGGTTCCAACCGGCACACCCCGTCCTCGCAGGTCCGTTCCCAACGCCCACGCGACAGGGTCTGCGCCAGCCCGATCGCCCAGCACGTCGGGCATCCGCGCAGGGCCAGCACGCCCAGCGGCAGCGCCAGCAGGCTGATCCAGCCGACGACCGGGGCCAAGGCGATCGACGCGGCGACCAGGCCGAATCCGACGAACCCGCGCGCGAGGTGGACCGGCAGGGACTTGCTGGCGTACGACGTGCTCATCGGGCTTCCTCCGGGAGATCCAGGCAAGCGCGGACGGCGGCGCGGGCGCGGTGCAGCCGCGACTTCATCGCGGCGGTGCTCAAGCCCAGCGACTTGGCGACGGTCTTTCCCGGCAGGCCTTGGATGTCGCGCATGATCAGCACCCCGCGCTGGTCGTCGGGCAGCGACGCGATGGCGGCGGACAGGCGTTCGACCTCCAGCCTGCTCAGCACGTCGTCCTCGGCGGACGGGCCCGCGGTGTCCGGGATCGGTTCGTCGCGTTGCACCAGGGCCCGCGCCCGGCTCAGGCACTCGTTGCGGACGATGCGGAACATCCACGACGCGAGCGCGGCCGTCGCGCGCAGGGTTCCGATCTTGCGGAACAGGACGATCATCGCCTCCTGCGCCGCGTCCTCGGCGTCCTGGCTGCTCGCGCACAGCGAGAACGCGAACCGCCGCACGTGCGGGTACGCGCCGGACACCAGTACGGCGATCGACGCCTCGTCGCCGCGTTGCGCCGCCAGGACGAGCTGGTCGGCGGGCCACGGCTCAGCCACGCTTCGACCTGCCGCGCGCTCGCAGGAACACCACGCAGCTGCACACCAGAACCGCCACGACCACTACCGCGACAATGACTGCGGTCATCGAACCTCCTTCGACGCGTCGGCCTTGTGGCCGCACGTCCATAAGAGCGATCGGCCCGGCGAAAGGATTCAGCCGCGCGAAGATCCGCGGCTGTGCTAACTTAGCCATGCGCCCCGTATGGGCCTACGCATGGAGGTAGCGGCTAACCAGCCAGCACAGAGATCGGGCTCTCCGTCTCTCGCAGTTCCGCGGATCCGTCAGCCGGATCACTGCGCCATGCTTGTGCCTGCGGGGTCTTTTCGCGTCCTGTCCTGTGCTCGATGCCTCCTTTCCGGAAACAGCCGAAAGGAATTGTGTGAGCAACGATTTTCACCGCTGGCTCATTGCCGAGTTCCGCGCGAACCGCGGTGCGCTGAGCGGCATGTTCGAGGGATGGTCGCTGGCGGTGCTGACGACGACCGGCGCGAGGAGCGGCCTGGACCGGGAGGTGCTGCTCGGCTACCTGCGGATCGACGGCAACGGCGTGGTCGTCGCCTCGGCGAACGGGGCGGACCGCAATCCCGCCTGGTACCACAACATTCGGCGGAATCCGAGGGTGACCGTCGAGACCGGGAGCGAAACGTATCAGGCGATGGCGGCCATTCCGCGGGGAGCCGCGTACGAGAAGCTTTTCGCGCAAGTGGTCGCCGAAGCTCCGGGCTACGGCGATTATCAGGCGAAGACGACCCGTGAGATTCCGGTGGTCGTATTGCATCGGATCGACGAGCGCGTCAAAGGAATGGGGGATTGGCTCGTCGAAGTGCACCAATGGTTTCGCAGCGAGTTGCGGACGCTGCGCGAGCAGGCGGACGGCTTGGTCAACGGCCGTGCGACCGCGATTGTCCGGCCGAAACCGGACTTGGCTCAGGAGATGCGCACGCACTGTCTCAGCTTCTGCACCGCGCTGCGCCGCCATCACGTCGGCGAGGACTCGGTGGTGTTCCCCTCGCTGGCGGCGCGGTTCCCGGCGCTCGCCCCGGCCATCGCGCAGCTCGCCGAGCAGCATCACGTGGTGGCGCGGCTGCGGGACTTGATCCGGGAGCTGGTCGACGGCTTCGTCCCGGGCGAATCCGACCCGGTGCGGCTGCGGACCGAACTGGAGCGGCTCGCCGGTGAACTGGAGGCGCACTTCGACTTCGAGGAGCAAGCCGTGGTGACCGCGCTCAACGCGACGGCCGCGGCACCGCCGACGGCATGAGCGAAGACCTGCGCTTTTCGAGTGTCCAGTGTGGACCTGGCCCCGCCGCGAAGGCGGGTGCCGGGCTAATCCGGGAGAAATGTGCGGGGAGGGTTCCCGGCGCGGCGGAGAGCGCGCGGAGAATGGTTCAGACCACCCGAATGGTCGAAGACCGGACGTCCTGCGCATTTCGGAGCGGATTGCATTGCGGGCAAAGGAAATCGGCGAGTCGGCGCAGAGCTTGTGCCCGAACGGCGGTTGGAGCGGGTTGGCCCGCGGCCGGTGACCCGCGCGGGGGAGCTGAATCGGCTGCGGGCCTGCTGGGCCGTTCGGTGTAGGTAGTGGGAAACTTGACTACTGCGAGTAGTTTCGGTTGCCGAGTCAGCGTGACCCATCGTGACATTCCCGTTATCTTCCCGGTGCTTCTTGACGGGGAAGACTCGCAGGCCGTGGCTGGGAAATCTCTGTAACACCGCTCGCTGACCACCCGATACCTTGGCGAGTGTCACACCTTCGGCGACAGTGGGCCGAACCGTCTCATGATCACTGATTGTGATTGACGGTCCTGACTCAGTGTGCTGGTGGCGATCAGGTCCGGGGAGCTTGCGTAGCGCGGGAGGACTGATGGAAGAACCGGTGCGGCCTTGGCCCGCGGACGGCATGGCGCTGCCGAGAGTCGACCTCAGGGCGGTCCCCGCACCGCCGGTCGACGTGGCGGCCCCGCCGCCCGGCCGTGCCGCCGACGACCGGCTTGACCCGGCGACGGTCTGTCCGGCGGAAGGAGATCCGCCGAAAACGCACGCCGCGGAATGGGAGAAACGGTACCGCCGGACCGTGATCGCGTCGGATCTCGTCGCGGCCTGCGTGGTGATCGCGATCAGCGCGTTCATCATCGACCGCGTCGCTCCGCACGATATGCACGCGTTCGGCACCGCTTTCGCGATCCTGTGCGCCCTTCCGGTCAGCCGGGCCTGGAGCGCGCGGGTGCTGGGGGAGGGCCCCGAGGAGTACCGGACGCTGGGCCGGGCGCTGATTACTGCGGCCGTGCTGGTCGCGTTCGGCGGATTGTTGTTCGGTGCGCTCGAAGTGCAGCCTTGGGTGTTTTTCGTCGTCCCGGCCGTCGCATTGGTGTTGTTTCCCCAGCGCTATGTGCTCCGGCAGATCCTGCACCGGAGACGGCGGCGCGGGCTGTGCCTGCTGCCGGTGATGGCGGCGGGCGACGCGGAAACCGTCGCCGACCTCATCAGGCGGACCCGGACCGAAGCGCACGTCGGGTGGCGGGTCGAGGCGGTCTGCACGTCCACCGGGCACGGCGAGATCGAGGGCGTTCCGGTCGTCGGGCGGCTCGAAGAGCTTTCCCGGCACGTGCGCCGCGGCGGGTACCGGGTAGTCGCCATCACGGCCGATCAGTACTGGAATCCGGAGCGTCTGCAGCGGCTTGCCTGGGATCTCGAGGGCACGTCGTCGGAAATGGTCGTCGCGCCGATGCTGATGGAGGTCGCCGGGCCGCGGCTGAACGTCAGCGGAGTGCTGGGCATGCCGCTGCTGCGGGTCACCGCGCCCGCGTTCACCGGCGGGCGCCGTTTCGTCAAAGAGGTCGTCGACCGCTGCGGCGCGGCGTTGCTGCTCGCGCTGTTTTCGCCGCTGCTGCTGGCGATCGCGGTAGCGGTGAAGGCGGGCGACCGGGGTCCGGTGATCTACCGGCAGCGGCGCATCGGCAAGGACGGCGAAGCCTTCACGATGCTCAAATTCCGCACCATGGTCGTGAACGCGCACCTGATCCGGCACGACCTGGAGACGGCGAACGAGGGTGCGGGGCCGCTGTTCAAGATGAAGAAGGACCCGCGGGTCACGAAGGTCGGCGGGTTGCTGCGCCGGTATTCGCTCGACGAATTGCCGCAGTTGTTCAACGTCGTCGCGGGACGGATGTCACTGGTCGGGCCGCGGCCGCCGCTGCCGGAGGAGACGGCGACGTACGCCCCGGCCGCGCGCCGCAGGCTGCTGGTGAAGCCGGGGCTGACCGGGCTGTGGCAGGTGAGCGGGCGCAGCGATCTGTCGTGGGACGAGAGCATCCGGCTCGACCTGCGCTACGTCGAGGACTGGTCGCTGGCTCTCGACCTGGTGATCCTCTGGAAGACCTTCCGCGCCGTGCTGGCCGGGCAGGGCGCCTACTGACCTGCGAGAATTCCGCTGACGGCGGCCGTCGGTCCCGCGCGGACCGGCGGCCGTCGCCCGTGCGCTGAGTCACAACCGCGCCGGACGAGAAATAGTCAAGCGTTCAACCATGTTGGTGCCGTGCGTAGGCGACAGCACGGGAAGGAACGCCGAACCGATGACTACTTTCGCAGAGTCCGAGCAGCTGCAGGTGCCCGCCGAGGTGCAGGACCTGCTGTTCCGCGAAGCGCGCACGGCCAACAACTTCAGCACCGAGCCGGTGACCGACGAGCAGGTCCGCGCGATCTACGACCTCGTCAAGTGGGCCCCGACCTCGATGAACACCCAGCCGCTGCGCGCGCTGGTGATCCGCAGCGACGAGGCGAAGCAGCGCCTCCTGCCGCACATGGCCGAGGGCAACCGCGCCAAGACCGAAGCCGCGCCGCTGACCGTGATCCTGGCCGCGGACGTCGACTTCCACGAGAACATCCCGCAGACCTTCCCGCACAACCCCGGCGTGAAGGACATGTTCGCCGAGGAGTCCGGCCGCGTCGAGTTCTCCAAGCTGAACTCGCTGCTGCAGGTCGGCTACTTCATCATCGGCGTGCGCGCCGCCGGACTGGCCGCGGGGCCGATGACCGGCTTCGACGCCGCGGGCGTGGACAAGGAGTTCTTCTCCGGCAACAACTGGCGTTCGCTCGTCGTGGTGAACGTCGGCAAGCCGGGCGAGAGCCCGTGGTACGACCGCCTGCCGCGGCTCGACTTCGACCAGGTCGTCGACACGCTCTGACCCTTCTTTCGCCGCCGGAAGGCCGCCCCGCACGCCCGGGGCGGCCTTCCGGCGTCCGCGGGCAGTGTTGGCTGACGGCGGTCGAATCGGGTTCGTCGCCGCCGACTAGCATCAGCGGAAGCCGTTTCAGTCACTTCTCCCGAAGGAGCCCGATCGTGTCCCAGCCGTCGTCAGTAGCCGCCGTACCCGCCCCGCGCGTGGTGGTGCCGGCGGGCACTACGGCGGGCGCCGCGGTGCGCGAAGCCGGGCTGCCCACCAAGGGCCCGGACACGATCGTCGTCGTGCGCGACGCCGACGGGAAGCTCCGCGACCTCGCGTGGAGCCCGGAAGCCGAGGCGCTGGTCGAAGCGGTCGCGGCGAACACCGAGGACGGCCGCAGCGTGATCCGGCACTCCGCCGCGCACGTGCTCGCCCAGGCCGTTCAGCAGGAATTCCCGGACGCCAAGCTCGGCATCGGCCCGCCGGTGCGCGACGGCTTCTACTACGACTTCGCCGTCGAAAAGCCGTTCACGCCCGAGGATCTGCAGAAGCTCGAGAAGCGGATGAAGCAGATCGTCAAGGGCGCGCAGCAGTTCTCGCGCCGCGTCTTCGACTCCGTCGACGAAGCCAAGGAAGAGCTCAAGGACGAGCCGTTCAAGCTCGAGCTGGTGGACATCAAGTCCGATGTGGACACCACCGAGGTGATGGAGGTCGGCGGCGGCGAGCTGACGATCTACGACAACCTCGACCCGCGCACCAAGGAACGCGTGTGGAGCGACCTCTGCCGCGGCCCGCACGTGCCCACCACCAAGTTCATCCCGGCCTTCAAGCTCACCCGGGTGGCCGCCGCGTACTGGCGCGGCAGCGAGAAAAACCCGCAGCTGCAACGGATCTACGGCACCGCGTGGGAATCGGCCGAGGCGCAGGACGCCCACCTCGAGCGCATCGCCGAGGCGGAGCGCCGCGACCACCGCAAGCTCGGCGCGGAGCTGGACCTGTTCTCCTTCCCCGAGGAGATCGGCTCCGGGCTGCCGGTGTTCCACCCCAAGGGCGGCATCATCCGCCGCGAGCTGGAGAACTACTCGCGCCGCAGGCACGAGGAGGCCGGCTACGAGTTCGTGAACACGCCGCACATCTCCAAGGGCGACCTGTTCCACACCTCCGGGCACCTGCCGTACTACGCGGACACCATGTTCCCGCCGGTGCAGTTCGAGGAAGAGGACTACTACCTCAAGGCCATGAACTGCCCGATGCACAACCTGATCTTCCGCTCGCGCGGGCGGTCCTACCGCGAACTGCCGTTGCGGCTGTTCGAGTTCGGCACCGTCTACCGCTACGAGAAGTCCGGCGTCGTGCACGGCCTCACCCGCGTGCGCGGCCTGACGATGGACGACTCGCACATCTACTGCACCAAGGAGCAGATGCCGTCCGAGCTGCGGTCGCTGCTCAAGTTCGTGCTGGACCTGCTGGCCGACTACGGCCTGTCCGACTTCTACCTCGAACTGTCCACCCGCGGGGACTCGGACAAGTTCATCGGCGAGGACTGGGAGTGGGAGGAGGCCACCGAGACGCTGCGCCAGGCCGCCGTCGACTCCGGCCTCGAACTGGTGCCGGACCCGGGCGGCGCGGCCTTCTACGGCCCGAAGATCTCGGTGCAGGCGAAGGACGCGATCGGCCGCACCTGGCAGATGTCGACCATCCAGCTGGACTTCAACCAGAACAAGCGCTTCGGCCTCGAGTACACCGCGTCCGACGGCAGCCGCCAGCGGCCGATCATGATCCACCGCGCGCTGTTCGGGTCGATCGAGCGGTTCTTCGGCGTGCTGACCGAGCACTACGCGGGCGCGTTCCCGGCGTGGCTGTCGCCGGTGCAGACGGTCGCCATCCCGATCACCGCCGACCAGGTCGAGTACCTGCGCGGCGTGGAGAAGGCGTTGCGCGCCAAGGGGATCCGCGTCGAGGTCGACGCGAGCGACGACCGGATGCAGAAGAAGATCCGCACGCACACCACGCAGAAGGTGCCGTTCCTGCTGCTGGCCGGCGCGAAGGACGCGGAGGCGGGCGCGGTGTCGTTCCGGTTCCGCGACGGCGGCCAGATCAACGGCGTCCCGGTGGACCAGGCGGTCGAGGCGATCGCCGAATGGATCGAGCGCCGGGAGAACGCGTCGCCGTCGGCCGAGGCCGTGGAGAAGATCCTGAAGTGACCGAGCCGGAACTCGTCGAACAGGACGGGGTCGGGGTCCCGGACGCGCTGCAGCGGCTGTGGACCCCGCACCGGATGGCCTACATCCGCGGCCAGGACAAGCCCGAGGGCGAGGAGCCCGAAGGCTGTCCGTTCTGCCGCCTGCCCGGGCTCGGCGACGACAAGCGCGCGCTGATCGTCGCGCGCGGCGAAACCGTGTTCGCGGTGCTGAACCTGTACCCGTACAACCCGGGGCACCTGATGGTGGTCCCGTACCGGCACGTCGCGGACTACCCCGACCTCACGCCTGAGGAGACGCGCGAGCTGGCCGAGTTCACGCAGCACGCGATGGGCGTGATCCGGGCGGTGTCGGCGGCGCACGGGTTCAACATCGGGATGAACCAGGGCGTGATCGCCGGGGCGGGCATCGCCGCGCACCTGCACCAGCACCTGGTGCCGCGCTGGGGCGGCGACGCGAACTTCATGCCGGTGATCGGCCACACGAAGGTGCTGCCGCAGCTGCTGGGCGAAACCCGCGACCTGCTCGCGGGCGCGTGGTGAGGCCCGTCGCGCCGCGGTAATTGAGTGCTCAACCAGCGTATGATGACGATATGTCCGAACCACGCTGGCTGACCGACGACGAGCAGCGGGTCTGGCGCTCCTACGCCCAGGCCAGCTCGCTGCTGCACGCCCACCTCGAAGGACAGCTGCAGCACGAGTCGGGCATGCCGCACACGTACTACGAGGTGCTCGTCGCGCTGTCCGAAGCGGACGGACGGCGGCTGCGGATGAGCGAACTCGCGTCGGTGCGCGGTTCGTCGCGCAGCAGGCTGTCGCACGCGGTGGCGCGGCTGGAGGCCAAGGGCTGGGTCCAGCGCGAGTCGTGCCCCACGGACAAGCGCGGGTCGTGGGCGGTGCTCACCGACTCCGGGCTCGCCGCGCTCGAAGAGGCCGCGCCCGGGCATGTCGAGGCGGTCCGGGAGACGCTGTTCGACCAGTTGAGCGCCGAGCAGGTGCGTCAGCTCGGCGAGATTTCCGAGGCGATCCTGGCCGGGTTGCGGCCCAAGTGCCAGGCCGTCCGGGAGGCCGAAGACGCCGCGGAATTCGCCGCGCCGGTCGTCGAACTGCCGAAATCCGGCTGACGTTCCGGCGGGTCGCGGGCGGGCACGTCCGGTCCGGTGAGCGGGGTCGATAGGCTTTCGTCGCCCACCCGCCCCCGAATCAGGTGCACAGACGAGGAAGATGCTCAACATTTTCGCCCGTGCCTCGGTCTCCCGCGTGACGGACCCGATCGGCGCCACCCTGGTCCGCGCCGGACTGACCCCGAACGCGATGACCGTGCTCGGCACCGCGGGCGCTGTCGCGTGCGCACTGGTCTTCTTCCCGCAGGGGATGCTGCTGTGGGGCACCTTCACCGTGTGGGGCTTCGCGATGCTCGACCTGCTCGACGGCGCGATGGCCCGCGCCCGCGGGTACGGCACGCCCTTCGGCGCGGTGCTCGACGCGACCTGCGACCGGCTGGTCGACGGCGCGCTGTTCGCCGCGATCGCGTGGTGGTGCTTCGTGCAGGACCACAACAATCGGGCCGCGGCCGCCGCGCTGATCTGTCTCGTGCTGGCCCAGGTCATTTCCTACGTGAAGGCGCGCGCCGAAGCGTCCGGCCTCGAAGCCGACGGCGGGCTGGTGGAACGCGCGGAGCGGCTCATCATCGCCCTCGTCGGCACCGGGCTGCACGGCTTGGGCGTGCCTTACACCGTCGAGATCACGCTGTGGCTGCTCGCCGTGCTGTCGGTGATCACGCTGCTGCAGCGGGCGGCGGCGGTGGCGAGCGCGGCGCGGGCGGTCGCGGCGAAACAGGCCGACTCATCGGCGGGCGGGGCGCAACCGTGAGCACACTGTCCCAGCGGCTCAGCGAATTCGGCTACGCGACGGGCTGGCGGCTCGTCCGGCGGCTGCCGGAGTCGTTCGGGTCGGCGACGTTCGCCTTCGGCGCCGACATGGCCGCCCGGCGCGGCGGCGGGGGTGTGCGGCAGCTGCGCGCGAACCTCGCCCGGGTGGTGCCGCAGGCCGGGGAGGCGGAGCTGGACGAGCTGGTCCGGCGCGCGATGCGGTCGTACGCGCGGTACTGGTTCGAGACGTTCCGGCTCCCGGCGATGGACCACGCGGCGGTCGCGAAACAGGTGACGGTGACCGGCGCGGAGAACATCGACGCGGCGCTCGCCGAGGGCAACGGCGCGGTGATGACGCTGCCGCACAGCGGGAACTGGGACATCGCGGGCGTCTGGCTCGCCAGCTACGCGGGCGCCTTCACCACGGTCGCGGAGCGGCTCAAGCCCGAATCGCTGTACCGCCGGTTCGTGTCGTTCCGGGAATCGCTCGGCTTCGAGATCGTGCCGCTGACCGGCGATAGCGCGGCGATGCGGCTGCTGCTGCGGCGGCTGCGCGAGAACAAGGTGGTGGTCCTGCTGGGGGACCGGGACCTGACGTCGTCCGGGATCCCGGTGCGCTTCTTCGGCGAGCAGACGCACCTGCCGCCCGGCCCGGCGCGGCTCGCCGCCACCACCGGCGCCGCGCTGCTGCCGACCGGCTGCTGGTTCACCGAGGACGGCTGGGAGATCCGGATCCACCCGCGCATCCGCGTCACGCAGCGGGCCGAGGTGCCCGCCGCGACCCAGGCGCTGGCCGACGTGTTCGCCGGCGACATCGCCGCGCATCCGGCCGACTGGCACATGCTGCAGCCGTTCTGGCCCGCCGACGCCGCGGCAAAGGAGCCCAAGCCGCTGGAAGAAGCGAGCTGACCCGGGTGGCGCGCGGGTTGAAGATCGGGATCGTGTGCCCGTATTCGTTCGACGTTCCCGGCGGGGTCCAGGGGCACGTGATCGACCTGGCGCGGGCGCTGCTCGAGCGCGGGCACCGGGTGTCGGTGCTGGCTCCGGCGGACGAGGACGCGCAGCTGCCGGATTTCGTGCACCCGGCGGGCAAAGCGCTGGGGATCCCGTACAACGGCTCGGTCGCGCGGCTGCAGTTCGGGCCGGTCTCCTACGCCCGGGTGCGGCGGTGGATCCGGGACAACGGCTTCGACGTGCTGCACCTGCACGAGCCGGCCGCGCCGAGCCTGTCGCTGCTGGCGCTGAAGGTCGCGGACGGGCCGATCGTGGCCACCTTCCACACAGCGACGACGCGCTCGCGGACGCTGGCGGCGTTCCAGCCGGTGCTGCGTCCGCTGCTGGAGAAGATCACCGCGCGGATCGCGGTGTCCGCGCTGGCCAGGCGGGTACAGGTGGAGCACGCGGGCGGCGACGCGGTCGAGATCCCGAACGGCGTCGACGTCGAGTTCTTCTCCCGGGCGCTGCCGCTGGACGGTTACCCGCGCGCGGGCGGCACGATCGGGTTCGTCGGGCGGTTCACCGAACCGCGCAAGGGCATGGACGTGCTGCTGGAGGCCGCGCGACGGCTGCTGCCGGAGTTCGAGGACCTGCGGCTGCTCGTGGTCGGCCGCGGCGAGCCGGAGCAGCTGCGGCGGATGGCCGGGCCGCGGCTGTGGCCGCACATCGAACTGCTGGGCCAGGTCGACGACGAGACGAAGGCGCGGGCGCTGCGCAGCGTGGACGTCTATTGCGCGCCGAACACGGGTGGCGAGAGCTTCGGGATGATCCTGACCGAGGCGATGGCCGCGGGCACTCCAGTGCTGGCCAGCGGCCTCGACTCGTTCCGCCGCGTGCTCGACGACGGCCATGCCGGGCTCCTCACCACGACCGGCGACCCGGCTTCGCTGGCTGACGGCCTGCGCGAACTGCTCGGCGACCCGGCGCGCCGGGCGTCGCTCGCGGCCGCAGCGGGCGAACGGGTGACGGCGTACGACTGGGCGGTCGTGGTCACCCAGGTGCTGCGGGTGTACGAAACGGCCATCGCGGCGGATCCCCGGCTGGTCGCGGCGGGGGAGCGGGAGCTCGCGTGACGGCGCTGGTGTGGCTGCTCGTGGCGGCGGCCGCGATCGTGGTGCTCGGCGGGCTGTTCCTGGTCGCGACCGCGAACCGGCTCGACCGCCTGCACGTCCGGACCGACGCGGGCTGGGCTGCCTTGGAAGCTGCTCTCGCACGCCGGGCCGTGGTAGCGCGAGCGGTCGCCGCGGTACTGCACGACGGTGCCGACCTGCACGCCGCAGCCGCGCGGGCGGAGGGTGCCGCGCGGCCGGACCGCGAGGCCGCCGAGAACGAGTTGACGCTGGTCCTGGCCCCGATCGACCGTTCCCGGCTGCCGGTGGTGCTCGCCGAGGAACTGACCGACGCCGAACACCGGGTCGTCATCGCGCGCCGGGTGCACAACGACGCGGTGCGGGACACGCTGGCGCTGCGGCGCCGCCGGAAGGTGCGGTACTTCAAGCTGGCCGGGACCGCGCCGTTGCCGGAGTACTTCGAATTCGCCGAACCGGACCTCTGAGGCAGACTGAGGCGCATGACGACCGAACCCGATGCCTGCGCCGTCGCACACGGCGAGGTCGAAGAGGCGCCCGCCGAACGGACTTTGGTGGCTGTGTTCGCCTCGCCGGTGGCCCGGTACCTGCTGCGCTACGCGGCCGATTTGGGTTACCGCGCCGTGCTTTTCGAGCCAGATGAGGCGCGGGCCAGCGATGCACCCGAGGGCGTCGAGGTCCGCACGACCGCGCCTTCCCCGGGGCCGGACGCGGACGTCGTGGTGACGGACCACCACCGGCCGGAGCTCGGGGTGGTCCTGCAGGCCGCGCTGGCTGTGCCGACGCGGTGGGTGGGGGTGCTGGGCAATCCGCGGCATCCGGGCCCGCATCTCGAAGCGTTGCGCGCGCTGGGCGTGGCGGAACCGGACATCGCGCGGGTCCACCGGCCGGTCGGGCTGAACATCGGTTCGCGGACTCCGGCGGAGATCGCGGTGGCGACGTTGGCGGGTCTGGTGGCCGATCGGAACGGGCGGCCGGGCGGGTTCGAGTTCTGATCCGGCTTGGTCACCAAGGTTTGTCCGTGAGGGGAACCCTGAGCTTGTTGTTTAACCAGGTGGCGGTGGTGCGTGGGCCC
>NZ_JBHRWI010000052.1:0-86241 GCF_042647905.1 Amycolatopsis halotolerans
AGGACTTGCCCACAAAGATCGCTCGCATCCACTCTACGGTTCTGAAACACCACACCGGACACCGCTCACCCCACGGGGTGGGGCTGGTGGGTGTGTGTTGTTTCGGAGTGTTTCGGTGGTTTTAGCGTCAGGGAAACGCCCGGTCCCATTCCGAACCCGGAAGCTAAGCCTGACTGCGCCGATGGTACTGCAACCGAAGGGTTGTGGGAGAGTAGGACACCGCCGAACTTAACATAGAAAAAGGGGCGGGGCCCCGGTCGAGAACCTGAAAAGGTTTTCCCGGAGCCCCGCCCCTTTTTTTCATGCCCAAAACAAGCGGGCCGGGAAAACGGCCCGCCATCCTCACTCTGGTCGACGAAGCAAATACGTGTCCATGATCCACCCGTGCCGCTCCCGAGCCGCGGCCCGCGTCTCCCGGATCTTCGTCGCCAGTTCGTCGTCCAATGGACCGGACAGCAGAATCTCGTTCGGAGTCCCGACGTACGCGCCCCAATAGATCCACAACCCCTGGCCCGCGTACTGATCGAACGTGGTGTGCGCGTCGAGCAGGACGAAGACGTCATCAGCGTCACTCGGCCAGCCGTCAGCCAGCCGGCGACCAGTCGTCAGCTGCACAGCACGGCCGATCTGATTCATCGTCGTCCGATGGCGTGCGACCAGTGCGGAGATGCTGCTGATCCCCGGCACGACCTCGTAGTCGAACGCCACATTCCCGCGCGCCAGCACGGCCTCGATCAACGCGATAGTGCTGTCGTACAGCGCCGGATCGCCCCAGACGAGAAACGCGCCGGTCTCGCCGTCGGCCAGTTCGTCGCGGATGAGCTGCTCGTAGACGTCGGTGCGGAGCTGGTGCCAGTCGGCGACCGCGGTGCGGTAGTCGGCAGGCTTCCGGTCGCGGTCCGGGTCCTTCGCGCTCACCACGCGATACCCCGGCCGGCTCACGAACCGCTCCAGTATCTCCTGGCGCAGCTGCACCAGGTCGGCTTTCGCGCTGCCCTTGTCGAGCACGAAGAACACGTCGACGCGGTTGAGCCGGTCGACTGCCTGCACCGTGAGGTGTTCCGGGTCGCCGGCGCCGATCCCGATCGCGTAGATCTTCCGCATCCTTGCAGTCTCTCCCGGCGGGTAACCCGGTTCACCACAGGGTCTCCTGGCGTACTGCTACCCCCTAGGGGTATAAAGGAGCTATCAGCAAGGAGCACGATAGGGAGTGTGGCGATGACTGAAGCGACCTACACCGTCGAGGGCATGACGTGCGGACACTGCGTCGGATCGGTGAAAGAGGAGGTAGGCGGCCTGACCGGGGTGCAGACGGTCGACGTCGATCTCGCCACCGGCGCCGTGAAGGTCACCAGTGCGGAGCCGATCTCGCGCGAGGCCGTCGAGGCCGCCGTCGCTGAGGCCGGCTACCAGGTCGTCGCGTAAAAAGGAGTGACATGAGCACCACGACACCAGCCCCCGTGCAGTCAGTCGAACTCGCCATCGGCGGGATGACCTGCGCGTCGTGCGCTGCTCGGGTCGAGCGGAAGCTCAACAAGGTCGAGGGCGTCAGCGCGAGCGTCAACTACGCGACTGAGAAGGCGCACGTCGAATACCCCTCCACCGTTTCGGTCGACGACCTGGTGGGCGTCGTCGAAGCGACCGGCTACACCGCGCAAACGCCGCGACCGGAGAAGCCGGAAGAGCCCGAGCAGGACGAGACGCGGCCGCTGCGCGACCGGCTGCTCTACTCGGCGATCCTCACGGTGCCGGTGATCGTGCTGGCGATGGTCCCCGCGCTGCAGTTCACGAACTGGCAGTGGCTGTCGCTCACGCTCGCCGCGCCGGTCGTGGTCTGGGGAGCGTGGCCGTTCCACCGCGCCGCGTGGACGAACCTCCGGCACGGCGCGGCGACGATGGACACGCTGATCTCGCTCGGCGTCTCGGCCGCCACGCTGTGGTCGCTGTACGCGCTGTTCTTCGGCATGGCGGGAATGCCCGGCCTGCGGCACGGCTTCGAGTTCAGCGTGTCCGGGGGATCCGGGACCGACAACATCTACCTCGAGGTCGCGGCGGGCGTCACCACGTTCATCCTCGCCGGCCGCTATTTCGAGGCGAGGTCCAAGCGCCGCTCCGGTGCCGCGCTCCGAGCCCTGCTCGAACTTGGCGCCAAGGACGTGGCGGTCCTTCGCGATGGTCGCGAGCAGCGAATCCCGGTCGAACAGCTGCGGGTCGGCGACACGTTCGTGGTGCGGCCCGGCGAGAAGATCGCCACCGACGGCGTGGTCACTGACGGTGGCTCAGCAGTCGACGTCAGCATGATCACCGGGGAATCCGTCCCGGTCGAGGTCGCAGTGGGTGACGGCGTGACCGGCGCGACGGTGAACGTCGGCGGCCGGATCGCAGTACGCGCAACCCGCGTCGGCGCGGACACGCAGCTCGCACAGATGGCCCGGCTCGTCGAAGAAGCACAGAACGGCAAGGCCGCAGTGCAGCGACTGGCCGACCGCGTCTCGGCGGTATTCGTGCCAATCGTCTTGGTCCTGGCCCTGGGCACGCTGATCACCTGGCTTCTGACCAGCGGAAACGTCACCGAAGCGTTCACCGCCGCAGTCGCCGTGCTGATCATCGCCTGCCCATGCGCCCTTGGCCTCGCGACCCCGACCGCCCTGCTGGTCGGCACCGGCCGCGGCGCGCAGCTGGGGATTCTCATCAAGGGCCCGGAGGTGCTCGAATCCACTCGCCGCGTCGACACCGTGGTGCTCGACAAGACCGGGACCGTCACGACCGGGCGAATGAGCCTGGTGGACGTCCACGTCGGGGAAGGCATCACGGAGCGCGAACTGCTGCGCTATGCCGGGGCAGTCGAGCACGCTTCGGAGCACCCGATCGCGAAAGCGGTCGCAGACGGTGCCCGCGAACGAGTCGGTGACCTCCCGACGGCGACAGAGTTCCGGAACACCGAGGGCCTAGGCGTCTCGGGCCTTGTGGAAGGTGCAGCTGTCCTAGCTGGCCGCGCCGCCTTCCTGGCCGACTGGAGTGTGAAGGTCGACGACGATCTCACCAAGGCCAAGACCGCAGCGGAAGACCAAGGCGCGACGGCAGTATTCGTCGCCTGGGACGGCGTGGCACGAGGCGTGCTGGTGGTCGCGGACACGATCAAGCCGACCTCTGCGCAAGCTGTCGCCGAACTTCAGGCGCTGGGGCTGCGTCCCGTGCTGCTGACCGGCGACAACGCAGGCGCAGCGCGTGCCATCGCCGACGCCGCAGGCATCACCGAGGTAGTGGCCGAAGTGCTGCCCGCGGAGAAGGTGGCCGTGGTGAAGCGACTGCAGGACGAAGGGCGAGTCGTGGCCATGGTCGGTGACGGCGTCAACGACGCAGCCGCCCTCGCCCAAGCCGACCTGGGCCTGGCCATGGGCACCGGAACGGACGCGGCCATCGAGGCAGGCGACCTGACCCTGGTCCGAGGCGACCTGCGCGCAGCAGTCGACGCGATCCGCCTGGCCCGGCGCACGCTCGGCACGATCAAGGGAAATCTGTTCTGGGCTTTCGCCTACAACGTCGCGGCTCTGCCGCTGGCGGCGTTCGGCCTGCTCAACCCCATGATCGCGGGTGCCGCGATGGCGTTCTCGTCAGTGTTCGTGGTCTCGAACAGCCTCCGGTTGCGGCGGTTCCGGGCTGCGTGATTTTCCCTGGGAACGGGCCAGTGGCGGGATTTCCGCTGCTGGCCCGTTTCGCGTTCGCTGCCTTTGGCAGCTACGGGTCGCCGCGCGCTGATCTGCTTGGTCACTGGGGAGCGTTGCTCCGTGCGCTGAGAACACCGGACTGCTCGGGCGCTGAGTACGCCAGGCTTACCGACAGCCGCGCACCATGGAACCAGCTGGGGCTTGCCTCAATAGCGCATCAAGCGGGCGTCGGTCAGCACTGTCCGCGTAACGGACTCCGGACTTGCTTCCCTCCGGCATTGGACACGTCGACGCACGGTCCCGAAACAACGTCCGATTACTGCCACCCCGCGCTTTGCGGAACCAGATGGGAGTTACGTCAGGAACGCACCAGCCGAGCGATCGCGTCGGAAGCTTCGCGCACCTTGAGGTCCGCTTCCTCCCCACCCGCGGCCGCCGCCTGGACGACGCAGGTCGCCAAATGCTCGTCGAGCAGTTCCAGCGAGAAGGACTGCAACGCCTTTGTCGCCGCGGACACCTGGGTCAGGATGTCGATGCAGTACTTGTCCTCCTCGACCATGCGCTGCAGGCCGCGGATCTGCCCCTCGATCCGGCGAAGGCGCTTGAGGTAGGCCTCTCGTTCACTGCCGTAGCCGGTCATCGCACATCGTCCCTTTTTCTCGACATCCCCGTTGGTTCACTACCGAGTATACCCACCCGGCGTATCCGAGTCCGGTGTTCAGCCGGTGGTGGTGACCTCAGTGACTCCGACGCGCGGAGCCGCGGCCTTGGTTAGTCACCGGGCGCTGTCCGGCCCCGGGCGGCACTCAGGCCCAGCGGCGGGTCCACGGCCGGGTTCACCAGGTGCGGATCATCCCGGTGACTTCTATAAGCGCGGACACGTGGAGGCACTGGTTCAGCGAGGTGGCATTCGCGGTGGCACCAGCCTTTCGCAACCCGCAGCGTGTCCAAGGCTGGTCTTAAGCAGGTGCCCTCGATGCCTTCGATAAGCGCGCACGTGCGGGGGCGCTGGTTCGGCACGAAGTGGCTTCAGCGATGACTGCCCGCCGAGTAGCCCCGGCGCTGACGAGGGCTGGTGGCCAGCGGGTAGGGGCGGCCTCGGCGGCTGGTGATGGCCGACGTCAGCCAGTCGGTCGGGGCGGCCTCGGTGACTGGCGGGGGCCGACGTCGGCCAGTCGGTCGGGGCGGCCTCAGTGACTGGTGAGGACTGGTGGTCAGCCGGTCGGGGCGGCCTCGGTGACTTCGGTGAGCGCGGAGGTCCGTCGTTGGTTCGGTACGGGTGTGCCGTCCGGGGCGAGGTCGGCGTTCGCGGTGGCCAGCAGTTCGCGCGCGCCGCGCAGTGCGGCCTTGACTCGATGCTGGACAGCGACGAGTTCGGCGACCCGCTGTTCGGCGTCGGCGACGATTCGGGTGGCGTGGTCGGTGGCTTGGCGGACGTGCGCGTCGGCTTCGGCGCGGGCGGTGGCGGTGCGGTCGGCGATTTCGCGGAGCGCGTCGGTGCGGCGGTCAGCCAGCGTGCGCGTGAGGTGTTCTTCGAGCCGTCGGCGTTCTTTCGCCGCAGCCTCGTCCGCGGCCTTGCGTTCTTCGACTGCGCTGCGCAGCAGATCTTCGTGTTCTTCCCGTTGCTGTACGCGGTCCGCGGAGACGGCTTCGACGAGCGCGCGTTCTTTTTCGGTGAGGCGAACGGCTTCCGCCTTGGCGTCGGCGATGATCCGCGCGGCGGTGTCCTCCGCGCGGGCGGTGATCTCCGCGGCTTCCTCGCGCGTCAGCTCGACCATCCGGCGGGAGCGTTCCTGCAATGCGTCCGGCTCGATGGGGGTGCGGCTGATCCGGTCGACCGTCGCGCGCAGTTCGCGATTGCGCTCGGCGAGTTCGGCCGCCTGTTGTGCCGCTGCGTCGCGTTCCGCGGCCAGGCGCCGGAATTCCGCCTCGACCCACGTGACGAATTCTTCGACCTGGCCGCGCTGATAGCCGCGCCACGCCGAGTCGAAGGACGGCCGGACGGACATCAGGTCCTCGCCACCGCCGGGGGCCATGCTCTCACCTCCCATTTGGATGGTTTCTCCTCGGCGCTCGTTTTTCTTGCCGCACCGGGGTTTCCGCACTGCCTCCAGTGTGCCTGAAGTCCGGCGATCCGTGTGAGCCCGGGGCGGGTCAATCTTCGAGCGGGTCTTCGGTGCCCGTCGCGGTGCTTCGCACGCCGGGCAATTCGGCCAGTTCCGCGGTGAGTTCGGGAAGATCGCCGCGCCCCTGCAACTGCAACGTGACGACCGCGATCCGTTGCCCCTCTTCGGAAACTGTTTCGCGGTCGACCGCCACCCGGTGGACGGCCCAGCCCCGATCGGTGCAAGTGGCGAGCACGGCCCGCAGCACGCCGTGCCCGTCGGCATAACTCAACCGGAGGATCGGCGGCTGCCGCCGATGGCGCGCGACGAACCGGGAAAGCGGCGGGAATCCGCGAGTGATCACCACGAGTCCGGCAGTCGTCGCGACGGCCAGCACCGGCAGCCCGGCACCGCACGCGACGCCGACGGCCGCGGCGAGCCAGACCGTCGCCGCAGTGGTGAGACCGCGCACCGCGTCGCGGCGCACGAAGATCAGCCCGCCGCCGACGAATCCGATGCCGGACACGATCTGCGCGGCGATCCGCGACGGATCGAGCGCGACGTGCTCGATGCCGAGCAAATCGGCGAAGCCGTATTTCGACACCAGCATGAACACTGCCGACCCGACGCCGACCAGCGTGTGCGTGCGCAGGCCGGCTTGCTTGTTGCCGACCTCGCGCTCGATGCCGATCACAGTGCTCAGCAGCAGGGCGAGCAGCACCGGCGGCAGCAGTTCCCACTGTTCGCCGGTGGACCAGAGAGCATGCACGGACGTACCTCCTCGTCCGTCACTGTGCCCGGCCCGCGGAGAGCCCGCGCGCCCGGCCCGGCGGGCACGCCTAAGCTCGGGCAATGGCCCGTTACTTCGACGTGCACCCGCAGAACCCGCAGCGCCGCG
Source organism: Amycolatopsis halotolerans (assembly GCF_042647905.1). Lineage (NCBI taxonomy): Bacteria > Bacillati > Actinomycetota > Actinomycetes > Pseudonocardiales > Pseudonocardiaceae > Amycolatopsis > Amycolatopsis halotolerans. The sequence continues at coordinate 6,672 of NZ_JBHRWI010000052.1, forward strand.
CCATCGCCCAGGTAGTCGACCTGCTGCGCGACGACGGGCTCATCGCCTACCCGACCGACTCGTGCTTCGCGCTCGGCTGCCGCATCGGCAACCAGCAGGGGATGGAGCGGATCCGCACCATCCGCAAGCTCGACCACCGGCACCACTTCACGCTCGTCTGCCAGGACTTCGCCCAGCTCGGCCAGTTCGTGCACATCGACAACGCGGTGTTCCGCGCGATCAAGGCCAGCACGCCCGGCGCGTACACGTTCATCCTCCCGGCGACGAAGGAAGTCCCGCGGCGGCTGCTGCACGCCAAGAAGAAGACCGTCGGCGTGCGGATCCCCGACCACGTGGTGACCCAGGAACTGCTCGGCGAACTGGGCGAGCCGATCCTGTCGAGCACACTGCTGCTGCCCGACTCCGGCGAGCCCCTCACCCAGGGCTGGGAGATCAAAGAAGAACTCGACCACGTCCTGGACGCCGTGATCGACTCCGGCGACTGCGGCGTGGAACCCACCACGGTGATCGACTTCTCCTCCGGCGAGGCGGAGGTCGTGCGGCATGGGGCGGGAGACCCGTCCCGGTTCGAGTGAGCAGGGTCGTCATCGGTTTCTTGCCTCCTGATGAGTTCTTGTTCGGATCCTGATTCGGGTGGTGCTTACGGGCCGCCCCGGCGCGGGGGCTTTTGACGCGGATTTCTCGGCTCGACGGCTCCCCAGGACAGCTTCTTGACGTGACGGTGCTTGCGACCGCGGCGGCGCAGCTGGACTGCGTGAGGTGAGGGCTGCTGACGACGGCGGCTCGAATCGTCTGCTCTCGGCTCGGAACGCCTGCGGTGACGTTGCAAGCGCAGGTCGCTTGATCCGACGGCCATCAGTTGCGGCCGCCGCAGATGCAGGCGCACGCTGGTGCATGCCCTCCCGAAGTGCCGATCGCAGAGCGGCAGCGGACGGTAGCGCGGATTGCTGGCGAGCGTCCTCCTAACGCAGGCTGTGGATGGTTGTGCGCGGTCCGAGACGGCAAGCGCCGCAGACGCGAGAACCTCGGCGGTGATCGCCTCCGTGGCGAGCAGCGCGATCCGCTGAGGCGCCCGGTGCGAAGCGCAGCTGGTCGCCGCTCCGGCGCTCTTCCTCGGCCCGGCCATGCCTCTCTGGCTTCCGGTTGGCGCGGGCCGCAGCAACGCTCGCTCCGCGTGCAAGAAGCAATCCTCGCTGTCGCTGTCATCAGCGGATGCAATCTCCGTCAGGCGCGGGCCGCGGGTGGGTGCGGGCTGGCACGGTCGCGCGGCTCAACCTGGAGGGACAGCGGCGGATCGCAACCGGTCGATGCCGAAGCGGGCTGGCAGATACCGGCATCGAGGGTCCGCGCTTCCAGATGTGTCCGATCAATGCTCCTCTCTCGCGCCGAATGTGTGGCAGGTCTGGCGCGCGGGGCGGGCGAACCCGGGCACCGCCGAAGTGATCACACGGTTGCCTCCACGGTGGTCTTGAGCAGGCGGGACAAGGCATCGGCAAGCGGGACCTCCGACGTGGAATGCCAGCCGACGACAGCGTCTGGCCGGAGCAGCAGCGCACCGTCGGCAGGCAGCTCCGCCTCGGCCAGCCACGCCTCGTCCGATATCGGAACGAGAGGGAGGCCCAGCCGGTCGGCTTCGGCTGCCCAGCGGACGTTGTCCGGTCCGGTGAGCAAGGCGAGGCCGGGGCCCGCCAAGTCCACTGTGGACGTCGTGGCGTCGAGCCAGGCGTGGGGCACTCGGGTGCCTGGACGACCGGCCGGACCGTACCGGTCTTCCGGTGCGGGACCGCGTCCGTCCGGGACGAACGCACCGTGTTCGTACTGCACGCCGAACAGCGCGGCGAGCGGGTCGATGCGCGGTGCGTCGTCGCTGGTGATCGTGGCGATCATGGTGCCGAGATGTCCGCTCGCCATGCTGGAGAACTCCGCCGTCGCGTACCCGATCGGGTATCGCTCGGCGTGGTAGGTGTCGAGCAGGGCGGGCTTCGCTGTGCCGGCCAGCACCGCGGCGAGCTTCCAGGCGAGGTTGGCTACGTCCGCGATCGCGGTATTCGCACCCGCGGCGGCCATCGGCGGCATCGCGTGCGCGGCGTCGCCTGCCAGGAAGACCCGGCCGGAGGAGAACTGGTCGGCCACGTACATCCCGGACTCCCAGTGCATCCGGCTCAGTACCTCGACCTCGAGGTCCGGCACGCCGACGACGGTGCGCAGCAACTCGCGCCAGCCGTCCTCGTCCAGCGATTCCGAGCCGGGGAAGTCGGAGGTGGAGAAGAGCCACCGGTCGGTGCCGTTGACCGACACGAAAGCGCCGGAAGCGGCGGGGTTTTCGATCTGGCACAGGTTGAACGGTTTGTCCCGGACGAGCTCGGCGAGATCGGCGCGGAAACAGACGTCGAGATTGTCGGCCAGGTGCCCGAGCCCGCTGCGCGTAATGCCGAGCGTGGTGCGGATCGGACTGCGCGCGCCGTCCGCCGCGATCAGGTATTCGGCGCGGACCTGGTACGGCTCGCCGTCGGCCGGGCGCAGTTCGGCGGTGATCCCGGCGTCGTCCTGCTCGAACGACACCAGTTCGGTGCCGAACCGGATTGACACGCCGCGCTCGACAGCGGCCTGCCGCAGCACCGGTTCCAGCACGTCTTGCGGGCACAGCACGCTCGGTGCGGGACTGAGGTCGGGCATTTTCGCGTGCTGGCTCAGCCGTTCGCGCAAGGTGTCGGTGACCTTTGGCCAGGTCGCGTCGGCCAGCGTCGTGCCGGAGAGCATCCCGGTGAACGACGCGAGCGGTGCGCTGGCCCGCTCGACCTCGTCCATGAGGCCGAGCAGGCGGAACACCTCGGTACTGCGCGGATTGAACCGCCGTGCTTTCGGCTGCGGGGACGTGCCGGCGTGTTTTTCCACCAGTACCGGCGCCGCTCCCTCGCGGTGAAGCAGCAGCGCCGCGGTGAGCCCGGCGATCCCTCCGCCGCAGATCAGAACAGGAATTCGTGCAGTCATTTCCCAACCCCCAGGGTCGTGTACGTTGTACATCTTGTGTACGTTGTACATGACGATGTACTATGTACGCAAGCGGGCTGGAGACAGGGAGATGAATGGGAGATCAAGGGCCGACGCCGCCGATTTGGCTGTTGCCTGAACCGCCGGAACGCGGATGGGGCCTCGGGCGAGTCGACATCGTCCACGCGGCCGTGCGCCTGGCCGACCACGGCGGTGCGGAGGCGCTCACGATGCGGGCAGTGGCGAAGGAGCTGGGCGCGTCCACGCCGATGTCGCTGTACCGCTACGTGCACAGCAAAGACGGTCTGGTGGACCTGATGCTCGACTTGGCGAACAGCGAGGTGCACACCCCGGAAGTCCCGGGCGAGGACTGGCGGGGCGAGCTGACGGCTGTCGCGGTCGGCACGTGGACGATGACGAAGCGGCATCCGTGGTACGCGCGGCTCGTGCATCAGCGACCTCCGGCAGGGCCGAACGCGAGCCGGCGGACCGAGTTCGTGCTGGCGACGTTCGACCGGCTGGGTCAGGACCTCTCGTCAGCGCTCGGGTACGCCCGGCTGCTCGACGGATACGTCACCGGCCAGGCGCTGCAGTGGGCGGAAGAGCGGGCGATGTGGCAGCGCAACGCGTTCGTCGACGTGGTGGACGTGCAGCGGCAGGCGCGGGCCTGGTTCGGCGACGTCGTGTCGGAGGACGCGCCGTATCCGTTGCTCGTGCGGGTGCTGGAGAGCTTTCTGGCCGAGCGGCACGACGCGGCTGACGAGACGGCCGAGGTCGGCGACGGTGGTGCTGGTGGTGCTGGTGGTGCCGGATCAGGCGCGGAGCCGGACGCGTCCGGCCGGGTGGCTGGTGGCGGTGGACCGGCCGTTGCGTCGGCCGCGGAGGCCGGAGAGGCTGAGCGGGCGGCTGAGGCGGGCCGCGACGTGGCTGGCTCTGCGCGGGCGACAGAGGCTCGCCGGGGCGGGGCCGGAGCTGGTCGAGGGGGCGGGAGTCGTCCCGAATCGGCTGGGCTTGGTCAGGCGGTCGCCGAGGCAGGCGGGACTGGAGCTGCCGGGGCGGGCAGAGCCGGGAGTGCCGCGACTGGTCGGGCTGGGGCTGCTGCTGGTCAGGCGGAAGGTGCTGCTGGAACGGGGCAGCCGGCGGGTGCGGATGCTGCTGCTGACGCGCGGAAGGTGGCCGCGGCAGCGGCTGAGGACGCACAGTTCGAGCTGGGCCTCGAATGTCTGCTGGACGGCATCGCCGCGCGGCTCCGCTAGGTTGGCGTGCCTGGACCGGGGCGATGGGCTCGGCGGAGGGCGGATCGACCGGGCGACCGGAGAAACCGGGGGACTCGGAACGAAATAGGTCCGGTCAGGCGGCCGGGTTTGTGCGTTCCAGGAGGAATACCCGGATTTCGCGGTGGGCGGCGCGTTCGGCGTAGCGGTCGTAGGCGGGCCAGTAGGAGGCGACGGCGTCCCACATTTCCTGGCGTTCGGCGTCTTTCAGGAGGCGGCCTCGGACGGGGAGGGTGCGGCCGTGGACGGAGACTGTCGCGTCGGGGTGGGACAGGAGGTTTGCCGTCCAGGCGGGATGGTGTTCTCCGCCCCAGTTGGAGCCGATCACGACGTACCCGCCGGAGCGCTCGACGTACAGCAGCGGGACCTGGCGCGGTTCGCCGCTGGTGCGGCCGATCGTGGTGAGCAGGAGGGTGCGCAGTCCGACTGCCGCGCCGACTCCCAGGCGGCCGCCGCTGATGCGGAGGAGCAGGCGGTCGGCGGGCATCATCGCTTGGCCGAACGCGGCGAATGCCTTGCTGCGGCCCAAACCGGCGAACATCCTGCGCAATTCCATGATCGGCAGCCTACGGGGCGGCGCGGGAACCTCTGGCGGGGTGGCATCTCGGGCGGCGGGGGAGGCCGGGCGGGCCGTGGCGAGGGCTTGGTTGGTGCCGGGGGAAAGGCGGCGCTGGGACAGGGTGCGGAGGCCGACGTTGGCGGACTGCGCCGACGGCAGGGCGGTTCGCGGCGGGGCGGGCGCGAAGAAACGGCTCGGGCCGGTGATGCACCAAGCGATGAGTGCTCGGCGGGGGTGGGTGTGAAGAGTCGGCTCGGCGCTAAGCGATGAGTGCTCGGCGGCAGTGGGTGTGAAGAATCGGCTCGGCACCAAGCGATGAGTGCTCGACAGGAGTGGGTGCGAAGAATCGGCTCGGCACCGGTGATGGGCCTGGCGATGAACATCCGGCAGAAGAGGGTGCGGAGAACCGGCTCGGGGTCTGTGGTGGGCCAAGGCAGGAGCCAGGCGGAAGTGGGTGCGGAGAACCGGCTCGGGCCAGTGGTGGGCCTAAGACAGGAGCCAGGCGGAAGAGGGGCTAGAAGCCGCTCGTTGTCAGCTTCAGGAGGGCGTCCGTGATCGCCGGAGCGTGGTCCACCAGGTAGAAATGGCCGCCCGGATACGTGGTCAGGGTGAAGTCGCCTCGGGTGTGTGCCGACCAGGCTTGGACGTCCGGCACTGGGGCGTGGGGGTCGGTGTCTCCGGTGTGGGCGTGGATGGGGGCGGCGAGCGGGCCTGGGCTCGGGCGGTACGTCTCGATGGCCGTGTAGTCCGCGCGCAGGGCTGGCAGGAACAGTTCTCGCAGTTCCGGGTCTCGCAGCACCTTCGGGTCGGTGCCTGCCAGGCCTTCGATTTCGGACAGCAAACCGTCGTCGTCTTGGAGGTGGACTTGGTCGTTCACCAGGCGGGACGGGGCTCGGCGGCCGGAGATCACTACTGCTTCTGGGGGTGTGCCTCGTTCCTCCAAACGGAGGCCCACCTCGTACGCGAGCGTCGCGCCCATGCTGTGGCCGAACAGGACTGTCGGGAGGTCCAGCCACGCCAGGAGAGCTTGCGTGATGCCGTCGGCCAGGGCCTCGATGGTGCGCAGGGCGGGTTCGGCCATGCGGTCCTGTCGGCCGGGGTATTGCACCGCCAGGACATCGACGGCTGGGGACAGCGCCTTCGACAGCGGGTGGAAGAACGGGGCTGCGCCGCCTGCGTGCGGCAGGCACACCAAACGGGCGGGGGCGTCGTCGGCGGGGTGGAAGCGGCGTAGCCACGGGTCCGTCATGCGGGCGATTTTACCGGGGAGAGGGCGGCGTCAAAGGGAAACTCGGCGGAATTCGATCTTTTCGTAGGCGCTGGTGTCGCCGGTTTCGAACAGGACGCCGACGGTGTTGCGGTCTGGTTGTACCAGGTCGGAGTAGCCGGCGGGGGCGTCGGCGAGAACCTCCGCCGGGTGCCAGGTTTTGCCGCCGTCGGAGCTGGTTCGGAGTTGCATGGTGTGGCGGACCGAAACATCGGACGGGCCTGAGTAGAGGAGTACGCGGCGGTTGACGGTTTGCAGGACGCTGCCTTCTACCTTCGGGCCGGACAGGGTTGGTTGCACTTGGTAGGGACGAGTCAGAGTGCGGCCGCCGTCGGTGCTGTACGCGTCTAGGCGGTGTTCTGGGGCGGAGCCTTGGTTGCGGCTGGAGAAATACACCGTGCCGTCCGGAAGCTCAGTGGCGGTGGTTTCGTTGGGGGCGAGGACGCCGTCGGCGGGGTCGTCGGTGAAGCCGATGTGCCAGGTGCGGCCGTTGTCATCGCTGTAGAGGTCGTGGCCGCCGTAGTACTTGGCTTCGGTTCCCACGTCGGCGGAACCCGCGGGGGGTGCGCTGGAGTGGTTGGCGGGGACGATGATTCGGCCTGCGTAGCGGCCGTGGTTGAGGAGGGTCGCGTGGCCGGGGGCGGCGGCGTACCAGCGCCAGGTCGGCAGTTTCGTCGTGGCGGTGATGTCGCGGGCCGGGGTCCAGGTGCGGCCGTTGTCGGGGCTGCGCTGGACGAAGACCCGGCGGGTGTCTTGCGGGGACACCGTGCCGGACATGATGGCTTTTTCGCTGACGGGTCCGTTGTGGACAGTCAGCAGCACCAAGTCGCCGTTGCGGGCCAGTACTGGGGTTGGGTTTCCGGCGGTGGCTTCGCCGTTGCTGTCTACTACGCGCAGCTCGCCCCAGGTGCAGCCGCCGTCTCGGGAGGTTTTGGCGACCGTGTGGATCGCACCGGAGTCGCCGGGGGAGTCGCGGCGGCCTTCGGCGAAGGCGATCAGCGTGCCGTTCCCGGCGCGGACTACGGCTGGGATGCGGAAGGTGTGGTAGCCCTCGGTTCCTGAGACGAACGGGGTTGACGACGTGCAGGTGCCACTCGCGCTGGCGGGCGGGGCCGGGGTGAGGCTCAAGAGGGTTGCGGCGAGCGCAAGCGTGACTGTTCTCGGGAGCACCGGGGGACCGCCTCTCGCTCCGGACATGGGATGTCCGACGTCCTATGTCCGGAGAACTTAGAGAGGCGGTCGCGCCGCGTCAAGACTCCGGATCGGTGGCGGTCGCGCGGATGGTTCCGGTCGCGGCGGTGGCGGCGATCTTTAGGGGGGAGGTGCCGGTGGGGCGTACGCGCATGATTTCCGCGGCTACGGGGGCGGCCAGGTGGGTGCGGAGGGTTCGGCGCAGGCCGCGGGCGCCGTAGATCGGGTCGAAGCCTTCGACAGCGAGGAGGTGGATGGCGGAGTCGTCAACCTGGAGGTCGACGCCTCGGCGGCGCAGCCTTGAGCGCAGCAGGTCGGTTTCCAGGCGGGCGACTTGTTCGATGGTGGTGCGGTCCAGTTCGTCGAAGATCACCGTTTCGTCGATGCGGTTCAGGAATTCCGGGTCGAAGAACGACTGCAGGGCTTTGTCGACGACGGTTCGGCGGGTGTGGCCGCGGTCCAGGAGCGAGCGCCAGCGGGAGCCTCGGCGGCGGGCCAGTTCTTTGGAGCCCAGGTTCGAGGTGAGGAAGACGTAGCTGTTGCGGAAGGAGATCTTCTCCTGGCCGTTCGCGAGGCGCAGGATTCCGTTGTCCAGTACGCCTAGGAGGGCGCGCAGGACGGTGGGGTGGGCCTTTTCGACCTCGTCGAAGAGGACGATTCCGGGGGTGTACGGGTCACCCTCCACAGTGGATCGATCGAAGACGGTGAAGGCTTCCTTGCTCCCGGCGTATCCGGGCGGGGCACCGTTGAACGAGGCGGCATAGTGTTCTTGGGCCAGGGAGTTCATGTCCACTCGACACAGGTCGTCCGGGCCGGACCGGAGCGCGGCGGCGACTTGGCGGACAAGTTCGGTTTTGCCCACGCCGGTGGGGCCCAGGAGCAGGACTGTCGCGGGTGGACGGTCGGGTTCGGTGGCTCCGGCGCGGGCCAGGGTGATGGCGCGGACGACGGCGTCGACGGCGGGGTCTTGGCCGAGGACGCGGCCGCGCAGGCGTTGAGCCAAAGAGTCGGGAGTGTCCGGGGTCGGCGAAACGGGGGCGGGGGCCGGAGCGGCTGGCTGCCGGTTCCGGTTCTGGTCGTGGTACCTGTCGGTGATGAACGGCATGGTGTCCTTTCCCTGAACCGAAAACCGAAAACCGGCAGCCAGCGAGAATCAGGCCTGTTTGGTCTTTTCGACCGGCAGCTCGCCCACCGGGCATTCGGCGACGCCGACGGTGCTGCGCGTGATGGCCTCGACGTTCTCCTGCGCCTTCTGCGCGTCGGTGACCCACGTGCGGTAGAACTCGAACGGGCAATCCGCGACGCCCTTGTCGCCGTCACCGGCCGCGTGCACGCCCGAGTAACCGCGGTGCAGCAGCTTGAACAGGTGGTTCTGCGACTGGTCGTACTCGCGTGCGTCGCGGATCGCCGAAAGCGACAGCTGGGCGAATTGGATGCCGTACTCCTCCTCGCCGGTTTCGCCGAGTGTCCGGCCGTCGAAACCGATGATCGAGGAGTGTCCGAAATACGAGTACACGCCGTCGAATCCGGCAGCGTTGGCGACCGCGACATAGCAGTTGTTGGCCCACGCCATGGCTTTCGCCATCAGCACCTGCTGGTCCTTCGCCGGGTACATGTAGCCCTGGCAGCGGACGATCAGCTCGGCGCCCTTCATCGCGCAGTCCCGCCAGATTTCCGGGTAATTGCCGTCGTCGCAGATGATCAGCGAGATCTTCAGGCCCTTCGGACCGTCCGTGACGTATGTCTGGTCGCCCGGGTACCAGCCTTCGATCGGGCACCACGGCAGGATTTTCCGGTACTTCTGCACGATCTCGCCGTGGTTGTCGATCAGCACCAAGGTGTTGTACGGCGGCTTGTCCGGGTGGTCCTCGTGCTGTTCGCCGGTGATCGAGAAAACGCCCCAGGTGTCGGCCTCGCGGCAGGCGGCGGAGAAGATCGCGGTCTCCTCGCCGGGGACGGTCGCGGCGGTGTCGTACATTTCCTGCTCGTCGTACATGATCCCCTGCGTCGAGTATTCGGGGAAGACGACGAGGTCCATTCCGGGAAGGCCGCTCTTCATGCCGACCACCATGTCGGCGATCTTGCGCGCGTTGTCGAGCACCTCGGCCTTCGAATGCAGCCGCGGCATCTTGTAGTTCACGACCGCGACGCCGACCGTGTCCGGGCTCGAGGAAATGTCACCGTGTCGCATGGGATTTCTCCTTCTGATGGGATGGTCAGGCCGCGGCCGCTGCGCGGTCGTGGACGGAGCGGGGCTGGCCGCGGAATCCGAGCACCGCGGCGAGGGCGACGAGCAGGACGGCGACCGCCGCGGCGATGAGCGCGGCGGTGGCGGTGGAGCGGTAGCCGCCGGTGAGCGCGAGGAACGCGGGCAGCGTGCAGGTCGGCTGGCTCAGCAGGACGGTCGTCCAGCCGGTGAACCGGGTCAGCTCCTCGCGGCCGAGCCCGAGCACGAGGAAGAACAGGCCCCACAGCAGGGCCCAGGAAAGCCAGATGACGCCGAACACCGGATCGTGCTGCCGCCAGAACGCGATGCCGGCGTAGACGATCGCGGCGCCCGCGACGAACAGCGAGAACCAGCCGATGCCCTCGGGTTCGAGCCCGGCGAGATTCGCGATGCCGACGTACAGGTAGGTGAAGCCGAACAGGAACAGCCCGGACGCGCCGAGGATCGCTTCGGAATCCCCGTGCGCCTGGATGATCAGCACCGTCGGCGTCACGCACTGCAGCCCGCCCACGAACAGATTCAGCGCGGCGGCCGACCGCGCGGGCACTCGCCCGAGCAGCATCAGCCCGTTGACCAGCAGTACCGCCCCGACGTAGAGCAGGCCGACGTTGTTCATCGCACGCTCCTCAGTTGGTACCAGATGAAATACTGTCAAGTGAAAATAAATGGACGGACGGCGGCCGTCAAGACCGGAACGCCGGCGGGTCAGAGCCGGGTGATCGGATCGAAGTCGCAGCCGCTCGCGGCGGCGAGGTGCACGTGCTGGGCGGCTTGCTGGCCGTGGAATTCGACGGTGCCGCGCGGTCCGTCGTAGGCGACGCCGTCGATGGCGGCGTTCAGCGCGCGCATGTCCGGAGTGCCCGCGCGGCGGGCGAGTTCGGCGAGCGTATGCAAGCCCTCGTAACAGGATTCGGCCGCGTTGTTGAGCGGCGGCGCGGCCGGGCCGTGCAGGCGGACGTAACGGCCGAGCAGGTCCATCGCGTCCGCGGTGACGAGGGAACGGAAGTACGCGGCGGACGCGAAGAGGTTGCGGGTCGCCTCGGCTCCGCTGGCGAGCAGCATGTTCTCTTCCATCAACGGGCTGAAGCGCAGCATTTGCTCGTGGAGGCCGCGCGCGGCGAACGTGCGGTTGAAGCGGACCGCGTCCTGCCCGACGAACAGCATGAGAACGCCGTCGCACGCCGACGTTTCGACCCGGCGGACAAGCCGCGCCATGTCGCCCGAACCGAGTCCGACGAACGCTTCTCCGGCGATCTGGAGATCGAGTTCCCTTGCGTAGCGCCGGATCGCGTTCGCGGAACCGCGCGGCCACACGTAGTCGTCGCCTGCCACGAACCAGCTGCGCGCGCCACAGTTGTCGCGCAGCCACCGTAACGCGGGCTGGATCTGCACGCGCGGGACTTCGCCGGAACAGTAGATGCCAGAACGACTTTCGCCGCCTTCGTACAGCGACGTGTACACGTACGGCACGCGGTCGGCGAGCACCGGCGCGAGTGCGTTGCGGACTGAGGAAATGTGCCAACCGGTGACCGCGTCGATCTCGCCCGCGTCGACCAGGCGGCGCACGGACGACGCGACCTGGGCGGGGGGCGCACCGCCGTCGACGACTTCCAGCGTCACCTCGCGGCCGAGGATTCCGCCCGCGTCGTTGAGTTCCCGGACCGCGAGTTCGCTGATCGCCTCGCACGAAGGCCCGAAAAGGCCCGCCGGTCCCTGCAGCGGGACGACCAGCGCGACGCGCAACGCGCTCGCGCGGCTGGCGACTCCGAGTCCCATGCCGGCTCCGGGCTTCTTTGCCGGTTGACTTGCTTCCATTTGGAAGTCTTACAATGCGGAGGCATTTGCGCAAGGGCGGGAACGAGGACGGGTGCGATGAGGCAGGCACAGGCGGCCGAGGCGTCGTTGATCCGCGCCCTCACCCGCACCGCACGCGCGGTCACCCTGCGGATCGAGCCGCTGCTCAAAGAAGAGGGACTGTCCCTCGACGGCTGGCTGGTCCTGGACGCGCTCGCCGGGGGCGACGGCCTCACGATGACCGAACTCGCCGGGCACACGCTGGTCACCGGGCCGACGCTGACCCGCGTGGTCGACCGGCTGGTCACCACTGCGGCGGCGTACCGCGAGGTCGACGCGGAGGACCGGCGGCGGGTCCGGGTGTATCTCGCGCCGCGCGGACGCAGCGCGCATCAGCGGGCGACGGCCCGGCTGGCCGAGGTGGAACGCGAACTGGATCCGGACGGCGGCGTGCTGGCGAAGCTGTCGGACGTCGAGGTCGAGTAAGGCGGTCAGTCCCGGCGTTGTGCCCACGGTGTCCGGAAGGCGACGAGACTGCCGAGCAAGGCCAGCGTGAGCAGGGCCGCGCCGCCGTCGGTGATCACTGACGGGAGGATTCCCGCCGGTCCGTAAAGGGTTATGGATGCGTCGAAGACCGCGGGTGGGATCGCGAAGACACCGGCGGCTTGGGTGACGTTGACGGCCACGACGACCCAGAACGTCCACGTCCTGCCCCGCAGCGCGAGCAGGCCGACCGCGTTGCCGACGATGTAGAGGCAGCCGACGGTGCGAAGCCCGATCAAAAATCCCGGCGCGTCGGACGCGCTGGCCCCGGCCGACTGCAGCGCGAGGCGGAGCATGTCGAGGTCGATAATGAGAAAGTTCTGCAGGATCGTGCCGACGGTGAAGACCAGCGAGCAGACGACGGCGGCGATCTGCAGCGGACGAGTCCACGCGGTCGGGCGGAGCTTCCGGACAAGCAGGTGCGACATGCGTCCAGCTTTGTCCGGTTCGTGCTTGAAGACATCCGGCACAAGCCCCGAATGACGACCCCGGAATTCCCTGAGGCTAGGGCCGTTTCCGCCATTCGCGCCGATGCCGGGTCAGCACCTCGATCAGCTCGTCTTTGCGTTCGGCTACTTCGGCGTGGCTGCCCATGATCCCCACCGCGGCGACGGTTCGGCCGTCCTCGACCACGGCGACTGACACGCCGTCCGCCTCGGTCGAAGCGCTGGGCGCGGCGACCAAGCCCTCGGAACGGATCCGCGTCAGGTCCTGCACGAAACGCTCGACCAGTTCGGCATCCGAGGGCGGCAACGCGCCGATCTGCGGCCACAGATCGCGGTTTTCCATGGCTGCCAGCAGGATCCAGCCAGTCGACGTGCGGATCGGCGAGCGGCGCACGAAACCTTCGGCGAGGTAGGCGTAGCGCGGGTCGTGCGAGGCGTAGTCGACGTAGTAAAGGTCGCTGCCCACCATGATCGCCAGCACCGCGGTCATCCCGGTTTCCTCGTGCAGCGCTTCGAGATCCTCGTGCGACACCGTCGTCACCGTGGGGCGGCCGACCAGCCGGATAAGCAGGAACGGGGCCGGGCCGAGGGAGTAGCGGCGGTCGTGCTCGTCGAGGTATCCGGTCGCGACCAGGCCGTTGACCAGGCCCTGGATCGAGCTCATCGGCGCGTCGAGCTCGCGCGCGAACTCGGTGAGCGTGACCCCGTTCCGGGAGCGCGCGGCCCGCTCCAGGATGGTCGACACCCGGTCGATCATCCGGTGGTGCGGCCTCGGGCGGCCGTCCGGCGTGGGGTGCGTCGGCATCGGTGCTTTCTCTCCTCGGGTGATCGGGAACTCTACCCGGACCTGCGGGTTGCGTAAATACGTATTTTGATGCCAGTATGCGTAGCGAGGAGGTGCGCTCGTGAGCATGCCACTGGACGGTGTCGTCGTCGCGGATTTCAGCCGGGTGCTGGCCGGTCCGCTGGCGTGCGTGAACCTGGCCGACCTCGGGGCGACGGTGATCAAGGTCGAGCGGCCCGGTTCCGGGGACGACACCCGCGGCTGGGGACCGCCGTGGACCGAACACTCCAGCTCGTATTTCGAATGCGCGAACCGGTCCAAGCAGTCCGTGGTGCTCGACCTCGGCGATCCGGACGACCTGGTCTTGGCGCGCGAACTCGCCGGCCGCGCCGACGTGCTCGTGGAGAACTTCCGGTCCGGCGCGCTGGGACGGCGCGGGCTCGACTACGAATCCGTCCGCGTGGGTAATCCCGGCATTGTGTACTGCTCGGTTTCCGGCTTCGGCGGCGACGCGGACCTGCCCGGCTACGACTTCCTCGTGCAGGCGATGGGCGGCTTGATGAGCATCACCGGCACCGACGAACCGGCGAAGGTCGGCGTCGCGCTGGTCGACGTGCTCGCCGCGAAGGACGCCACCATCGGCATTCTCGCCGCGTTGCGAGCCCGCGAGAAGACCGGACGCGGCCAGCGGGTCGAGGTGAACCTGCTGTCCAGTTTGCTCGGTTCGATGGCGAATCAGGCTTCCTCGTACCTCACGACCGGACGCGCGCCGCGCCGGATGGGCAACTCGCACCCGTCGATCGCGCCGTACGAAACGTTGCGCTGCAAGGACGACGTGCTCGCGCTCGCTTGCGGCAATGACGGGCAGTTCCGTCGGCTGGCCGAGGTGCTGGGCGTTCCGGAGCTGGCCGACGACGAGCGGTTCGCGACGAACGCCGAACGCGTCCGCAACCGTCCGGAGCTGAGAGCCGCGCTCGAACAGCGGCTCGGCACCGACACTGTGGTCGCGTGGGCCGCGAGGCTTACCGAAGTCGGCGTGCCCGCCGGTCCGGTCGGCGATCTCGCGGACGGGTTCAAGCTCGCGGAATCGCTCGGTCTCGCCCCCACCGTGCCGGTCGGCGACTCGCCGCCCCAGGTCCGCCATCCGATCGGCTATTCGGACACGCCGGTCGCCCGCTATTCCGCCCCGCCCCGGCTGGGGCAGCACAGCGACGAGATTCGCCGCTGGCTCGCAGAGGAGAAGAAATGAGCGCCACGAAGTCCCTGCCGCCGCTGGACCCCCGCGACCCCGCCGGGCTGGGCGACCTGTTCACCGAGGACGAGAAGGCGATCGCGGCCGCGGTCCGCCGGGTCTGCTCCGAGCGGATCGACCCGTACGTCGGCGACTGGTTCGAGCGCGGCGAGCTGCCCGACGTCCGCGGTCTCGCCAAGGACCTGGGGTCGCTCGGGGTGCTCGGCATGCACCTGGAGGGCTACGGCTGCGCGGGGATGTCGGCGACCGAATACGGGCTCGCGTGCCTGGAGCTGGAGGCGACCGACTCGGGCATCCGCTCGCTGGTGTCGGTGCAGGGATCGCTCGCGATGTTCGCGATCTGGAAGTGGGGTTCGGAGGAGCAGAAGCAGCAGTGGATCCCGTCGATGGCGGCGGGCGAGGCGATCGGCTGCTTCGGGCTGACCGAACCGGACGCCGGCTCGGACCCGGGCAGCATGCGCACCCGCGCGCGGCGCGACGGCGACGACTGGGTCCTCGACGGCCGGAAGATGTGGATTACCAACGGAAGCGTCGCGGACGTCGCCGTGGTGTGGGCGCAGACTGACAAGGGCGTGCGCGGCTTCGTGGTGCCCACGGACACTCCGGGCTTCTCGGCTCCGGAGATCAAGCACAAGCTGTCGCTGCGCGCTTCGATCACCAGCGAACTCGTTCTCGACGGCGTGCGGCTGCCCGCCGACGCGGTGCTCCCGGAGGTCACTGGGCTGAAGGGGCCGTTGAGCTGTCTCAACGAAGCCCGCTTCGGCATCGTGTGGGGTTCGGTCGGCGCGGCGCGTTCTTGCTTGCAGGCGGCGATGTCGTACGCCGAGGACCGCACGCAGTTCGGGAAGCCGATCTCCGCGTTCCAGCTGACGCAGCAGAAACTTGTCGACATGACGCTCGAGTACACGAAGGCGTTGCTGCTCGCGATCCACTTGGGACGGCGCAAGGACGCCGGGGTGCTGCGGCCGGAGCAGGTCAGCCTCGGCAAGCTGAACAACGTCCGCGAGGCGATCGAGATCTGCCGCACCGCGCGCACGATCCTCGGCGCGAACGGGATTTCGCTGGAGTACCCGGTGATCCGGCACATGAACAACCTCGAATCGGTGCTCACCTACGAGGGCACCGTCGAGATGCACACGCTGGTGGTCGGTCAGGCGATCACCGGGCAGTCGGCTTTCCGCTGAGGTTTCCGCCGAGGGGCGGCCATGGCCGCCAGTGCGGCGGCCGCGGCCAGCATCCCGAGCCCGGCGAGCGTCCAGCCGAGGAAGCCGAACGTCAGCACCAGCGGGACCAGCACGATCGGCCCGGTGATGCGCGCGAGCGCGGTGCTGGTGGCGAACAGCGCTTGGTATTGGCCCTGATGTCCTTCGGGGGCAAGGCTGAACGCGAGATGCCAGGCACCGGCGGAGGCGGTCGTTTCGGCGACGGTGAGCAGGAGTGCGCCCACTAGCGCCAGGACCACCGGGTGCGCGGAAGCGCCGAGCGAGCCGAAGACGGAACAGGCGGCGATCAGGAAGATTCCGGCTACGGCAAGGGATCGGCGGGCCGTGCGGGCGTCGCGGACCTGTCGGCTGATCGGCAGCTGGAGGAGCACGACGAGGACGGTGTTGGCCAGCAGCACCACCGCGGAAGTCCATTGTGGAGCTGAACTGCGCATGACTATCCACAGTGGCAGGGTGACGCTGAGGATCGGCATGGTCAGCTGGGTGATCGCGGCCAGCAGCGTCAGGGTGACGTAGCGGCGGTCGCGCAAGGCCGGCCAGCCGGTCTGGCGTTCGGTGGGTGCGTCTGGCCCGGCGTGCAGGTAGAGCGCGGTGGCGAAGACGAACAATCCGGCGTCGACGAGGAAAACGGTCACCGCGTTGGTTCCTGCGGCCAGGACGAGCGCGCCGATTCCGGAGCCCGCGCCGATGCCGATGTTGACGGCGGTGTGCAGCAGTGCGCGGGCCCGGACGCGGCCTTCGGGAGCCACCACGGTGGCGACGACGGCTTGGCGGCCCGCCGCGAGCGCGCTCTGCCCGCAGGCGAAGAGCGCGCACGCGGCGATGTACAGCGGAACAGTGTGCGCGACGGCGAAAAGCAGCAGGCCCGCGACTGCGGCGACGGTCGCCGCGGCGAGTGCGCGGCGGGCGCCGATCCGGTCCAGCAGCGTCCCGAACGGAACGGTGGTGGTCAGGCTCGTCGCGGCGCCGAGCGAGAGCCCGAGCGCCACGATTCCCGCCGGCAGGCCGACCCGGGTGGTGAAGTGGACGGCGGACACGGCCAGCACCGCGCCGTCGCCCGCCGAGGTCAGGGCTTGTGCGGTGGCGAGCCGCCGGATCGCCGTGCGCGCGGTGGTCATGCCGGGCTGACCGACCAGCAGCGGGTCGTCACGCCGACCGTGTTCCACATGGTGATCGCGGTGATGAGCGCGATCACCGCCGCCGCGCCTTCCTCGCCGAGTGCCGTGACGGCGTCGGAAACGGTCGACTCGGGCACGTGCGTTTCGGAGAGGCGCGTGACGTCCTCGGTGAGCGCGAACGCGGCCCGCTCGGCCGCGGTGAACAGGCCCGATTCCGCCCAGACCGCCAACGCGTCGACCCGCTGAGCCGTGACGCCTTCCTTGCGCGCGGCCTGCGAGTGCATGTCGACGCAGTACGCGCAGCCGTTGATCTGGGAGGCGCGGAGGCGGACCAGTTCGCGCAGGCCCGGCTCGATGCCGGCGTGGTCGAGCTGCTGGGTCGCGGCGTCGTCCAAAGTGCTCATCGCACGGGAGAAAATCGGGGCCAGAGCGTCGAAATCGAGGCGCTGGGGGATCGGGACCAGAGTGGGGTTCGTCGTTGTCATGGACCTAGATTAGGTCGCGAATGGACCGAATTCCCGGCCAATCTGTCGCTAGGAACTCAGTCCATTTGCCAGCGCGTCGGCGGCCAGGGCGAGGGCGCGGCTGGCCCGGGCGGAGGACACCGCGCCGTAGCCGATGACGACCCCGGCACGGTCCGGATCGCCGCCGGGCGCGCGGTAGTCGGCGAGACCTTCGAGAGCGACGCCGAACTGACGGGCGGCGGCGAGGGTGCGTTCTTCGGCGGCCGCGTTCGGGAGTTCGACCAGGCATTGGAGACCGGCGGCGAGACCGCCCGGTCGCAGGTCTGGTGAGCGTTCGGCGAGGAGTTGGGCGAACAGTTCGCGGCGGGTCCGGAAGGTGGCCCGGCGTCGGCGGACGGCGCGGTCGTACTCGTGGGAGTCGAGGAAGCGCGCGAGGACCTGCTGGTGGAGTCCACTGGGCGTGACGCCGCTGAGGTTGCGCTGCCGGAGCAGTTCGGGGAGAAGCTCGGGCGGGGCCACGGCCCACGCGACGCCGACGGCCGGGGCCAGGGCTTTGCTCGACGTGCCCAGGTAGACGACCCGGTCCGGCGCAAGGGCTTGCAGCGCGCCGATGCTGCGGCGGTCGTAGCGGAACTCGCCGTCGTAATCGTCTTCCAGGATCAGCGCGTCGCGGGAGTTCGCCCATTCGATCGCGGCCCGGCGGCGTTCCGGCGAGAGCGGCACTCCGGTGGGGAATTGGTGGGCCGGGGTGAGGAAGACCGCGTCCGCCTGGGTGTTGGCGAGGTCGGCGCCGTCGGAGTCGACGGGGATCGCGACGATCTCCAGCCCGGACTCGGCGATGATGCGCCGGTGCCGTTCGTGCCCGAACTCCTCGACGGCGATCCGCTTGCCGCCGCGCGCCCGAATGCTTCGGCAGGTCAACGAAAGCAGGTCGCCGAAGCCGCTGCCGATGAGGACTTCAGCCGCGGTGACCGCTACGCCGCGGGTCCGGGCGAGGTAGCCGGCGAGGGTGTCGCGGAGTTCGGTCGCTCCTTCCGGCGGCGCGTAGGCGAACGCGGAGACCGGCATTTCCGACAGCGCCCGCCGGGTTTGCGCGCTCCACTGGCTGCGCGGGAAATCGCCAGCGTCGGCGAGGCCGCCGCGAAGTTCGTACTCCGGCGGCGATTGTCGTTGGGTCGCAACAGGTTGCGCCTGTCGAGGGAAGCCAGCGATCCACGTTCCGGCTCCGACGCGGCTCTCCAGCCAGCCTTCGGCGGCGAGCCGGGAGTAGACCTCGGAAACGGTGCTGCGGGCGATCCCGAGGTCGGTGGCGAGCGCGCGCGAGGCGGGCAGGCGGGTGCCTACCGGGAGCCGACCGTCAACGACCGCCGCGCGCAGGGCGGTTTCGAGCGCGTGCGCGGGGCGGGTCGTGGAGACGGGCAGGTAGAGGTCGAGCCCCTCGGCCACCGATGCGCGCTTCATGGCCGGACTCTAGCCTGGTGCGTCCACAGTGGGCAGACGTCAGCTGAGCAGAGCCTCGACTTCGCGGTAGCGCTCGGGGGAGACCGTCTTCAGTCCAGCCGCCGCGGCCAGCGGGACGGTGCCGAGATCGGTGCCGCGCAGCGCGACCATGACCCCGGACTCGCCCGCGTGCACCGCGTCCGCCGCGCGCAGGCCGAATCGCGTGCCCAGTTCGCGGTCGGCTGCAGTCGGCCGTCCGCCGTCCTGGCTCACCGCGACCGCGCGGGCTTCCTTGCCGGTGTGCCGGGAAATCTCCTCGGACAGCCAAGCCGCGACGCCGTTCGGCACCGGGGATCCTTGCGGGAGCGCCCCTTCGGCGATCACGACGATCGGCGCCCGGCCGCGCTCGAACCGGCGCGTCACCCGGGCCAGCACCTGGTCCAGGTCGAACGGGTGCTCCGGGCCGACGATCACGTCCGCGCCGCCCGCGAGCCCGGCGTGCAGGGCGATCCAGCCGGAATCCCGGCCGGAGACCTCGACGACCAGCGCGCGCTCGTGCGATTCGGCCGTGGTGCGGCACCGGTCGAGCGCGTCGGCGGCGATCTGTACCGCGGTGTCGAAGCCGAAGGTCGCATCGGTCGCCATGACGTCATTGCGGACGGTCGCGGGAACGACGACGACCTGGACTCCGTCGGCAGCGAGCTTCGCCGCCCCGGCAACGGCATCCTCCCCGCCGAGCACGACCAGTGCGTCGAGACCGTGCAGCGAATCGCCCGGCTTGACCGGGCCGTGCGAGGCACCGAGAAACGGACGGTCGCGGGTCAGCGTCTCGTCGATGTCCCGCGACCTGATCGGCACGGTGCGGTTCTCCCGTAACCCGGCCCACCCGTCCCGGATGCCGACGATTTCCCAGCCGTACACCTGAATGCCTTTGCGAGCGAAGGCCCGGACCACCGCGTTCGATCCGGGGCAGTCGAGGTCGCCGGCCAGCATGCCGATCCGCATGAGGCGAGAGTGGCACGACTGAATCGATGAAGCAAGCGGGATGCGGAAACGCCCGGCAGGTTCCACCCGGCCGGGCGTTTCCGTTCTCGTCAGTGGTCTTCCCAGGGGATTACCGTCGCGGACCGGGGTCGCTGAAGCTGGGACGGCCGGTCTCGTTGTGCCCGGCGAACCGGCGCAGGTAGCCCGGCGCGGCGGGGTCGGTCAGCGAGATGTCGAACCAGCCGAACGCGGACGCCGTTTCGCACGGCACCCGCCGGGTTTCGCCAGGGCCGAGCACGATCGTCCGGGCGGCACCGCGGCTGTAGTCGTTGCGCAGCTTGAGTTTCCGGCGCTGACGGCCCGGGTTCGTGACGGTCAGTGTCAGCAGCGGGGCGCCGTAGTTGTTGGTGGACACCGAAACCTCGGGTTCAGTGGTGTCCGCCGTGGTGCCGGTGAACTGGGCGAGGTAGCCGTTCGCGCCGGTCACGCGAAGGTCGTAGTTGCCGTGCTCGTCGGTGCCCGGCGCACCTTCCCAGATGTCGCTGACGGTGTCGTGCGCGGCGACCGTGTAGCGGCGGGGCGAATCGCCGTGCGCGTAAACGTAGAAGTACGCGCCCGCGGTGCCGTTGTTGGTGAACCGCACCGAAATCGAGTGCCCGTCGCGCTTCCCGGCGAGTTCGGAAGTGAACCGGTACGGCAGCGCCCGCGCGGGGCGGACGCCCGCCTCCTGCGTCGGCATCGTCTGCGGCAGCTTCACCGAGAACGGCTGGTTCTTGCTCGGCAACGGAGCGGGCTTGGGCGTCACGACCGGTTTGGTCTGCGGGCGGGAGAAGTCGAACGCCGAGGTGAGGTCGCCGCAGACAGAACGGCGCCACGCGCTGATGTTCGGCTCCGCCACGCCGAAGCGCGCTTCGAGGAAGCGCAGCACCGAGGTGTGGTCGAAGGTTTCCGAGCAGACCCAGCCGCCGCGCGACCACGGCGACACGACGAGCATCGGCACGCGGGAACCGAGTCCCGCCGGGTGCTTGCCGGTCAGCGGGACGCCGGCCGGTCCGCCGCCGGTGCCCTTCGGGAGCTTGTCGAAGTCGAGCGTCTCGTCGGGGAGGCTCGCCGCGAGCGACCGGGAGACGAGCCCGTCCGTGCCGGGCCGGTTGACCAGCGGCGGCATCGGCGGGACGACGTGGTCGAAGAGGCCGTCGTTCTCGTCGTAGTTGATGAAGAAGACGGTCTTGCTCCACACCTCGGGGTTGGAGACGAGCGCGTCGAGGACGAGGTTCAGGTAGTACGCGCCGTCGCTGGCGGACGCGGCGGCGTGCTCGCTGTACTGGTACGGCGGGACGATCCAGGTGACCTGCGGCAAGGCGCCCGCCTGCACGTCGGCACGGAACTCCTTGAGCGTGTGCGTCGAAACGCCCTGCTCGACCAGCGGCCCGGACGCGCCTTCCTGCCGGTGGTACTTCGCGAAGAACTCGAGCGAGTTGTCCGTGTAGTTGTCCGTCGGCTCGCCGGGAATGCCGCTGCCGCCCTGGTAAAGCTTCCAGCTCACGCCGGCCTGCTGCAGGCGCTCGGGGTAGGTCGTCCAGCTGTAGCCGTTGGTGTCCGGCCGTTCCCAGAGCCCGGGCCCGTTCTGCTTGCTGCCGAGGCGGTTCTGCGTGTCGATCGTGCCGGACCACAGCAGGATCCGGTTCGGCGCGGTGTCCGCGGGGACGGAGCAGTGGTAGGCGTCGCAGATGGTGAACGCTTCGGCGAGCGCGTAGTGATACGGCAGCTCGGACCGCTGCTGGTAGGTCATGGTGAACACGTCCTGCTTCTCGTTCACCCAGCCGTCGTAACGCCCGCCGTTCCAGAGCGGTTCGCCACTGCCCCAGCCGTGGTGCGTGCCGGCGATGTGCTCGCTGGTGCGCAGCGCGTCGAGCGGGAACGGCAGCACGTACTCGGCGTCATTCGGCAGCCCGCGCCCGTTGTAGCCGGAAGTGCGCACCTTCGCCGGCGGCTGGTAGAACACCGGCCGCCCGTTGGGCAGCAGGTGCGGCCGGGGATCGCCGTAGCCGCGCACGCCGCGCATGGTGCCGAAGTAGTGGTCGAAGGACCGGTTCTCCTGCATGAGGACGACGACGTGCTCAACGTCCTCGATAGTGCCCGACCGGCGGGCCGGTTCGACCGCGAGAGCCTTCCCGATAGACCCGGGCAGCAGCCCGCCGGCCGCCGCGCCGGCCAGCGAAGCCCCCGCCATGCCGAGAAAATTCCGGCGACTCGTACCCGCCATGGTTCGTTCCTCCACGTGTTCGCGGCGAGACAGCGGTCACCCGGATTTACCGGCCGCCGCCCGCCCGGGAGAGAGCATGAACGAGCTTGGTGTCCCGGATCTGGCGCGCGGGTGAATACTTCCGGAGGGGAACTGGGGGCAGACTTGAAGCAAGTCTGGAAGAAGGTTCTGCCGGTGCGAGAGCCGTCGGCGGGCGCATCTTTGGTGAGCTGGGTTGCCTGGCCGCGCGAGCGGATCGCGGAAGAACGCGTCCTTCGAGCCGTTGCGCAATTTCGCCGGGCGTGGGCAATTGCTCCGGAGTCGAAGGTTTTCCTTGCCGGACAACGGCATGAGCTACGTTGAAATGATGGGTTCCCTGGTTCTCGACGAACTTGACCGCCAGTTGGTCCATGCGCTGCAGATCGACGGCAGGGCTTCGTTCAGTCAGGTCGCCAAGGTCCTCGGCACGTCGGATCAGACGGTCGCCCGCCGATATCGCCGACTCCGCTCGGCGCGGGCGATGCGGGTGCTCGGCCTGCCGAACGTCAGGCGGTTCGGCCACGTCGAACGGCTGCTTCGCGTGCGATGCACACCGGATGCGGCGGGTGCGGTCGCGGCGGCGCTCGCACGCCGGGACGACACGTCGTGGGTCAGCCTCACCGCCGGAGGCGCGGAGATCGTCTGCATGACGCACGCACTTCCCCGCGGGGAAGGGGAAGCGTTGCTGCTCCGGAAGCTTCCCCGCACCCCGCGCGTCGTGGGCATCAGCGCGCATCATTTGCTCCATACGTTTTCCGGCGGCCCGACAGGCTGGCCTGGGAAATCCGCCGCGCTCGCTCCGGAACAGGTCGCGCACTTGCGCGCCCCCGGTCCGGACGGGTCCGGACCGGGGGCGGCGCTCGCCCTCTCGGACAACGACCTGCGGCTGCTGGGAGCGCTTGCACTCGACGGTCGCGCGGCGTACCTGGAGCTGGCCGCGGCGACGGGCTGGTCGGAGTCCACGACCAAGCGCAGGCTGGAATTCCTCCGCCGCTCGGGCGCGTTGTTCTTCGACGTCGAGATCGACGCTGCTCTCCTCGGGTTCGAGATCGAGGCGATGCTGTGGATGTCAGTCCCGCCCTCGGACCTGGAAGAGACGGCCACCAGCCTGACTCAGCACCGAGAGGTGGCCTTCGCCGCGGCGATCACCGGGCCGGCGAATCTGGTGGCTTTCGTGGCGTGCGAGAACACCGAGGCCTTCTACACGTACCTGACCGAGGGCATCGCCTCGTTGCGTGCCGTTACCCGCCTCGAAACCGCGCCCGTGATCCACTCCGTGAAGCGAGCGGGAGCGCTGCTTGACGCTCAACAGTTCTCGAAGGCGTACCGGGGACAGGACCTGGGCACGGACTAGCGGCGCCCGTGGCGGAATCGTTCACGGTCAGCACCTCCGATGTCGGATTCCGGGCGGCTCGTGCCTGCTGAGCCCCTCCGCCGCGACCCGGTGAGACCTTGATCGGGATTCGCTTCCGAGGAGGGACTCGCATGCGCACGTGGGGGCCGTTGATCGCGATCTGTCTTGGCACTTTCCTGCTCCTGACGGACGTCACGATCGTCACCGTCGCTTTGCCCGCCATCGCGAAGGACCTGCACAGCGGGATGGCCGACCTCGAATGGGCAGTCGACATCTACGCGCTCGCACTGGCAGCGCTTCTGCTAGGGGTCGGTTCGTCGGCTGATCGGTTCGGGTGCCGGAAGATCTACGCGACGGGACTGGCGACTTTCGCCGGGGCGTCGCTGGCCTGTGCGCTTTCGCCGGACATTGCCGCATTGATCGTCGCCCGCGGAGTACAAGGCGTCGGCGCGGCAGCGATGCTCGGGACGACGATTGCCTTGCTGGGCACCTGTGTTGAAGACAGCGAACGCGGGCTGGCGTTCGGGGTGTGGGGAGCCACGAGCGCGTCCGCAGTGGCGGTCGGGCCGATTGCGGGCGGGTTGCTCACCGAGCACGGTGACTGGCGGTGGATCTTCCTGATCAACCTCCCGATCAGCGTGGTCGCGGCGGTCTTCGTGATCCGATACGTCAAGGAAACGCCGAAAAAGCGGACCGGACGCCTGGATGTGCTGGGAGTGCTCGCCTTCACCGTCGCCGCGGGCGCGGCCACCTGGTTGCTGATCAGGGTGCATGGCAACAGTTGGACGTCGGCCACGACGCTCATCCTCGGCGCGGTGGCTGTCGGCGCGTTCGTCGTCTTCGTCGTTGTCGAACGGCTGCATCCGGATCCGATGCTTGACCTGAGCCTGTTCCGCAGTCCGGCGTTCAGCGGGATCGCAGTGGCCGGCTTCTTCATGCAAGCCGCTGCCTTCGCGTACCTGCTCTTCACTTCCCTCTGGCTGCAGTCGGTGCTGAAACTCGGCCCTGTCGACGCTGGACTGGTCTTCCTCCCGCTGAGTCTCGCCGCATTCCTCACGGCGATCCTTGCCGGCAGATTCGGTCAGCGTTCGCCGTACCTGTTCATCGGGGCAGGCCTGCCGCTCATCGGGGCCGGTGCCCTGGCGCAGACCTTCCTGACCGCGCGATCGACCGCGTCGGCTGTGCTTCCGGGGATGATCGTCGTGGGCATCGGCGTCGGACTCGCGACACCGACGATGTCGGCCGCGGCGTTGAGCGCCGCGCCCGCGGATCGCGGCGGGATGGCAGGCGCGGCGGTGAACACATTCCGGCAGTTGGGCTATGCGGTGGGCATCGCGCTCTTCGGCGTGGTGTTCGACGCCCGCGTCCGGTCCGCTGTCGACCGTCACGGCCTTGCCGACGCTGACACCGTCGCGGCTGCACTGGGCAGCGGGCAGGCACAGCCCTTGATCGCCCGCGCTCCTTCGCTTGAGGGCGTGGTCCGGGAAGCGTTCGCCGCTGGTCTCGACGCGACCTGCTTGGTCGCCGCGATCGCCGGCTTCATCGGCGGTGCGTCGGTCCTGGGTCTTGCGCTGGTGCGGGCGTCCGCCGATCCGAAGCGACCGCGGCGAGTTCCTCCATGTCCGTGACAGCAACGCTCAAGTCCGGCAGGGAGAGCATGTCCCGCTTGGCTTGTGCCGCGCGCCGGCCGACCTCGCGATCGGCGAGAAGGCTCGCGCATGCCTCGGCGAGCACGTCGGCGTCGACGTCGAACCTGACGCGACCCAGCCCCAGTTCCTCGACTCGTCTTCCGTTCAAGGGCTGCTCGGCCATCCGGGGGTGCACCACCATGGGCACGCCAGCGCGGATGGCCTCTCGGACGCTGCTGTAGCCGCCATGCGTCAGGAAGAGGTCCGCGACCTCCAGCAGGAGCGGCTGCGGCACGTGGTCGGCGAGCCGCACGTGATCGGGTACGGCGACTCCGTCCGTCGGCACGCCTGAAGTTGACACGACCGCGTAGCAGTCCAGTTCGGACACGGCGCCGATGACCGCTGCGAGACCGGCCCGCGGGTCGAGCCACGCCGAAATTTCGTCCCGCCGTTCGGCCACCATCGGCAAGGCGGTGCCAATGGCGGCCAGGACCAGGGGGCGGTCGGTGCCGAGGTCTGCCAGCCACGCGGGCAATCGCTCGCCCGGGGAGGTCAGCACCGGCTGCTGGTAGGCCCTGGCCGCGGGCAGCCCAGTCGCCGCGAACGAGAAAGAAGGCGGCATGTAGTCGATCCGGCCGTGCCGGTACAACCCGCCCGTCGTCCGATCGATACCGAGCGCTTGATGGTGCACGGCCAACGGGTCCGTCGCGGTGGCGAGATCGAGCACATTCGAAACGCCGCCCGGCACCGGGAGGTGCGCGATCTCCAGCGCCTCCGCTACCAGGTACCCGGAGAACTCGAAGTCGTCTCGCAGCACGAGGTCCGGCTGGAATTCTTGGGCGACAGGAAGCAATTCTGCGGCACCGTCGGCCCAGAGCGGAGATTGCACGGACGCCGAGACGCGCGCGGACGCGTACGCAGCGGTGCATTCTTCGGGAGCGAGTGGAGGCAATGCGTTGCCTTTGGCGGCGATTCGTTCGGTGACGAACCGTTGAAGACTGGGGAACACGGGTGCGATCTCGACGTTTTCGCCCGCGAGACAGGCGCTCAGTTCCGGCGGAACAGCAACCAGAACCCGGTTTCCCGCGGAACGGAGGCCGCGGATCAACGGGAGCAGGGATCGGACGTGCGACGGCGATCCGGTGACTGTGCACAACACGCGCACTGGAGGTCTCCTTCATTCGGTCAGCATTTGCCGTGACCGTAAGTTCCGGAGTGCAACCGGACTCGCGACAAGCCGCAGATCGCCGGCTTTCGACACCAGACGTCAGCCGCCTGACGAAAATCCACCACCCGCTCGCACTTTGCGGGCACTGTCCGTCGGGGACGGCACGACGCTCTCCGAGCAGAGTGCCGACCCGCTCGGTCTTTCACTGCTCGACTCGATGGCCAGCCGGAGCCTTCGGGCAAGCGGGCCGCAGCGGGAGAATGCAGAAGAGGTACGGAAGGCTGTCCGCAAGTTCGGCAGCCGAAACTAGGCGGACAAATGGCCGAGGAAGGGCGCACAAGGATGTACGAAGTGACCACGTTGCGAGCCGATCTGACCGTCTTGTTCGAGGCGGCCGGGCTGACCGACGTCGAGGTCGACGCGGCGGTCGCGGACGAGCGCGTCCGCTCCGCCGCCTACCGTCGCGTCATCTCAGCGAGCGGCAGGGCGGATCCTCGCGAGCTGGCGGCGGTGTTGGTGCGAGATCCGGAACCGCTGACAGCCAAGACGGCGGTAGTGGATCTGGTCGACCACGTCGCGGGGGAGACCGCCGATCCGGCGGAGTTTCGGCGTCGGGCGGCGGAAATCGTCGAGGAGGCGGACCGGCTTGTGCCGGTGAAGGACCGCGAGTTCGTCCGGCAGCGGGTGCGGGATTGGGAATTGTGGTTGGAGACCGAAAACGGCCGAGTCCCGGACGTCGCCGGCCTTGCCTCGTCGAGCGACTGGATGCAGCGGCGGCTGGCCGATTTCTCCGCTTCCCCGCAGTTGCTGGCATTGCTGGCCGAGCACGGCCGCACCAGGAAGATCCGGAACACCGCGGCGAACCGTGCCAGCTCCCAGTAACCCCGCAACTCAGTTTCGGTTACGCCGAGGGACCGGCTTCGGCTTCCTCGACCAGTTCGACTAGCTCCGCGATGTGCTGCCGAGCGCCCTCATGGCCCGGATACCACTCTTCGACCGCGGCCGGCAGCCTCTCCCGGATCACCTTCATGATCTCGGCGCCCTGCTCCGCGCTGTAGCTGCTCAGGGCGATGAACGCGTAGCCCCGGGCCACGAACTCGCGCAGATCCGCGGCCAGGGCCTGATCCTCGACCTCGTCGGCGATGAACCCGAGAACCTGCACGAGCAGGCCGCGGGAAGGGTTCCAGTCGAGGAATCCCAGGTCGCGCTTGCCGCGAGGATCGATGATGACCACAGCGGACACGGGTCACCTCAAGAGCTTCCGGATGTGCCGAGGGATCGCATCGACCGAGGCGCACGTCTACGCTCAGAAGCGGCAGGGTTGCTTCCCCGAAAATCACGAACGGCCTGTCGATGAAGATCATCGACAGGCCGGGTGACCAGAACAACCACACTGTGGGCGATACTGGGATCGAACCAGTGACCTCTTCGGTGTGAACGAAGCGCTCTCCCCCTGAGCTAATCGCCCGTTGTGCAACGCACCAGTCCGGGGGTGGACTGGTGCGCGATACTGGGATTGAACCAGTGACCTCTTCCGTGTCAGGGAAGCGCTCTCCCGCTGAGCTAATCGCGCTTGCTGCTGTGCAACGTGTCGTAAACATTAGCGGACGCCTCGGCGACGCCGCACGGGGGTCCCGGTTTCGCCGACACCGCTGGTCACTGTCCTGCGTGGACAGTCATGCGCACGCCTTCGGCCAGCCGGTACGGGCGGGTGTCGACGATGGCGCCCAGCAGGCGGCGCAGGCGCGACACTTCGGCGCGGACGGTGACGAGGTGTTCGGCGTCTCCGTAGAGGGCGTGGCTCAGCGCGACCGCGGACAGGCCGTCGCGGCCGGCTTTCTCCAGGCGGACCAGGATCTCCGCGTGTCGTTTCGTGATCGGGCGGCGCCAGCCGGTGTCGCCTGCTTGGAGGCTGAGCAGGGGAGCGGGCGTGAGGTCCAGGTCGAGGCGGACGGTGCGGGCGGTATCGGCGGGGCGGACGAGCCAGCCGTCGGCGATGGGTTCGGGGAGGCAGGCTCCGAGGCCGGGGACGGCGACTACCTGGCCGGGTTTGGGGGCGGCGATGCGTTCGCCCGCGGAGACGCCGACGCTGTGCGCGACCCAGCCGTCCTCGTCCACGACCAGGGCGGGGCCGGAGGACAGGACAGGTTCAGCCATTTGGCGCAGTCGTTCGAGGCGCTGGCGGTGCGTGCGCCACAGTTCGGATTCGGCCAGCCGCTTGCCGGTTTCGACTAGGGCGCCGATCGCGGGATGCAGGGTCAAGGCGGGGCCGCTGATGTCGATGACGCCTAGCAGTTCGCCGGTGCGCGGGTCGTGGATGGGCGAGGCGGTGCAGTACCACGGGTGCTGGTTCTGCTCGAAGTGTTCGCCGGCGAGCAGCTCGATGGGCGCGGCTTCGGCGAGGGCGGTGCCGATCGCGTTGGTGCCGACGCGGGATTCGGTCCACTCGGAGCCTTCGGTGAAACCCAGGGTGTCCGCTTTGCGCCGGACGGCGGACGAGCCCTCGCGCCACAGGATGATGCCGTCGGCGTCGGTGACCACCAGGAGCATGTGCGCCGAATCGGAGGTCGCGCCGACGACCTGGCGGAGGTCTTCGATGACGTGCCGCAGCGGCGAGTCGTGCCTGCGGCGTTCGACCTCGTCGCCGGGCACCGAATCGCGGGCGTTCATCCCGTCGGCGGTGAGGCCGAGGCTCAGCACGCGGGACCAGGAGCGCGAGACGAGCGGGCGCGGCGGCACGGCGGGGCGGCTGCCGCCGATGACGGCTTCGTGCATGCGGACGAGGTCGCGGGCGTGGGTGGGCAGGTTGCGGCCCGGAGGCACCGCACTGTGCACCACCACAGTCACCTCCCGCACCGTCGCGTTAGCCGCCCAGCATAGGTGACCTGCGCCGATGTTTCCATGCACCGGGCGCGTGCAACTCGCTGCAACCCTTGCCGCGCCCGTCGTCCGGAGAGTGTGATCGGCGCTACACCACGACAGCGACGTCCGAGGAGTAGCGATGACACAGACAGTCGACCGGATCGCGGAGGCGAGTACGCCGCAGGCCCGGGTCGAGGACTGGCTGGCCCGGTTCGAGGCCGCGCTGACCGCCCGCGACGTCGAGGCCGCCGCGGCGTTGTTCGCCGTCGATTCCTACTGGCGCGACTTGGTTTCGTTCACCTGGAACCTCAAGACCGTCGAGGGCCGGGACGGGGTCGCGGGCTTGCTCGGCGGCTGTCTGGAAGCGACGGACCCGAGCGGATTCCGCACCTCCGAACCGGCGGCTGAAAGCGACGGCGTCACCGAGGCGTGGATCGAGTTCGAGACCGCCGCCGGACGCGCGAAAGGGCATCTGCGGCTGAAGGAGGAGGGCGCGTGGACGCTGCTCACCAGCCTGCGCGAGCTGAAAGGATTCGAGGAGTCCCAGCGGGAACGGCGGCCCAAGGGCGTCGAGCACGGCGTGGTGCGCGGCCGCCGGTCGTGGGCGGAGAAGCGGGCCGAGGAGCGGGAGACGCTCGGCTACGGCCAGCAGCCCTACGTGGTCGTGATCGGCGGCGGGCAGGGCGGGATCGCGCTCGGCGCCCGGCTGCGCCAGCTCGGCGTGCCCTCGCTGGTGGTGGAGCGCAACGACCGGCCCGGCGATTCGTGGCGCAAGCGGTACAAGAACCTCTGCCTGCACGACCCGGTCTGGTACGACCACCTGCCCTACCTGCCGTTCCCGGAGAACTGGCCGGTGTTCGCGCCGAAGGACAAGATCGCGGACTGGCTGGAGATGTACACGGGCCTGATGGAGGTGCCGTACTGGACGCGCTCGGCGGTCACTTCCGCGGTCTGGGATGACGACGCGAAGCAGTGGCACGTCACGGTGGACCGCGACGGCGAAGAAGTGGTTCTCACGCCGAAGCACGTGGTGTTCGCGACTGGCATGTCCGGCAAGCCGAATCTGCCGTCGTTCCCCGGAATGGACGAGTTCGAGGGCGACCAGCACCATTCGTCGCAGCACCCCGGACCGGACGCGTACGCGGGCAAGAAGGCGGTCGTCGTCGGCTCGAACAACTCGGCGCACGACATCTGCGCGGCGCTGTGGGAGCACGGCGCGGACGTGACCATGGTGCAGCGCTCGTCCACGCACATCGTGAAGTCGGATTCGCTGATGGACCTCGGCCTCGGCGACCTGTACTCGGAGCGCGCGCTGGCCGCGGGCGTCACCACCGAGAAGGCCGACCTGATCTTCGCGTCGATCCCGTACCGGATCATGCCGGAGTTCCAGATCCCGGTGTACCAAGCGATCCACGAGCGCGACGCGGACTTCTACGCCCGGCTCGAGGCGGCGGGCTTCAAACACGACTGGGGCGACGACGGTTCCGGCCTGTTCATGAAGTACCTGCGCCGCGGCTCGGGCTACTACATCGACGTCGGCGCTTCGGAACTCGTCGCCGACGGCAGCATCAAGCTCGCGCACGGCCAGGTCGACCACCTGACCGCGAATTCGGTGGTGCTGTCGGACGGCGCCGAGCTGGAAGCCGACGTGGTCGTCTACGCGACCGGCTACGGCTCGATGAACGGCTGGGTCGCCGACCTGGTCGGGCAGGAAACCGCAGACCGGGTCGGCAAATGCTGGGGCCTCGGCTCGGAAACGACCAAGGACCCGGGTCCGTGGGAGGGCGAGCAGCGCAACATGTGGAAGCCCACCCAGCAGGAGGGATTGTGGTTCCACGGCGGGAATCTGCACCAGTCGCGGCATTACTCGCTGTATCTGGCGCTGCAGCTGAAGGCGCGGTTCGAAGGTCTTGAGACGCCGGTGTACGGGCTGCAGGACGTGCATCACCTGTCTTGACGCGGTGCGGGAAACCCGGTGGCCGCCTCGAGTGCGGTCACCGGGTTTTTTCTTGCAGGCCAACCAGGACGATGCGCATTCCCTCGGCGAACTCGGTTTCCGGATCGCTCGCCGCGGCGGCCTGCGCGATTTCCAGGAGCCCGGCGAACTGGTCTTGATGCAGTTCCGCGATCCGGTCGGCGGTCTCGGCGGCGTCCGCGTCGCGCGACAGCGGACCGGCCAGTTCGGCCTGGGCGGAGCCGGTCACGAAGGCGGAAACCGTGCGGAACGCGACCAGCAGTCCGGCCCCGGACCGTCCGCTGCGGGCCAGCGCCCGCACCAGGGCTTCGGCCGGTCGGAGCGTCGTCAGGTCGAAGCTGCGGCGGGTCAGGATCAGCGGGATGGCGTGCGGATGCGCCCGCACCGCCCGCCACATTCCCTCGGCGACCGCGTGCACGTCGGCGCGCCAGTCGTCGGACGGATCCGGCCAGGTCGCCTCTGCCATCACCGCTTCCGTGACGAGCTGCTCCAGCCCGTCCCGGCCGTCGACGTAGTTGTAGATCGTCATCGGCCCGGTGCCCAGTTCGGTCGCGAGGCTGCGCATCGTCAGGCCGTCCAGGCCGGCGGCGTCGACCAGGGCGAGCGCGGCGGCCTGCAGCCGTGCTCGCGTGAACTTCCGCGGTGCGGGCATGATTCTCCTTGATTAAGTACAAGGTACGTGTTTAACTGGGTTCACGTACAACGTACTTGAAGGGAGGGTCATGCGCACCAGCTTCCGTTCCGGCCGCGACCAGTGCGCGGCCTGGCTGACGGTCCCGGACGGACCGGGGCCGCATCCGGCGGTCGTGCTCGTGCACGGCGGCGGCGCGACGCACGAGATGATGCTCGGCCAGTACGAAACCTGGTTCTCCGCGGCGGGTTTCGCCGTGCTGGCGTTCGATTTCCGGCACCTCGGCGAGTCCGGCGGCGAACCCCGGCAGCTGGTCAGCCAGCGCCGGTATGCCGAGGACGTCGACGCGGCGCTGGCGTTCGCCCGCACGCGGCCGGACATCGACGCCGGCCGGATCGCGTTGTGGGGCACGTCGTTCGGCTCCAGCCACGTGCTCGCCGCCGCGACGCGGCATCCGTCGGTGGCCGCGGCGGTCGTGCAGTGCCCGGTGTTCAGCGGCCGGGCTGTCGTGGCGCGGGCCGGGCTGCGACACCTCGCGCGGTTCACCGTGCCGATCGTCTCCGACCTGCTGCGGTCTGCGCTGCGCTTGCCGCGCCGGTACGTTCCGCTGGTCGGCAGTCCCGGCGAGCTGGCGTTCGTGAATCAGCCCGGCGCGCTGGAAGGCTGGGAATCGGTCACGCCGGACGGCTGCCGGTTCGACAACCGGATCACCGCCGCGTCCGGGTTGGACATGGTGTTCTACCACGCCGCCGCGCAGGCCTCGCGCGTCCGATGTCCGTTGCTGATCTGTGCTTGCGACCGCGAGAACCTCATCGATCCGTCGATCGCCGCCCGCGTGGCCGACGACGCGCCGCGCGCGGTCCTGAAGCATTACGACGCGGATCACTTCACGGTTTACCATCCGCCTGTGGTCGAAAAGGTCGTCGCGGATCAGCTCGACTTCCTTGCCGTCCACCTGACCCAGTGAGGACGAGCGATGACGCGTATTCACGACCTGCTCCGCACCGCCTCCGCGGACGCCGTCGGCTGGACCGCCGGTTCGCGTGACCTCCGGTTCGCCGAGATGGACGCGTGGTCGGCCCGGATCGCCGCCGACTTCCTGCGGCGCGGCGTGCGGCGCGGCGACCGGATCGCGGTCAACGGGCGCACGACGCCGGAATGGCTGGCGGTGTACTTCGCCGCCGCGAAAATCGGTGCGGCGGTGGTCGGGCTGAGTCCGCGATACCGGGAAACCGAATTCGCGCACATCCTCACCGATTCCGGCGCGCGGCTCGTGGTGACCGAACCGTCGGCGGGTGACGTCGATTTCCTTACCCTGCTGGAAAAGCTTGACCTGCCGGCCGTTTCCGTCGTGACGTTCGCCGAACTGGGTTCAGCGGAGCCTGATGAAGCGCTGGCCGCGGCGTCGGCGGCGGTCGAAGACGACGACCCGGTGATGATCATCTACACCTCCGGCACCACCGGCCGTCCCAAAGGCGCGACGCTGACCCATCGCGGCCAGCTGGCGTCCGCCGCCGCTGAGGCCGACCACCTCCAGCTGAGCCCCGCCGATGTGCTGCCGGTGGCCGTCCCGCTGAATCACGTCAGCGGCATCACCTGCTGCGTCCTGTCCGCTTTGGTCGCGGGCAGCCGGACGGTGCTGCTGCCGTCCTTCGACGCCGGTGCCGCCGCCGACCTGTTCCGGACCGCTGGCCTGACGATGTGGGTCGGCGTCCCGACAATGCACACGCTGCTGCTGAACCACGAACGTTTCGCCAGCGTCGACACGTCCGCGATTCGCGTCGTGGTCACCGGCGGCGCGAACGCGGAACCGGCTCTGCTGCAACGCCTTACGGCCGCGTTCCCGAAGGCGACCGTGATGAATCTGTACGGGCTGAGCGAGGTTTCCGGCGCGGTCGTGATGACGCCGTGGGGTGCCAGCACGGAAGCGACCGAACGCTCCATCGGCGTTCCGTTCCCGAGCGTGGAAGCAAGAATCGCCTCCCCGTCCGGAGAAGCGCTGCCCGTTGGCGAAACTGGCGAGTTATTGTTCCGGACCCCGTCGATCATGGCTGGCTACCACAACCTGCCAACGGAAACCGCGGCGGCGGTCGACGCGGACGGCTGGCTGCACACCGGCGACATGGCTCGCGCGGACGAGGAGGGTTACCTGACGCTGCACGGCCGCGCCAAGGACATGTTCGTCCAAGGCGGATTCAACATCTACCCGATCGAGGTGGAGAACGTCCTCGCCGAGCACCCCGGCGTGCTGATGGCGGCCGGAGTCGGCGTTCCCGACCCGGTGCTGGGGGAGATTGGCCGGTATTACGTTGTCCCAGCACAAGATTCGACGGTCACCGAGGCGGAGCTGAAGGAGTTCTGCGCGGGAAAGGTGGCCGACTACAAGGTCCCGCGCCAGATCGTGCTCCGGCCCGCTCTGCCGCTGACGCCGTCCGGAAAGGTGCAAAAAGCTGCTCTGCGCTCGGAAAACTAGGCGTTGGCCGTGACCGCTTCCTGGATTACTCGCGCGGCGTCGGCGAATGCGCCGGGGTTCGGTCCGGCGTAGTTGAGGCGGATGAAGCGTCCGGTGGGTTCGGCGGGGAACCATTCGTCGCCGGGGCCGATGATGACGCCGGCGGTTTCGCAGTCGCGGACGACGTGTGTCAGGTCGACCGTTGCGGGCAGCCGGGCCCAGAGGTTGAGTCCGCCCTGTGGCACGGATTCCACGTGCACCGCGGGCGCGTGGTCGCGGAGCCCGGTGAGCAGCAGATCCCGGCGGGTCTTGAGCTGATGCCGGACGCGACGCAGGTGGGTGCGCCACGCGGGCTGGGTCACGACGTCGAGCGCGACGGTCTGCAGCACCGTGCTGACGTACATCGACTCCGCCAGCGTGTCGACGAGAATCCGGTCGCGCGCCGGGCCGCGGGCGATCAGTGCGGCGACGCGGATCGCGGGGGAGACGCTCTTGGTGAGGGAACGGAGGTAGACCACGTGGCCGTCGTCGTCGCGTCCGGCGAGCAGTTGCGGTTCCGCGGTGATGCCGAAATCGTGCGCGGAATCGTCCTCGATCAGGAACGCGCCGTGCTGGCGGACGGTGTCGAGGACACGGCTGGCCAGGTCGGGAGGCCACAGCGCGCCGGTCGGGCTGGCGAAACTGGGCTGCGCGTAAAAAGCCCGCGCGCCGGTCTGCTCGAACGTCCTGGCCAACTCGTCGGGATCCGGTCCGTTCGGGCCGCTCGGCACCGGCACCACCGCGACTCCCGCTTTCTTCGCCGCGAGGATCGCGCCCCAGTACGTCGGCGATTCCAGCAGCAGCGGCTGTCCCGGCCCGACCAGCGCGCGGAACGCGGTGACCAGGCCGCTCTGGCTGCCCGGGGTGATCACGACGTCCCGAGGCGTGACCGGCGCGATCCCGGCCAACGTCGCCGCGCGGAGTTCCGCGGCGAACCAGGCCTGCAGTTCGGGAACGCCCGCGGTCGGCGGCCGTCCGACCAGCGCGGCCGTGCGGGCGGCCCGGGAGAACGCACTCCGGACGAGACGTTCCGGCAGCAGCTCGGGGTCGGGATAGCCGGAGTGAAGCGCTACTGAGTTTGTGGAAGCTGGTTGCAGTGACGCGGGCTGTTTGAGCAGCCCGTGCCCTGGGCTTCCGAGCGCGGCGGTCTGCCAGCTGTAGTCGCCGGACCCGGTGGTCGGCGCGGCACGGACGAACGTGCCGACGCCCGGCAGACTCTCCACCAGTCCTTGGGAAGACAGGCTGCGCAGTGCTTTCTGGACAGTCACTGGACTGGCCGAATACCGCGCGACCAGCTCCCGCGACGACGGCAGCTTCGCTCCGGCCGGCGCGGTGCTGATCCACTCGCGCAGTGTCGAAGCGATCCGTGAGCTGCTATCGTCGGACATGAAACTGAAGGATAGCGCTACTCTCCCGGCGGCACCGGCGCTACCCCGGGCCGGTCTCTGGTGGGGTCTGCTCGGTGTCGTGGCGTTCTCGTTCACGATGCCGTTCACCCGGCTCGCCGTGGAAAACGGCGGCCTCTCGGCGATGTTCATCGGCTCCGCCCGGGCAGTGGTCGCCGCGGTGCTCGCGACCGTCGCGCTGATCGTCACCAAACAACGTCTCCCACGCGGCACCCAATGGTTCCGCCTCGCCGTCGTCGCGGGTGGCGTGGTGATCGGCTTCCCGCTGCTGACCTCCTACGCCCTCACCACCGCCTCCGCCAGCCACGGCGCGGTCGTCATCGCGCTACTCCCCGCCGCGACGGCCGTAGTAGCGGTCCTCCGCACGCGCGAACGCCCACCCGCGACGTTCTGGGCCCTGGCCGCGGTGGGTGCCGTCGCCGCGATCGGTTTCGCCGTCCTGCAAGGCGGTGGCCTCAGCGGAGTGCAGTGGTCGGACGCGCTCTTCTTCGGTGCCGTACTGGCCGCCGCAGTCGGCTACGCAGAAGGCGGTCTGCTCGCGCGGGAATTGGGCGCGTGGCAAACCGTTTCGTGGGCTCTCGTGGTCGCTTCGCCATTGATGGTCGGGTTGACCGTCGTGTCAATGGCGAGCCACCCTCCACATGCGACAGTGGGCGAGTGGGCCGCCTTCGCGTATTTGGCGGTGGTGAGCATGTATCTGGGTTTCTTCGCGTGGTACCGGGGACTGGGGCTGGGGCCGATGACTCAGGTCAGCCAGGTGCAGTTGGTGCAGCCGGTGCTGAATCTGTTGTGGGCAGCGGTATTCCTGGGCGAAGAGCTGACCTGGCAGACCATCCTGGGCGGCGTCGCGGTGGTGGTGTGCGCGGGGAGCGCGGTGCGGGTCCGGACTGCTCGGCCTCCGGTGCAGGCGGCAGTCGAGGGCGCGAAGTGATCACAGACCCACGCCAGGACCGTTCAGCTCCAGTAGTCGCGGTCGGGCAACCGGATCCAGGCGTCCGGCGGTCCGATGACCGAGCGGTTGTCGACGGGCCGCAGCCCCGCGTAGGCGAAGCAATAGGCGAGTGCTTCGTCCTCGTATAGGCAGGCCAGCAGATCGTCGTCCGGCTCGCCGCCGCCGGGGTGCAAGTCCGAGCCGATGATCTCGCCGTCGCGGACGATGCTGCCCTGGTTGCCGCTCTTGGGATTGGCGTACATGCCGTAGCAGGTCGTGCCCGCCGACAGGGCCTTGGTGACGCCAGGCATTTCCGGCCCGTATCCCCACGGCTGGGCGAGGACGCATCCGCCCGGCACGTCGGTGGCCCACATGGTCAGGATGGTGTTGCCGTCATTGAACGGGTCTTCTTCCCACGCGGCTTCCAGCTCCTCCCGGTCGCCGAGGACCTCGGCGGAAAGCCTGCGCACCGCTTCGGCGACGTCGATGCCCGCGACGCAGGCGATGCCCAACCCCTCGAGGTACGGCTTGCCGAGTGCGGCGATCAGCCGGTGACTTTCCTCGACGATCGCGTTTTCCTCCGGCGTCAGCGAAGCTTCGCCGCCAGGCGACTCCAGCCCGCTCCGACCCCCATCGCTGCTCATGCCGGACAGCATGCCGGATCAGCCGTGCGCCCGATACTCCCGGCCGAGATGATCCTGAAGCCGCGCATGGCGAAACTGATACACCGCCCCCGCCTGCCGCAACACCCCGCGCCGATACGCGTCGTCGAGAAACTCCGTCACCGCCCAAGGCAGCCGACCGGTCAGCGGCAGCCAGATCCGCGCCAGCAGCACCCACTGTCCCCAAGCCGTGAACGCCAGCACATAAGAAAGCCCGCCACCGAGCCCGCCGACCGCTCCGATGAGCAGGCCCGACGACAGCGGCCAGCGAAGCGGACCCAACGGACCTTGCAGAAGCTCAACCAGCAGCCACCCGCCGAAAGCGATGGCGAGGGCGACTGTCGGCACCAGAATCAGCAACTGCCGCACCGCGGTAGTGCGGTTTGTGGCCAGCAGGCCGAGCGGGGTGGCGGCCGAGCCGACGTCCAGCGGGATCTCCAGGGCGGCCATCAGTCCGAACACGAGACCGGCGGCGAGCCCGAAGACGAGTCCGTAGACGAGCGTAGGGACCAGCATTTTCTCGACCAGGGACTTGCCGTCCGGCGGGAATCCGAAGAGCAGGCCGTGCAAAGCGGTGTTCACCGGGCCGTATCCGAGTCCGATCACGAAGCCGCCCAGCAGGGCGGTGCCGAGCCGGGCGGCGTAGGTGCGGATGAACTGCCGTCCGGTCCGATGTCGTCCCCGCACTCGGATCTGGACGCGCGACGGCTCGATCGTTCTCCCGCCGCACACGATCATCAGGCCGTAGACCAGTCCGAAGGCCAGCCCGACCATCGGCCCGATCAGGAGCCCGTCCATCAGGCCCGCGCGGAAGGTGAACGCGGTCCCGCGGCCGATCAGGTCAAGCGGGACGAAGACAAGCCAGTTCAGCACGGCGATCGCCAGCGTCGAAGCGACGACGACGGCGAGGATCCGCGACGACCGGCCCAGCGAAGTGCCCAGCTGCCACCAGGCCAGGTCGTGGTCGTCGAGCTGGTCCACGTGCTGGGCGAGATAGCCCAGCCACCGCTGGGCGCGTCCGGGGTCCCAGCTCCGGAGCGGGCGCGTCAGATGCGTGGGCCGGTGTTGGTACACAGTGGGCACGAAGCTGGCTAGCAGGTGGTCTTCGACGGCGTCCGAGGTCGGAAACCGGGTGGTGTCCAGCAAAACCGCCGGGTCCCGGCCGGGGACGTCGCTGTAGACGGTCCGCGCGAGGCCCACCATCAGCGGCGTTCTCAGCGCCGTCGCCAGGTGACCGTCGGGACGGTCGCGCACCTCGGCGAGCACCGGGCCCCACAGATTCCCGTCGCGAGAGGTCGTGCGGGGCAGGTAATTCGCGACATCAGCCGGGGTCAGGTCGAGCAGTTCCACGCCCGCGGCCGAAGTCGGCACGTCGGTCGCGGCGACCGCTGTCCCGTATTCGCCGGGACGGCTGGTCAGCAGGAACGGCAATGACGTGGCGCTGAGCGCGGCCAGTGCGGCGGCGTGCAATCCGCCGGAGATCTCGTCGAATCCGTCCAGAACCGGGAGGACGCACCCGGTTTCGACCAGTTCGGCGGCGAGGGAAGCGGTCAGTCCGGGATAGTCGGGGTAGTCCTGCGGCAGCCGTTCGATCAGCCAGTCCCGCAGCGTGCTGGCCGTCGGATCCCACGCGCTGACAGCGAAGATCGTCGGCACCGGTTCGCCGGCGGAGCGCGTCCGGAGACGGCTCAGCACGAACCGCAGCGTCAGGATCGTCTTCCCGGAACCGGCTCGTCCCAGGACCACCAGCCGTCCGGACGGGATCCGCCGGTAGACGTCCGCGACGTCGTCCAGTTCGCCGTCCAGCTTCAGCGGTTCCGTCGCACCGCCGGGCGGGACGCCGCGGATGTTGTCCCAGCGATCGGTCAGCCGTTCGGACGCCAGATGCCATCGGACCGGCAGAGGGAAGGGATCGTGGACCCGGCGTTGCTCTTCTTCGCGCTGCCAGCGAGAAGCGACCACCTGCGCGAATTGGTCCGCGGCGTCGGAAAGCGCGCTCCGGATTCGCGGCGGCTCAATCTCCTCGGGCGCGGGGGAGACGCCGAACTCGGCCAGCAGCGCGCGACGTTCGGCCGTCGTGCTTCCCAGCGCGTCGGCCAGCAGCTTGACCGTGCCCATCCGCGGATCGATGGGTTTGCCGTTCTCCAGCCGCCGGATCGTGCTGACGCTGACCTCGGAGCGTTCCGCCAATTGCTCTTGCGTCAACCCGGCCTGCCGCCGCATCTCCCGCAGCAGATCGCCGGCCCGGCTCGTCACCGCGGAGACCCCTCACTGTGCGCCCGCTTTCCCGCAAATGACCTTACCGCGCGGGCCGGTCATCTTTGACCGGCTTGTGCTCTGGCACCCCGACCTGCGCGAACGCGACCATGATCGGCACCGGCTCCCCGCCCGGTCGCCTCGTCGGAAGAGAGAGAAGGAACCCGGGTATGGCCGCCGACTACCGGTACTGGTGCGGCGAATGCGGCTACCGGACGCCTTGGCTCACGCGGGCCGGCAGCGCCGAGCAGCGGACGCGGCACTACGCCGAGTGCCATCCCGGGGTTCCGCCAAGGGGGCAGGCGGAGCGCCGCCGGTCGGCCAGCGGCGGGGTCGGGTGCCTCGTGCTGGTGGGCATGCTGCTGCTGATCGTCGTGGCGGTGGCCGTCTGCCGGTACCAGTTCAGATAACTCCGGAACCCTTCGAGCGAAGGAGAGATTTTGTGCGCACACTGAGACGGACGGCTTCGGTACTGGCGACTGCCGCCGTCGCCGTGGCGCTGGCCGCACCGGCGTCCGCGGCCGACGCCCACGCCGACACCCAGGCTGTCCTCAACGGCTACCAGTCCCACGCCGGACCGGGCGCGGCCGTCTACGCGGGCAACGCGGCCGGGTCGTGGCACCTGTCCGCCGGCAGCGCGACGATCACCGGACCGGCGCGTCCGCTGCAGCCGGACGAGCACTTCCGCATCGCCAGCCAGACCAAGACCTTCACCGCGTCGGTCGTCCTGCAACTGGTCGACGAGGGCAAGGTCGTGCTCGACGCGCCGATCGAGCGGTACCTGCCCGGCCTCGTCGACGGCAACGGCTACGACGGCAGCCGGATCACCGTCCGCCAGCTCCTCCAGCACACCGCCGGAATCCCCGCCCCGGACGTGGTGGCCTGGGCGCGGAAAGCCGCCGGGTTCGTCAAACCGGACGGCAGCATCGGCCTTCGCGACCTGGTCCAGGTCGGGCTGCGCAACTTCCCGCCCGCGTCCGAGCCGGGCACGAGCGTGTTGTACTCGAACCTGGGCTACCTGATCAACGGCCTGCTGATCGAGCAGGTCACCGGAATGTCCGTCGGCGACGCGATCACCGCCCGGATCATCGACCGGCTCGGCCTGACCCAGACCAGTT
The DNA here is from genome assembly GCF_042647905.1 of Amycolatopsis halotolerans. NCBI lineage: Bacteria > Bacillati > Actinomycetota > Actinomycetes > Pseudonocardiales > Pseudonocardiaceae > Amycolatopsis > Amycolatopsis halotolerans. The sequence goes on from NZ_JBHRWI010000052.1 coordinate 46,995, forward strand.
TCCCGCACGCGGGCGACCGTTCTCTGCCCGCGCCGTACCTCCCCGGGTACCGCGGCGTCCGGGCGGGTCCGTTCTTCTTCTGGACCGAGACGACCTCGGCTCCGGTCATCTCCGAACCGTCGATCGAAAGCTCGGCAGGCGCGGTCGTCTCGACGCTGTCGGACCTGTCGGCGTTCTACCGCGCGCTGCTCGACGGCAAGGTCGTCTCCCCGGCCGCGCTGGCCGAGATGCGCCGGACGATCCAGGTCCCGGTGCACGATCCGAACTACGTCGGGCTGGGCCTCGGCCTGCAGGCGATCACGCTGTCCTGCGGCGGGGAAGCGTGGTTCCACAACGGCCTCGCGGCGTCCGGCTACAGCTCGTTGACCGCGGTGACCGACGACGGCCGGTACGCCTCGATGATGACCAACGCGTGGGAGCTGACGAGCCTCCGGCCCTCGCCGGTCGACGTGATCGACTCCGCTCTCTGCGGCAGCAGGCAGTGAACCCTACGAATCAAGGAGCGTGTGTGCGCACCCGAAGTTTCCTGGCCGCGATCGCGGTCGTCGTCCTGGCGGTCACCGGCGCGGCCAGCGCCTCGGCCGAGACGGCGAAACGGGTCTTCAACTCGATGCAGATCCTGTTCGACCTGAACAGTCCCGACCATTTCTGCACGATCGGGGCGGTCGGCACCGACAAGTACGACCGGAGGATCGCCGTCTCGGCGGGGCATTGCCTGCAGGATCCGCCCGGGCAGAAGTACTCCGACCGGGACATCCCGGAGAACATCCAGCCGGTCTACGACCGGGGCGACACCGGGTTCGGCCCGATCGGCTATGTGCGGTACTTCAAGAGCCGGGAAGGCTCGATGACCGGTCATCCGACCAAGGACTACCTGATCATCGAGCTGGTTCCGTCGGTGACGCTCTCCTCGCAGGGGCCGTACCTGAAGCAGACCGGCGAAATGGAAGTCCCCGACGGACAGCCGAGCCCCAACGCGCTCACCCCGTCGCTGGCCGACGAACGCCTCCTCGGCGCCGCGCTGAACAACAACAACGAACTCGTGGTGTCCGGCCAGCTCGGCGTCTGGTACGGCCGGATCACCAGCAATGCCAACGGTGTCTACCAGTCCTGGGCCAAGCACCAGGGCGGCGACTCCGGCGGCCCGGCGATCTGGCACGTGCCCGGCACCGAATATCCCGGGCAGGGCAACAACTTCCAGGCGGCCGGACCGTGGGCGGGCATCACCAAGGCCGTCATCCTGGGCGTCCCGCAGTACGCCTACACCAGTTCGGCGAACATCCTCGCCGACCTGCGCGCCCGCGACGCCGCACACCCCGGCACCTACGGCGCCGGCTTCCACGTGACCCAGAACCCGTGACTCCCGCTACCGAGAAAGTGACCATGAGACCGTTGTTTACGCGTACGCGCGCCCTGGTGTCCGCTGTCGCGGCGGTGCTGGCCTTCAGCAGCCCCGCCCACGCCGACACCCCTGCTGTGCCAACCTTGACCGACGGCTACGGCCTCACTCAAGTCGGGACCCCGCAAGGAACCGCGACCAACTTCGTCCTCACCGTGACGACTCCGGCGGTCGCGGGTCAGCACCACATCCGCGTCATCGTCCCGAGCAGCTATTACACCGACACCGCCAAGCGCTACCCGGTGTTCTACTTCCTGCACGGCGTTGGCGACGATCCGAGCAACCCATATCTGGCGTACCCCGCGATGCTGGCGAGCCAAAAGATGATCACCGTGATCCCGGACGGCGGGCTCCGCGGCTGGTACACCGACTGGGTCCGCCAGGACACCGCGGCCGGGGCGCAGAACTGGGAAACCTTCCACCTCAACCAGGTGATCCCGTTCATCGACGCCAACTTCCGCACCGTCGCCGCGAAGCCGGGCCGGGCCATCGGCGGGCTGTCCATGGGCGGTTTCGGCGCGCTGCATTACGCCGAGGATCGGCCTGAGTTGTTCAGCCAGGCTGTTTCGCTGTCCGGCGCGATCGACTTCAACCTGTACTGGGTCCGTACCGCGATCCGCGGCACGTTGTCCAACGCCGGTTTCGCCATGTCGGGCACGTCCGGCTCCGGCGAGACCACCGGCGGCAGCGGGTTCGGCCCGGCTGTGCCAACCGACTCCGCGTTCGGGCCGCTCAACGAGGCGGGCGACATGTCCGCCGCGCTGGCCCACGGTCCGGTCGTGAACGCCGGGAAACTCGCCACGGTCGGCGTTTCGCTCTACACCGGCTCCGGCAACGGCAATCCGATCAACGTCCTGCTCGACGAACCGGCGTTCGCCGAGTCGGTCACCGAGGCCGCCCAGCAGAACCTGAGGGCGGCGCTCGACAAGGCCGGACATCCTTACTACGCCGTGGATTACGGCAACGGCAAGACCTGGGGACCGAACTGCCAGGGCAAGCACACGGCCGGGTGCTGGGGCCAGGACCTGGCGGACTACCTGCCGCGGCTGGAGCAGGCTTTCGCCGCCGCTGGGGTCGCCTAAAGTACGTGAGGGGAACCCTGAGGGAATCAGATTCCCTCAGGGTTCCCCTCACGTACTTTAGGCGAGGAGCGGTGCTAGAGGCTCAGTCGGGCGGCGTCGTCTGGGCTGACTGAGACGGCAAGCTCTGCCGGTCGCAGCTCGACTGTTTCCGGTGCGCCGTCGAGGAGTTCGAGCAGTCGCGGCAGATACTTCGTCAGCACGCCGGTGTTGTGCGCTTCGAGGGCAGCGCGCGAGGGATACTTCTCGACCACCGTCACCCGCGACGGATCCTGCTCGACGTAAAAGGCATACCGCAGCGTCTCAGGCTCATCGCGCAGCACTTCGGGAACCAGTTCGGAAAACAGCGCGAGCATTTCGGCACTGCGGTCCGCCTTGGCCTTGAGGCGGGCAATAACAACGATCTCAGACAAAGGAAGCTCCTGGTCGCTTATGCGCCGAGCACCGGAAGGCGCAGCGCGGATGGACAACTTTCGTTGTGGTGCAAGGTGTGCCGCGCGACGACCGCCTCGTCGAGAGTGCCGAACTCCGGCACCGTGCGGGTGTGCAGATTGCGACTGAACCGCGGAAAACTGAACCCGGCGATCTGCACCCGAATGCGATGTCCGCGGCCGAATCGATGCGCGACGTCGTGCAAAGTAACTGTCACGCGGCTGGGTTCTTCCGCGTCAAGCCAGTCAGTGTCGCCGCCGTCGCGATATCGGGCCCGCTGCGCACCCTCGGCGACGTTGAGCGCGAAACCATCCGGCTCGACGTCCACCAGCGTGACGCAGATGTCGGCGTCCGGTGCGGTGCTGGTGACGTACGCGATCAGCTCGGCTTGCCCGGCGATCGTCACGTCCTCGGCCAGCGGGGCGCTCGTGTAGCGGAGCACGTCCTCGCGCCCGTCGACCGCACGCTGATCCTGAATTCCGCCCGGAGCCGCGGCCGCATCGCCCTCGAACGCGATTACCCCGCCGTGGGTGGGAAACGGGTCCTGCGGATCGGCGATGAACGTATCCGCGCCGTGGCCACCCTCGCGGTTCAGCAGGCCGTCTGAGGAAAGCGTCCATTCCTCGACCGTCGACGCGGGCGGCCACGCGGGCGCTTTTGCCCACGTATTCGATCCGCCGACGAAATAGCTGACTCGATCGGACAGATACCGCTCAGCCGCAGGGTAGTCCGAGCCGTCGCTGCCGCGCAGGTGCCGGTCGAAGAACGCGGCGAGCACCGGACTCCACGTCGGCACCCCGGCCGCCGCGTTCGGCAACACCCGCGCGCCGACGTCGCCGAACGCGCTGTAGGTGCCCGCGTGAGTCCACGGTCCGGCGATCAGGCCGGCTTTTTCGTTGCCCGCCAACCGGGTCGCGAGCCGGAACTGCGTCGGGCTCGTGAAGTCCCGGTACCCGCTGATCTGCAGAAACGGAATGTCCACCCGCTCGGGCTCGGTGAGCAACGTGGGCCGGTCCCAGAACGGATCGTGCGGCGACCGCAGCCAATCCGCCCACGACGGCGCGACCCGGCTGTCGTCAAGCGGAGCGATGCTGGTCAACGGCAACTGGCCCACCACCGCACGACGGTCCGCGAAAGCCTCCTTCAGTTGTTCGCGCACCTGCTCGCGCTCGGCCGCGCTCAACAAGGCGTGGTCCAGACCTTCCTCTGCCATTCCCAAGGCGTACATCGTCAGGAATCCCAGCTCGAACAGCCCGCCCGGCCGCGCGGTGTGCCGCATGTCAGCGGTCCCGATCATCCCGACCGCCGCCTTGAGCCGCGGATTCTGCGCGGCGACGGCCTGCAGCACAGTCATGCCCAGGTAGGACGAGCCGTAAATGCCGACGTTGCCGTCGCTCCAGGGTTGTTCGGCGGCCCAGTCGATCGCGTCGGAGGAATCGTTGTATTCCTGCGTGATGAAGTCGAATTCGCCGCCGGACCCGAACCGCCCGCGACTGTCCTGCACCAGCACGGCGAAGCCTTGCCGGGCCAGCCACACCGGATCGGCGACGAGCCCCGACACCCGGAAAACGCCCGTGCGGTCGTAAGGCGTCCGGTGCAGCAGCACGGGCCAGCGACCGTCCGCGGCCGGGCGGTACAGGTCGCCGACCAGGGTGACGCCGTCCCGGGTCTTCATCTGGACACCAGCGTCGATGCGCGGTGGATACACGGTTACTCCCATCAGGATAGGAGCCAGCTCGGTGCCGCCGACCGTAACACTAACCGTTGCAAAACACTAACCGTTGTTGTTAAGTTGGCGGCATGAAAGCAGTGCGCTTCGCCGCATACGGCGGCCCCGACGTCCTTGACCTGGCAGAAGTGCCCGAACCCCACGCCGGCCCCGGCCAGATCCGCGTCGCCGTGCGAGCGGCGGGCGTGAACCCGCACGATTGGCGCACGCGAGAGGGCCAGTTCCAGCGGATCCGCCCGATCGACCTGCCCTCCGGCGTCGGCCAAGACGCCTCCGGCGTGGTCGACGAGGTCGGCGAAGGCGTCACCGACATCGCGGTCGGGGACTTGGTGCTGGGCCGAGGCTCGAACACCTACGCCGAGTTCGCCGTCCTGTCGTCCTGGGCGCGCCTGCCCTCGGGCTTGACCTTCGCCGAAGCGGCCGGGTACCCGTCCGTGGTCGAGACCGCGCTCCGCGTCCTCCGGCTGGTCGGTGTCCAAACTGGACAGACGCTGCTGGTGAGCGGTGCCGCGGGCGGAGTCGGCTCAGCGGTATTGCAGATCGCGCGCGACCGGGGAATCAAGGTCATCGGCACGGCCAGCGCCGCGAACCAGGACTATGTGCGCAGCCTTGGCGCCATCGCGACTACCTACGGCGAGGGCTGGGTCGACCGGGTGCGCCAGCTAGGCCAGATCGACGCCGCCCTGGATCTCAACGGCACCGGGGTGATCCGCGGCCTGCTCGACCTGACCGGGGATCCTTCGCGAGTGATCACCATCGCCGACCTGGAGGCCCCGATGCTGGGGATCCGGTTCGCGGGTGTCGGCGGGAACATGATGGACGCGCTGGCCGAGACGGTAGACCTGATCTCGCAAGGAAAACTCCATATCCCGGTCGAGAAGTCCTACCCGCTGGCCGAGGCTTCGGCGGCGCACGCGGACAGCCAGGCCGGACATACTCGCGGGCGCCGGGTCCTTCTGGTCTGACCGAAGGGGCGCCGCCGGACTCGACCGGCGGCACCCCGCCGCGGCTCAGGCCATGGCGGTCTGAAGCGCCAGGGTTCGGATGCAGCAGGACCCGTTAGGCGCGCCTCGGGTGCCGACCGCCCAGGCGTTGCCCGCGACCGTCGACACTCCTGCCAACGCGCTGCCAGCCGGGCCCGGGGCGGGCACAGCGGTCCACGCGGTGCCGGTGAAGTGCTGGATCATCGTGGTGCCCAGGCCTGCCGGCGACGGATGCTGGTCGCCGACCGCCCAGATGTCGCCAGCGGACCGGGCCACGATGCCGAACAGCCTGCTCGGCAGTTTCGCGTTGGCTGGCACCGCGTTCGTCCACGAATGCCCGTCGAAATGCTCGATGAGGGGAACGTCGGTGGCGTTGTTCGCGCCGCCGTCACCCACCGCCCACACGTTGTTCGGCGCGATGGCCACGACCGCGGACAACGCGTTGGCTGCTCCGGGGATCGGGTTGACGGTGGGCACGACGGACCAGACCTTGCCGTTCCAGTGCAGGGAAAAGGTGCGCACGATCTCGGTCGAGGTGTTGTCGGTGCCCACTGCCCAGACGTCGTCGGCGGCCCGGGCCGAAATCGCCCGGGGCAGCAGCCGCGCGGTCCGACCTTGCGCCGGAGGAGCCACGATGCGCCACGCGGTTCCGTTCCAGTGCTCGAACAGCGGCACGATGCGGCCGCGGTTGTCGTTGAACCAGCCGGTGGCCCACACGTCCGACGGCGAGACCGCCGATACTGCGGTGAGTTCGGTGAACTGGCCGGATCCGGTGGGCGGGTCCGGGTTGGGGCTGGGCACGGGCACGACGGACCAGGAAGTCCCGTCGAAGTGCTCGACGAGCGGGACCAGCGTGTTGAGCGTGGGACGGGACAGCCCGACCGCCCACACGTCGGTGCGGGTCAGCGCCGCGACGCCCAGCAGGTCGGAGTCGCCGTCCGGATTCGGGGTGGCGACGATCTGCCAGCTGCCGCCGTTCCAGTGTTCGGCGAGGGTGCGGTCCAGGCCGCCGGTCTGGGCGCCGGCGTCGTGCCCCACCGCCCAGACGTCGTCGGCTGTCACGGCGGAGGTCGCCTGCAGGAAGTCTTCGGCTTGCCCGGCGCGATCAGCGGTGGGCACGACCCGCCACGTCGCAGGGGCGAAAGCCAGGGCCAGTGCGGTGAAAATGGGGAGAATGATGGGCATCATGAGTCCTTGAACAGATGACGTGGACACCGGCGGACGCGTTTCGCACAGCGGTCTTTCTGCCGTAGGACAGAAAGCTGGATCGACTCGCGGCGGCGCGTCCGGCTCTGTCGTGCTGTCGCCCAGCACGATCGGTGCGCCCTGTGCCGCGGCACAGGGCACACGCGGATCTTCCCGAGGTCAGTCTTCGCCGCCCCTGCCGCAGCCCGGAGGCGCGACCGGCAGATCGACGGCGCCGTCGATGACCTCCCCGGTCTTCTCGTTCTTCGCGTGTGCCGCCACGTGCGATTTCCCGCCGAGGTACCGGGTCATCCGAACCTCCCGGATCCCGCTCGGCTTCGAGGTGTCCTTGCCGGTGAAGAACGGTTTCCGGTTGTAGGTGAAGACGAGGTCCCACACCTGGCCGGAAACCTGGGTCAGGATCTCGAACTCCTCGCCGACGACCACCACGCCCTCCTGCGGGCCATCGTCGTCGTACATCGATTTGAGCGTGAACGGGGTGCCCTTCGTGCCGTGGCCCTTGGTCGCCGCCGGCGGTCCGCACGGGCGCAACGGCACCGCCGTCGCGGGCTGGGACGTCAGGCTCATCGTCAGCGCCGCGACGCTCGCGGCCACCACGGGCAGGACAACGTTCTTTCGCATCTCGCCACCTTTCTCGTGTTCGCACAGGAGAAATCCAGGAAAACGGGGAACTTTCCGTTCTTCCGACGTCGGCGGAAACGATTGTTGCCGAGCCGCGTTCCGGTGTCACGGTGACGCGGTCACCACGACGGCACGAGGGCAGGGAACCCGCCACCCGCACGGGCCGTTATTCGTGCACCCACACGGTAGTGAAGGACGCGCCGCGCGGCCCGAGCGGCAGTGCGGTCTGCTTGGTGACGCCGCTCGTCGGGCTGACCTGGTTGACATGCCCGAGATCCCAATGGGCGTTGTCGAGAGAGCCGACGTGCCCGCTGGTGTCGGTCACGGACACCTGCTCGTATCTCACGGCCCCGTAGTTGGGCAGGAAGAAGACGCCGTCGCCGGCGTTTCCGCCGAGCGGCGTCTCGGTGATCGCCTCGGCGTTGACCCGGGGGCATCCGCCCATCTCCGGATAGCAGGGCTGGACCTGGATCAGCGTCTGCCCGGTCGTCTGGTCCTTGACGACGATGCGGAACTTCTTTGTCGCGGCTTCGTAGGTGACGCTGGCGTCGATCAGGTCGCCCGGCCTGATCGGGTTCGCGAGCTGGATGTCGTTGTGCGGGAACATCTCCCACCAGAGCGCGTACTGCGGGACGCCGTTGACGCAGCGCGCCGAAGAGCCGCCTTGCTCGACGACGTCGTTCCACCAGCCGTCCATGCCGACCCAGGAGACGACCCAGGCGTCCTTGTTCGCCGGACAGGCGACCTTGGGCTGGATCCACCGCGCGTGCACGGAACGGAAATCGGTCGTGTGGGCCGCGTTGGTGGTGAAGTAGCCCGACCAGTTCCTCGAGGTGAAGTTGGTGACCGTGGTAGTTCCGTGCGGCCGGACTGGCGGCCCGACTTGTGTCTGGTCTTGGGCCGAGGCTGCGTTGGCGGACAACGGTTTCGCGGGCAGGTGCGGCGCGGACAGCGGAAGCAACGCCCCGGCGGCGAGCACTGTGATCGTTCTCGCCAGGTTTCTCAGCGGTCGGTTTGTCGGCACGGGATTCCTCCTAGTCGGCGGATTTCGTTGGTGCGCCAGGGGATATGCCGCCGCGGACCGCGGGGAGATCCGGACCGAAGGCCATGAATCCCGCCTCGGCGGCCAGGACCCATTCCGGGGTGCGCTGGCGATTCAGCCGCGGAACGGCACCGGTTCCGCGGCTCAGTCGGTCCGGTAGCGGTAGAAGTAATACCAACCGGCCTGTCCGCCGCCGCTCGGGCTGCGCGGGTCGCTGGTGTGGTATTCGCAGGGATAGGTCAGGAGATCCGGCGGGTCGTTCCGGCTCGCGCTCGAGGCGTCGCAGTTCGCCTTGACGCTGAACACTCCCGCCCACGCGCCCCGATAGGTCGCGGCACCCGCGAGGCCGCCGGTGAATACGAACAGGGCGGTCCCTGTCGCCGCCAGCGTCATTGAACGATTTTGCGGACTTGTCATTGATCCGCCTCTTTTCGAGACTCTTGATCGTCATTTCGAAAACGATCTCGGTTTTAACCGGAATGCGCGGTTCGCTGCCAGGATCGCCCAGTGTGGCACGCTCGCAGCGGCCGGACCAGCGGCCAAAGGTCCCCGAACGGTCCGCGTCCGGCTGGTGCGGCGCGGCAAGATTTCGTTGCGCGGCAGCAGGTGAAACGCCGATTCGGAGGCGAACGGCCTTGCCGGTTAGCCTGGACGGCCCGCGTCGCTCGACGCTGTCGCGGGGGAGTTCCGCGCGGGATACTGCGATTCCAGCGAAGTCATCGGCCCCCTCTTCGGGAATTGGTGCGTGATGAACGAATCTGGCTTTCGCACGGCGATCGCGAGTACAGCCGCCGTGCTGATCATCGGCTCTCCGGTACCGGCGCAGGCATCTCCAGGGGCCGCCGGTCATCTCCAGCAGGCCGCCGCGAGCGACTGGCCGACCTATCACCGCGACAACGCGCGTACCGGCGACGCCACTGATCTCGCGCCGCTGGGCACGCTCGGCACCGCCTGGCAGTCTACTTTGGACGGTGCGGTGTACGGGCAGCCGCTGGTGGTCGGCGGGCAAATCCTGGCCGCCACGGAGAACAACACCGTGTACGCGCTCGACCCGGCCACGGGCGCGACCCGCTGGTCGGCCCATATCGGCGAACCGGCGCGCCGCTCGGAGCTGCCGTGCGGGAACATCGACCCGCTCGGCATCACCAGCACCATGGTGTACGACCAGGCGACGTCGCGGGTCTACGCGCTGGCCGAACTCACCGGCGGGCAGCACGTGCTGGTCGGGGTGAACGCGGGAACCGGTGCGGTGGAGGTGCGCACGCCGCTGGAGCCGCCGAAAGGCGACGTGTTGGCTCACCAGCAGCGCGCGGCGCTAACCCTCTTCGACGGCCGGGTGTATGTGCCCTACGGCGGACTGGCCGGCGACTGCGCGAACTACATCGGCTCGGTCGCGTCGGTGACCACCGCCGGTACCGACCCGATCAGCTACGCCGTCCCGACCACCAGGGAAGCCGGGATCTGGGCTCCGGGCGGCGGCGTCGTCGACGGGCAGCGGCTGCTGTATTCGGTGGGCAACGGCGAATCCACCATGACCTACGACGACAGCGATTCCGTGCTGGCCCTTTCGCCCGCGCTGCAGCGGGTGGACCTGTTCGCCCCGGACACCTGGGCCGACGACAACGCACAGGACCTCGATCTCGGCTCGTCCAGCCCGACCCTGCTCGGCGACCACGTGATCGCGGTCGGCAAACGGGGCACCGGATACGTGCTGAACCACGACAAGCTCGGCGGCATCGGCGGACAACTGGCACAGGCCGACATCTGCCAGTCCTTCGGCGGCAGCGCGACCAGCGGAGACACCGCCTACCTGCCCTGCACCGACGGCCCGGCCGCAGTGCGCGTCGACGCGGCCGGCACCCCCACCGTGGTCTGGCGCGCCGCAGTCTCCGCGAACGGTTCCCCAACCGTAGGCGGCGGCGCGGTGTGGGTGGCGGACTGGAACACGGGCGACTTGTATGCACTGGCCCCGGCCGACGGCACGGTGCGGAGTCAGATCAACCTGGGCACGCTCCCGCACTTCGCCTCTCCCACCCTGTCCGGCGACCACGCCTACGTAGGCACGATGACCGGCGTGGTGGCTGTCTCCGGCGCCTGACCCGGATTCAGCGTTTTCACCAGAGCGGGTTCTGCCGCGCCGCATCTCACGATCCGGCGCGGCGGCCGTGCACAGCAAGGCTTTCGCGGCTGGGGACAAGGCTGATGGTCGCGGCAGTGAGAGCCGCTGCCGCACCGAGCAGGATCTGACTGCTGACGGTGTTGTGGAATGTGGCGGCCGCGAGGCTCCCGAGCGGCGTGGCTCCGTAGGTCAGAGCTCGAAAAACGCCCAGAACTTGGGCTCGCTGACCAGGACTGGTGGCGCGCTGCCGCAGATTCATCGCCTGGACGGCCCACATCGCCCCGAACGCGCTTCCCGCGACCATGACGGGCGCGATGAGCCAGGGAGAGCGCAGCAACGGGCTGAGAAACAGCAGAGCCCAGCCGACCCGGGTGAGCCGCATGGTGAGGACCTCTCCGAACAACCGTTCAGCCCGGCCCGTAAGGCAGGCCCCCACTCCTGCCCCGGCGCCGACGAGACCGGTAAGCACTCCATAAGTCGCCGGAGTGAGGCCAAGACCGGTGTCGGAGTTGGCATAGACGGCAAAGACAGTCAGATAGACGCCGTTGGCGATGCTGGTGACGCCACTGATGGCGATAGCGGCTTTGAGAATCCGGTTCCGGCCCACGACCCGCAGGCCGCTCCGGAAGTCGACCTTGCCCCGGCCGCCACGCCGATGAGGCCACGGCTGCCGTACCGCGGCGATGCACAACGTCGAGACCCCGCAAAGCAGGCCGGAGAGCAGCGCCGGTGCCGATGGCCAGAGCGCGTAGGTCAGACCGGCGATCGGGGGCCCGAGGAACTGGTAGAAGACCCGGGTCGACACCGACAACGCACCGTTCGCGTCCGAGAGCCGGTCGCTGTCGACGAGTTCGGGGACGAGTGCTTCTGCCGCACCGTCGACGAAAGTCTGGAGTACCCCGGAAATAAAGACAGCTACGACGAGAACCACCGCGGAAATGTGTCCAGTAGCGCTGGCGACGCCGACGGCGAGCATTGTTCCCGCACGCACGAGGTTGGCGATCTGGATAACGCGGTGCCCGTCCATCCGATCCACGACGATTCCCGCGGGGATGGCCGCGACAAGCCACGGAATTGTCGCCAGAGTGAGGAGAAGCCCTACGAGGGAAGGGCTTTCCAACGTGTGGATGGCGAGGAGTGTCGCGCCGACAAGGAAAATGCCGTTGCCCGTGTCGGAGAGCGCGGTAGAGCACCATAAGCCAAGAAAACGTGGCCCGAGTCCGCCCCTGCGCGGCTGTCGCACACCCTTGTTCGCTTTGGCCATGTGACGACTCTGACCAGCGACAATCAATGTTGTCAACGTTGATTGAGTTCACTATGGTCCTGGCATGGACGGCGAGTGGATGACTGCTGCCGAGGCCGCGGATCGACTGGGCGTCACCATGCGGACCCTCTACGCCTACGCGAGCCGGGGCGTCCTGACTTCGCGGCCCGTGCGCGGCGGTGGCGGCCGTCGATCCCAGTACGAACGAGCACAGGTCGAGGCGCTCGCCGACCGGACGGCGAAACGAGAACGAGCCGGTCGGGTCGAGATCCGCGTCGAGACCGCCGTCGCCGACCTCAGACCGGCCGGCGCGCTGGCGTTTCGCGGCTACCCGATCGAGGACCTGCTGGACCAGGGTTTCGAGAACGTCGCGGAGCTGCTCTGGACCGCGGATTTACCGTCTGGCCCGGTTTTCTGGCCGAACGCGAACCGGCGGGAGACTGCCCGCGTGCTCACCGCGCTTCCCGAGACCGCAGGCTTACTCGACCGGATGAGCACGGTGGTATCGGTCCTGGGCATGCTGGATCCGGCACGATCTGACCGGGGACCGGCCGCTGTCGCTGACGTCGGCAGGCGACTCATCCCAGCCATGGCCGCAGCGATCTCCGCGCACGCAGACCCGCACCCGGCACCAGGCTCGGTCGCGGCCACCATCACCGACAAGCTCGCCCGCGGTAACCCCGTTCCTTCGGCACCGGTCGACCTGGCCCTATGCCTGCTGGCCGATCACGAGCTCGCAGCGTCCACCTTCGCGTCCCGGGTCGCGGCCACTGCCGGCGCGGATCCCTACTCCGCCGTGGACATCGGAATTCAGGCCATGCGAGCAGTCGATCACGGCGGGACCGCCCGCGACGTCCACCGGATGCTGCGCCGGGTCGCGGAAGAAGGACTGTCCACTGTGGAATCAAATGCGCGGCGCGATGGTGCGCTGCCAGGATTCGGGCACCCGGTGTACACCGGCTTCGACCCCCGTGCCCCGCATCTGCTGGCCGCTCTCGAGCGCGTCCACGAGGAGAGCGACCGTCTGAACCTCGTACGGACGGTAAGGGAATCGGCAACCCGGCGCGGCCTGCCCAAACCCAATATCGACTTCGCGCTCGGTGCCCTGACTTGGCTCCACAGCTGGCCTGAGGAAGCTTCGACGGGGTTGGTGGTAGTGGCCAGGACGGCAGGCTGGCTCGCCCACGCGGCCGAAGCCTACGAGCGACCGTCGCGGATACGGCCTCGTGCGGTCTACATCGGATCGCGACCCCGCCGCCGCTGAGACGGCCGTGCTGACGGTTTCGTCCGATTGCCTCGGTTGGCACGGACTGGTTGTCGCGGCAGCTTCATGAGAACTCGCTGAGCTGAGGCTCGCTCGCCCCGATGAGACCGAGAACAGACGCGGGCACGGGATAGATTCGTTCGATCGGCAGTTCTTCCTGGGCGGCGTCGAGCCGACCGGAGCTGACACAGCGGTGCACACGCGCGGCGAGCGGGGTGATGTCAGTGATCCTGGTGATCCATTGGTCGAGATACCGGTCGACAGCCTCGCCGGACAGCCCGATCTGGATGGCGCGCCGGTTGAGCGGAGCGAGGGTCGCCGACCGGTCGGGATCCCACTGGATGCGGACCGGGCTGGCGTCCTTGCGCTCAGCCCATTGCCGCTGGCTGGCGTAGGTGCCGGATTCGTAGCTGCTGAGGACGGCGTGGGCGAGCGCCCATTCGAAGCCGTCCCGGGTGATCTGGATTTCCAGGATGCGTTCCTGGTCAGGCTTGGTCGCCCACCCCGACCGGTACATCATCCAGAGGAACGAGGGCTTGATCCAGGTCATCCGCTCGCGCTTGAACGGCGCCGCGAACGTCTGGGATTCGACTGCCACGTCGCCTATTTCCCGCGAATACGCCTGGTAAACCGTGACGGTCTGGTCTGTGAAGCCAGCCCGTACGTCACGGCGCGGCGCGCTTGGCTCATGCTTCGCCTGCGACGAGCCGAGGTCAGACGATGATCGTGGCGCGTCCGTCGTCGCGACCTCGGCTGCCCCGTTGTCCGTGACAAGGCCAGCCTGGGTCCGCAGATCGCGAAGCTGGTTGGGATTGAGCTGACCAGACACGTTGTTTCCTCCGCGGTCGTACCGTGAGACTCATTGTGCCTCGCCCGCAATGGCTGTGTCGCTTGAAAATTGGCTCTAGCGTGCCGTCCGGCCCGAACAGGGTGAACGGCGGTGGTCAGACGTGTTGTCCGACGGGGAAGTTCGACTACGTGTCGATCCAGGAACTCGTCTTGGCAGCGGACTTCGAGCGGTGTGATTGCTCCGTTGCCCGTGGAGTCGATTGCCGTGTGGCACGTCAGCGTGGCGGGCGCGCTGACTAGAACTTGGGGTTTCGCCGGTCGCGGAGGTGTTTGGAGCCCGCCCGGCGGCGCGGCGCTCACTGTCCGAACGATTCGACGAGGAGTTCGGCTGGTGAAGATGTATGCCGGAGATCTCGAGTCGGGCATGCCCGGCGGGTCGCCGTGAGGCCTGTCCTGAACTGACCTCGGGTGCCCCGGCTGGCAGATTCCTCGTCGAGGCACCCGGAGTCGAAACCTCGCCTGAGTTCGAGGTGAATGCTTCTGTTTCTGTTGGCGGTCAGGCGGCTTTGTCTGATGCGACGGCCGAATGAGCTCAAGCACCGACTGGGTGCGACGTCGTTGTCAAGGCGGTCACCGCGATCATGGGCACCTCGTCCGATACCGAATCATCATGGCCGGCAATGGCGATTATGCTTGCCGGAACCCTGCCGGTTCCGGGTATCTTCACCGGGGTCCACGCTCACCTCAGGAGTGATCCATGACCAGCGTCCGTTCGGCATTGGGCTTGCTGTGCGACCTGATCAGCGAGCCTCCGGCCCGGTTGACTCGTGAACAGGAAGCAAAAGTTCAGGAGATCGTCGCGCTCGCTCGAGCGGGCGAGCCGATCCGCCCCCGGGTCAACGCACTGCTCTTGGAACTGGACCTTCGGCCGCCGGACGGTTATCGCGGCGCCAGACTCCTGGGTGCGGTCGGCGGGCATCCGGTGCCGCAGTCGTTCGCTTGCCCGACGAGCGAGTGCGTCCGGCGGTGGACGCGTCGGCCCGGCGAAGATCCGCCCCTGTGCGTCGTGAGCGGACGGCTCCTCGAAGAAACAGGTGGCGGGTGAGCGGATTCTTCGCGGAACTGGGCAAGCAGCTCGCCGACAGGTGGCTGAAGCTGCTCGTGCTGCCCGGATTGCTCTTCGTCGCGGTGGTGCTGGCCGGGACGACGCTGGGGCAGCGGCACGCGTTCGATTTGCCGCAGACCGCGCGGCAGGCCGAAAAGCTGACCACCGCATCGCATAACGTCACTGCCGCGGCGTTGCTGATCGCCGGTGTCTTGGTTGCCTCCGGCGCGGCTGGGCTGTTGGCGAATGTGCTCGCCGCCGCCGCAGATCGAGCCTGGCTGGGTACTTGGCCCCGCCCGTTGGGCTGGGTGGCGTCCTGGCGGGTGAAGAAGCGGCGGAAGCGCTGGAGCAGCCTTTCCGCGGAGATCGACCGTGCCGAGGATCCCGTGCCGTTGATGGTCAAACGCGCGGGCTACGCATACGCGGCACCGCGACGGCCCACGTGGATGGGCGACCGGTTGTGCGGGGTCGACGCGGTGGTGTACCAGGAATACCGTCTCGATCTGGACGTCGCGT
This sequence comes from Amycolatopsis halotolerans, assembly GCF_042647905.1. Taxonomy (NCBI): domain Bacteria; kingdom Bacillati; phylum Actinomycetota; class Actinomycetes; order Pseudonocardiales; family Pseudonocardiaceae; genus Amycolatopsis; species Amycolatopsis halotolerans. Next base: position 62,543 of record NZ_JBHRWI010000052.1, read on the forward strand.
GGCCACGGTTCTGGCTGCTGTTCCCGGCGGAGGTCAAGGCCGAACTCGTCGCGGCCCGGGCGGCGTACGACCGCGCCGCGGCGCTGGGCGGATGGGGGATGCTCTACTGCGGGGCGGGAATCGTGTGGTGGCCGGCCGCGGTGGCGGGATTGCTCACGTTCTGCACCGGGTGGATCCAGGCGCGCGACCGCGTCGACCAGTACGCGGCTCTGGCCGAGGCCGCGGTCGACCTGTACATCGTGCAGCTCGCGGAATCCCTGCCGGACAGTCCGCAGAACGGCGGATTCCACCACGATCTGGGTGCTCCCATCACAAAGCTGTTGCGCAAAGGCGGCTGAGTCAATGAAACAGGAGGGGGAGGCGGACTCCGGGAACGGTGATTCCGCGCGCGCCGAGTTCGAACGAGCGGTGGAGCTTGCCGCGGCGGGCGGACCAATAGACCGCTCTTCGGTGATTGACGCCGGGGAGAAACTCGTCGGAGCGCTCCCCCCGGACCATCCGGACCGGATCTTTCCCTCCTATCTGGTGGGCATCGCTTATCTCGACCGATTCGACAGCGCGGAAAACGGCGGTGCGGCGGCGGACCGGGAGCGCGCGATCACTCTGCTCCGCGAAGTGCGAGCCAGGATTCCCCGGCAGGAACCGGAAAGCGCGTTGCCCGCGTTATGGCTCGGGCTGGCGCTCTCGCACCGGATTCTGCGGGATCCGGAAGGACCCGCGCCCGAGCTTTCCGAGTCGATCGACGCCTTGACAGACGGACTTGGCCAGCCGGACGAGGCCGGGCCGGATGCCGTCCGGCTGGCGAATTACCGGCTCGGCCTGCTGCACGCCATGCGGTTTCTCGTCGCCGGAGGAGAGCCCGGCGATCACGGCGAAGCTGTCCGGAGACTGACGTCGGCCGTCGAGGACCCGGTCACCGATCCACCGGTCGCCGACGCGATCAGGGTGATGCTCGCCCAGCTCGAACTCGGCAGGGCGAGGCCGCCGGAGCTGCGCACGGGCCTGGACGGCATCACCGGCGACGTCGTCGAGCGAGTCCGGGAGAACCGTCTCGGCTTGGCCGATCCCGACGCCGTTCGCAGCGCGCTCCGGCATCTCGACGCGGTTTCCGGGGCGGGCGCGGGCCAGGAACCGCTGGCGAACATCTCCGGCGTTCTCCGCACTTTCACGAAACTGGCGGGGAATCCGGATCCGGCCGCGCTGTCACCGGAAGAACTGAGAACCGTGACCGCGGTCCTCGACGAAGCACAGCGGGACACCGAGCCTGGCTCGGCCGAAGCAGGCACGATAGCCGCGTTCCGGGCAGCAGTCGAAGCTCAGCGGCTGCGGTTGCCCGGGCAGACCGGGGATCATGGGCACCTCGTCGAGGAGGTTCTCGGCGCGCTGGCCGCACTTGGCGATCATCCGCTGCGCTCGCTCGTGCGGGACCTGCTGGGGGAGGTGGCGAGCCCGCCGGGCGAATCAGCCCGGTCCGGTCTCTCCGTCGGTATTGAGCAGCTGGAACGCGCGCTCGCTGAACTGGACGGCCACCCCGCCCGGGTGCGCACGCTTTCCCGCCTCACGGTGACCGCGCTCGTGCGCGCCGCCGACGAAAAGTCCGCTGCGTCGCTGGAACGAATACACGAGCTGCTGCGCGGCAGCATGAACCGGCCCGGTGCGACGGAGACCGAGAACGGGATTCTTCCGCTGCTCCTCAGCTGGACGGAGGCCTTCCAGGGCATGCTCCGCGGCGATGCCGGGCAGCTGGGCGCCGCGATGACGCTCGTGAAGGAAGCGTCCCGGAAGCTGCCGGAAGACCACGAGCTGCAGAGCCTGCTGGGGCCGCTTCTCGGCGCGTTGCTGACACAGCGCTACGCGATCACGGACAATCTGGAGGACCTCGAGGAGGCAGGCCGTCTGCCGCGGATGCCAAGGCGCGAGGACGCCGGACCCGCGACGACCGGCAAGCCGATCGATGCGGCCCACGCGATGGCGCGGGTGGCGAGCCTGATTCCCGTGCTGGTGCGGACGGCAGGGGCGCCATCCGACCGGTGGGACGACGAAGTGATCGCCGAACTGGAAGCCGCGCTAGCCGAGATTCCGGAGGACCAGCTGCGGCTCTCGGGTTTCGACCGGATGCGGTCCTTGATGAGCCTGGCTCGCGAGGCGTTCGGGCAGCCCGGCGCCGGACCGGCGACGGCGCGACGGCTGGCTGCCTTGCGCGCAGCGGGTTCGGCACTCGCGGACCCGCCCGCGGACGGCGAGAAATCCTTGCTGGACTGGGACAGCGAGACCGGCACGGCTCTGCTCGGCCTGGGGTGCCTGACCGGCGACATCCGCCGGATCGACCGGGGCATCGACCTCCTGACGGAACAGTGCGCCCGGCCGTCGGAGACAGCGCATGAACGAGTCGCTGAACTCAGTGCGCTCGGCGGCGGCTTCCGCGTGCGGCATCTGCTCCGGCGGCAGCCGCGGGATCTCGACAACGCCGTCGTCCGATTCGAACAGGCACGCCTGCTGGCCCTCCGCCAGCCCGGGCTGCCCGGCACCGCGGCGGTGCTGAACCAGCTGGGCGAGTGCTATTCCGCCAGGGGAGACCGGAACCGGCGCGACCCCGCTCGTGCCGTCTCCGCCGGGCTTGCCGGGCTCTCGGCCCGGATGCGGGAGGTCCTGGTTCAGACCGGAGCCCGGCGCGCCCTCGAGATCGCCCGGCGGGCAGACGGCGAGGCCGCGCAAGTCGCTCGCTGGTGCGTCTCCGCCGGCGACTACGAATCGGCGGTACGGGCATTGGAACTGGGCCGGGCCATGGTGCTCCGCTCGGCGACTGCCGACGCGGACGCGCCCGCGCTCTTGCGCGACAACGGTTTCGCGGATCTCGCGGCGCGCTGGGAGGAGCAGATGGACAGCGTGCCGAAGCGGGTGCGGCCGGACGATGCCGAACGACCGTTGGATCTTGCCGATGCCCGTATTCCCAGCACTTTGCGGCGTGACGTCGTGGTCGCGATCGAGGGGACCAGCACCGAGCGGCAGTTGCTGTCGCCGCCCGCGGTCGCCGAGATCGCGGCCTCGCTGCGGCTGGCGGAGGCGGCCGCATTCGCATATCTGGTGCCGAGCAGCGATGACACCGCGGGCTTCGCGGTGATCGTGACCGCTGAGGGCGAAGCGAGCGAGCTTCGGCTGCCTGGGCGGAACCTCGGTGAAGCGGCAGAAATCGAGGCGTTCGAGCAAGTCCAGCGGGACGCTCACCGGGTTGACCCGCAGACGCCCGAAGGGGTGGCCGCCACGGCTCGCTGGGAGCAGTCGGCCGCGGCCCTGTGCGATTGGGCCTGGACGGCGGTGATGGAACCGGTGCTGGGACGGATCGCGCGAGCTCGGCAGGCACGGCCGGTCCGGCTCGTGCTCGCACCGGTCGGACGGCTCGGCGTGGTGCCGTGGCACGCTGCCCGCCGAAAGGTCACCGGTGGCGTTCGCTACGTTTGCCAGGACGCCATCGTCTCGTACGCGGCTTCGGCGCGGCAATTCGTGGACGTGACCCAGCGCGGCTGCCGGAAGTGGCCGGAGGCTCCGGTGCTGGCCGAGGCCGCGGAGGCGGAATCGGCCGGAGGGGTGCTGTTCTGGGCCGAAGAGGAGATAGCCGAACTCAACGAGCACTACTATCCGGGCGCGGTGCTGCTGCAGGGGCCTGACGCGACTCCGGAAGCGGTGCGGGGCCAGCTGCCGCGGCAAGGGGAGGCCGGTGCGTCGATGCTGCACCTGAGCTGCCACGCGTACCGGGCCGACCCTCCGATCGATTCCTATCTGGTCCTCGACGGCGACCGGCGGCTGCACGTGCGGGACGTGCTCAGCCAGGCAGCTGCCCGCCCGGCGGATTCGCCGGGCGCGCTGGTCGTGCTCGCTGCCTGCGCGAGCGACCTGACCGAAACCGCGCACGACGAAGCGCTGACGCTGGCCACCGCGTTCCTCGCCGGGGGAGCCGCGGGGGTGGTGGGCGCGCGCTGGCCGGTCAGGGATCGGACGACCGCGCTGTTCATGATCATGTTCCACCACTACCTGAATTCGGGATACCCCAGCCCGGCCGTCGCGCTCCGCGCGACCCAGCTGTGGATGCTAGATCCGGACCGGCGGTTGCCCCCGGGCGTCGGCGGGCTGCTCGCAGGCGAGGTCGCAGCCACTCCGCTCGCGGCGATCGGCAGCTGGGCCGCGTTCGCTTACCAAGGCAGTTGATCCCCATACGGAAGGTGTGCTCATGCCCGCGGAAACGACCTACGGCATCGACCTCGGCACGACGCATTCCTGCGTGGCCTGGGTGGATTCCGCGGGCAAAGCCGTGATCGGGCGGAATTGCCTCGGGGAGGACACCACTCCTTCGGTGGTCTACTTCGACGCGCCGGAACAGGTCACGGTGGGAACCTCGGCCAAGAACTCCGCTGTTCTCGCACCGCATCTGGTCGCGCAGCTGACCAAGCGGATGATCGGCAAACAGGATGTCGCGGGCACCTACCACGGCAAGGAATACTCGCCGGAGGAGATCGCCGCTCTGATCCTGCGCGAACTGGTGCGCTCGGTCCACGAGACGACTGGACGCACCGTTCGCGACGTGGTGATCACCGTGCCCGCCTACTTCGGCATCTCGGAGAAGGAAGCCACCCGGCGGGCAGGGGAAATCGCTGGCCTGACCGTGCTCGACGTGCTCGCGGAGCCCGTCGCGGCCGCGTTGAACTACCAGGCGCTCGACTCCGCGACCGGCGTTCGCCACCTGCTGGTATGCGACCTCGGCGGCGGCACCTACGACACCACGGTGATCCGCCTGGACGGCGACGACGTCCGGGTGTTGTGCACCGACGGCGACGGCAGGCTGGGCGGAGCCGACTGGGACGAGCGGATCGAGGCGTATCTGCTGTCCCGGTTCACCGACGAGAACCCGAAGCTGGACCCCACTCGCGACGAACCGTTCTTGCAGGACCTCGCGAGCACGGCCGAACAGCTGAAGAAGGATCTCAGCAAGGTCGAGAGCCGGCGGACGGCCCTGCACTTCGCGAGTGCGGCGGTCCGGGTGGAGCTGACCAGGGCGAAGCTGGAGGAGCTCACCGCCGACCTGCTCGACCGGGTCGTCGACATCACCGCGAACACTGTCGCCGCGGCGAAACGCCAAGGAGTGGACCAGTTCGACGACGTTGTGCTGGTCGGCGGGATGTCGAAGATGCCTGCCGTCGCGCAGCGGCTGCAACAGCGGCTGGGCCTGCGGGCCAGGCATCAGGAACCGGACCTCGCGGTCGCGAAGGGCGCTGCGCTGTACGCGCTTCTGCACCAGGTCAAGCAGGGAACCAGTGCCAACCGGGTGGGCGATCAGCTGGGAATGAGCCAGGACCGGGTCGCGGCGCTGGCCGCCAAGCGCGTCACTGCCGTGGTGCCCAGGGCGTTCGGGGTGAAAGCGGTCGACGTGCGCGATCCGCTGGCGATGACCGATCCCCTGCACGCCCGCCAGATGATCGTCCACCTTCTGCCCGCGAACACCCCGCTCCCCGCGGACACCGGGCCGTACCCGTTCGCGGTGGCCGTGGACAACCAGCGCATGGTCGAGATCGAGGTGTGGGAGCAAACGAGCCAGGACGAATCGGACGAGGTGTCCGACAACGTCCGGATCGGCAGGGGATTGCTGCGCAATTTGCCGCCGAGGCCGGCGGGTTCGCCGTTCGAGGTCACTTTTTTCATGTCCGAGACCGGGAAGCTCACCGTGCACGCCGAAGAAACGTCCTCCGGCGCGGAGGTGCGGTTCGATCTGCAGATCGGCAATATGAGCAGGCAGGAACTGGCTGCCGCGCGCACCGGCATCTCCCGGCACGACGTTCGAGGCTGAGCGGAGCGCGGCCCCGGCAAGCGGACGGCACCGCGACGGGAGCCCCGGTGCCCTCACCGGGGAGCCCGTCGATCAGGCCGGTTTCCAGTTCAGTCCCGACCAGCCGCTGTGGAAGCCGCGGATCACCGCGAGCACGCCCTCCCAGAGCTGAGGGGCGGTTTCGACCAGCACGACGGCGAACCCGCCCAGCAGAGCCAGGACGACCAGGATCAGGACTCCGCGGTAGACCCGGTAGGAGTGCGGCAGGTCTTTCCGTGTGGTCATCCGGTTTTCTCCTGTTCCTTCTCAACCGGCTCTTGCGAGGTGCGGCCTTCGTGCGACGGAAGCCCGGCGGAGGCGGAGCCGGACCACAGCCGGAACCCGGCGCCGGACACGAGCCAGCCGAACGGGCCTGCGGGCGAACGCGGGTCGCCGGCTTGGATCCCGGACAGCGAAGCCACCGCGAAGTAGCGCACTTCGCCGAAGTCCCGTTCCGCGGACAACACGAGGTTGTCCAGACCCGCTTCGACCAGCCACTCCCGGACGCGTCCCGGCGCGAGATCCCTGGCCGGAGCCGAACCGGCGAGCAGATCGGTTTTGACGACGACGACCGCGAGCCGCTGTTTGCCGGTGGCCACCCCATAGTCGCGCAGTCGTTGCGAGGTCACGCGGTACACCCGTTCCGGCTCTTCCGCCGCGGGGCTCGCCATGGCGATGAGTTTTTCCGACTCCCCGCCGCTGAGTTGATCGCGCACCCGGGGGACGGAGAACGGATCGATCACCAGCACCAGACCCTGTGCGTGGTCGAGAAACTCCAGCGCGGTGTTGTCCTCGCGATCGGCGTAGTACTCGCCTGCCGCGTCGAACAGGTGCAGCAAGGCGCGGCGCCGGCCGTTAACGAGATTCGCCGTGATCGCGTGCGGCAGTTCGCCCGTCGGCGTTTTGGTGGTGTCCCCGCCCGCCCCGATCAGCGCCACTGCGTGGTCGAACGTCTGGCGGCTTTCGGGGTCGGCGAATTCCAGCGCCCCGCCGTCCGCTGCGACTCCGTCGCGGAGCGCGAGCAAACCGGTGTAGACGAGCCGGGTCTTCCCTGCCGAAACCGGGCCGAACACCGGCAACCGGATGTCCGAGACCACGGCGGCTCCGTCTCGCAGCGGCTCGCGGCACCGTCGGCACCGCGGCGTGCCTTGGCTGGCGGCGCGTACCACGGCGGTCGGCAGCCGGGTGCCGCAACCGCAGCGCCGCCACAGGCCGCCCAGCCGGCCCGGCCGGACATCCCAGTGCAGCCGCTCGCACACCGGGCAGGCGAAGGCGGGCAACGTGTTCACGTGGTAGCACGCTTGGCAGCCGGCATCCGCGTTCCGCACCTTCCGCAGCAGCTGATCGCCGGTCCGCAGGACCACGACGGGAATCGACCAGCAGACCCAGAGCGCGAACAGCACCAGCCCGCCGGTTCCGACGATCGCGGCCGTCGCCGCCAGCGCGCCAGTGCTGGCGGCGAGCCAGACCGGCGCCCCGAAAAGGAGCACCGCGATGCGGGCGGGCCAGCCGCGAGCCGTGATCCGCCGGATCCACCGCCAGCCCTGGGCCAGCACCCGGAGGTTCGTGCGCCAGACCTGGGCGAGGTCGACCTTGGCCTGTGCGGAGAAATAGGAGGGCCAGGCCCAGTCCCTGCCGAATGGTTCGGCGGCACGAGGTTTCGGCAGTTTCCCGTCGCGGCCGGCCTTGACGAGGTCGGGCGTGATCGTCTCGGGAGGCTCGCGGTGGCCGGTGAGCGTCAGCAAGGCGATCGCCGCGGCCATCAGCGCGCCCGCGACCACTGCCCAGGGCACGAGGATGCACAGTGCGGGCAGGATCAGCCACATCAGCGCCGCGGCAGCGGCCCAGACCGCGAAGTACAACGCGCACAAGCCGAACACGAGTCCGATCACAAGCGGCACCGCTCACCTGTCCTTGTTCCGGCGGTTTCTCCGCCAGCCCGCCGATTTGTTCTTGCCGGTCGCGGCAGCGCCGGCGCTGACGAACTTCTGCCAGTCCAGTGCGCCTCGCTCATCGGCATCCTTCAGCACCCGCTCGATCCGTTGCACGTCTTCCTTGCTCGCGCTCCCGACCCACCGTCGCAGCTCGCGTTCGATGTGCGAGACAAGGACATCGGCGAGCTCGGCAGTGGTGGCAGTCAGGTACGCGAGCGCGAGCGCTCTGTCCACTGTGGATCCGGGGGTGGCCGGGCCGGCCCATCGGCGCGGCAGCTCGCGGACGAGCACCGCGGGCAGCGCTTTGGCGTTCAGCTTCACCAGCCGGGCGGCGTCGGCGAGTTGCGGGACGGAAATCAGCGCATCGGCGACCTCGGCCCCGCGTGCGGCGAGCACGGTTTCGGACACCGAAGAAAGCACGAGGGGATCCGATGTCCGGCCCGCGGTGACTGAACCCAGCCAGGCCCTGACCGTTCCGTCCTGCCGGGCGAGATCGGCGAGCCGGTCGTCGGCGGGGAACGCCTGGTGCCAGTGCACTGTCGCCACGAGATCGAGGACCTCCGCCGACGGGCGTGCTCCGCAAAGTTCCGTCAGCGCGTCCACGGTGTTCTCGGCCCACCAGCCCCCGAGCCCGCCGCCCGGGAGAGTCTCCAGGTAGGCGGCGAGTTCTCCGGCCGTCGGCTGGCTGTTCGAGAACAACGCTCGCCACATCAAGCCGCCACGTTGTGCCGGCGGGGCGTTTCGCAGGGCAGCCAGCACGTAGCCGACCGTTTCGCGGCGCACCTCGGGGTTGCCGCCCGCGATCGCGGCCGCCGTGACCGCGGCGTCCATCAACGTCGACGGGTCGGTGGCGGTGCGAAGCAAGATCCGCCACCAGTGCAGGCGAATGTCCTCGAACACCCGCTCGCTGCCGGGCTGGCTGACCCGTGCGGCCAGCTCGTCGCGCAACAGATCGGTCAGGTGGTTGCCGCAGGGCCAGGCAGCCGGATCCACCGGCTCGGCCGGACGGTCGGCCCACCAGCGCACGAAGCGGTGCGCACTGTCGAGGAACCGGCCGATTCGCGGCTGCGCACCGAACTGCGCGGCGAGCCTGAGCACAGCGTCCATTTGTTCCGGCGCGGCCGTGTGCGCCGCTCTCTCGGCAAGCGCTTCGAGCTGATCGGGTTCCGCCGCGACCGGGGTCCCGGTGACGTGCTCCAGCTCCGCGGCGAGCCGGGCGCGCAGCACTCGCTTGGCGAGTTCCCCTGTCACGCCGTGCTTTTCGGCCGCGCGATGCATAACGCGGACCGTGTCGAGACCTGGCCGGGAGGCCAGCACCTCGTCGGCGATCGGCTGCACGACCTCGTCGGCGAGCGGAACCGGCTGGCTGTCCAGCCAGCTCGCCAGCTCGCCGGCCTGGCGCGGGCCCACGGGTTTGCCGCCGAGCACGAGCACGGCGGCGGCTAGCCGGTCCGCTTCCGAGGGCCGGGCCCGTTTCGCGGCAAACCGCTGAGCCAGCTCTATCGCGTCGATGGTGTCGTACGGATCGCCCTCCAGAAACCTCGGCACCCAGTACCTGGCGCCTTCGGTCGGCTCGACGGCCGAGTGCCGGCCGGCGGTCAGATTGAACACGGCGAACCCGCTGTCCCGGTCCGGGTCGCCGAGGGCCCCGGCCCAGTCGTCGTGCACTCCGAGCACGTCATGGCTGCTGTGCGCCGGGCTGGTCGCGAACACGCGGAACCCCACCCGCAGCGCCCGGGACTGGGGGAGCAGCACTGTTCCCGCGGCGATCCAGCCGAGCACGTCCCCGGGATCGGTTGCGACGAACAGCACGCGCTGCCCGTCCGGCTCGTGGATCCGGTCGATGGCGGAATGCACGGCGAGCAGCCACTCCTCGCCGTCGTCCTGGCCCAGCACCCACTCTCGCAAGGCGTCGATTCCCCACGGCCCGGCTTCCGGATCCGCGTCGATCTGCTCGCATTCCGTGCTGGGGGCGGGTTTTTCCGCCCACCACCTCGCGCCCCACAGCTGGGCCGGCCGGGTCAGCCCGTACTTCTCTGGGTCCGTCGTCGCGATCGCGTGGGTGAACTGGTTTCCTTCCCTCGCGCCGTTGGCTTCGGCACCGAGGTAGCGGCCCCGCGCCGTCGCGTAGACGCCGTCGAACACGTGCGTCAGCGACGGCGGGTAGTCGGTGACGCTCCGGCGCGCCCGCATCCATGCCACTGGTGCCTCGTACAGCGAGGTCCGCTGGACGAGCGACATGGTCTCGGCGGAGACGCCCGGCGACACCGCCTGGAACTGGAATCCGGCGCCCCCGCGCAAGCCTTGGCCGGGTACGCAATCGGTGTAGTACAGGGAATCGAACCCCGGCCCGGTCACGAGTTGCTCCGCTCGATGACCCTGAACAGCCCGAGCAGCCACAGCAACGGCTCGTCCGCGCGGAAGGGCCGGACGCCGCGAGAGTCGACCCGGTTGCGCGCGTAATCGGGTTCCGCGCCCAGCGACGACACCGCGAAATAGCGGTGCTTCTTGTAGTTCGAGCGGAGGTGGGCGTCAATGTCGTCGGCGCCCAGATCAGCCAGCAGCGCACGCAGGTGCTCGTCGGTGTCCCGGCCGTGCCCTTCGTCGTAGCTCGGCCCCGGGTCCGGGCTCCGCAGCAGCGGATGTCCGTCGCCGAGCGCCGGGAAGAAGGCGTCGAACTTCGAGAACACCACCGCGACCGGAGTGGCGATCTTGCGCCGGGAGGCGACACCCTGGCTGGTGCGCAACAGCTGGGTGATCCGCGTCAGCACGTTGATCGGCGGCTCGGAGTCCTTCCGGCTGGCGTCCGGCACCGAGATCCGGTCGAGCGATCCCTTGAGCTGGAACGGATCGAGCAGCACGATCAGCCCGTCGGCCGCGGCGAGGTATGCCTGCGCGTTGACGAAATCCTGGGTGGTCATGTCTTCGCCCGCCGCGTCGTAGAACGACAGGGTCGTGGTGTGGTAAGTCTCCCGGCCGAGACTGCGCCTCGGCTGACGCCATTGCATCACCAGGGGAACCTTCAGCCCGTCCGCCGAGCTGGCTGTCGACTCGAAGAGCCTGCGGTCCTCGAACAGTGCCTGCTCGTAGCCGGCGAGCCAGTCGGTGATCGACCCGGTACCGCCCTGCTGATCGCCCGTGAAGCAGACGTCCGCGGCGAAGCGGCTGCGAATATTGTGCATGAGCTCGTGCGCGAGCACGGTGGTGTACACGGTCTTCCCGGCGTTCTTCCCGCCGACCATTCCGATCAGCGGGCTGCGTCCGTCGGCGAAATTGGCGGGCAACGGCGTCCGGCAGATCTGACAGGCGCGAATGCCGGAGGCAACGCCGCAGTCGGGGCACGGGGCCATGCGTGCGGGGAGCGGGTTTCGCGAGTCCGGCGGTGGGAACGTCGGCAGCGCGGCCGAACCGTACCCGGTGAGCCGTTTCCGGTCCTGGTCGACCACACGCTTGCACCGGTCGCGCCCCGGCGCGGCTCGGCCGGTGCATTGGAATCGGAGCTTGCCGAGGTTGATCCGGTGATAGCAGTAAGGACAAGCCGCTGTGGACATCAGGACACCTTCATCTGCTTTGTGGAAGGATCGACGAGACGGACGCCGTCCGTTTCGACGAAGCAGCGCACCCAGTACGGTTTGCGCAGGCGAGGAAGTTCGGCGGTCAGCTCGACGGGGTCCCCCGGCCGCAGGTTTCGTTCACCGCGGAGCAGTTCGAGACCGTCGGCGGGCCGTCGCGGCATGACCGGCCCCTGCAGCGCCACGACCACCACCGCGCACCGCGGGACCTCCTGGTCCGCGGTCAGCCGGATCCGGACTGTGCCCCCGCCGAGCATCGGCCGGCGGGAGAAGGCCACGGAATAGCTCACTGTCAGCGGATTTCCGGGAATGGTCAGCCCGACTTCGCGCGAAACGCATTCACCGCCTTCGGCCAGCACCTTGGCCCGGACGCCGACCAGCACGCGGCCCTGCCCGCAGCGGATCCGGCATCCGCCGTCCGCGTGGTACTGCTGCCGGGTCAGGTCCCGCTGCCCGGATTCCTGCTCGGTCTGCCAGCAGACCTCCGCGACGCCGGCCTGGCCGGGCCATTCCCAGGCAAGCAGAACGTCGTCACCGAATCGCTGGCAACGCAGGCCGGTGACGGGAGAGGCGGTCCCCAGCGTCTCGCTGTGCCCGCGGATCGCGCCGTCCGGGCCGAGGGTGAACGGGACATAATGAAATTTCCCCGGCGGTGCGCTTGCGGTCAGCGTGTGCCAGCCGCCTGCCTCCGCCATGCTCCCGAGCACTTGCTCGCCATAGCCGTCGAGCTCGCTGGCCGGCACCACCTCGCCGAAATCCCAAGGGCACGGCGAAACGGCGCGGCGGACGACGATTTCCGCATCCGGCTGCACTTTCCAGCACAGCTCGATCCGCGGACCGCGGTCGTCTTCGATCGCGTTCAGTTTCAAGGCCCGCACCGGGAGCGGACGCCGGGTCGCGCCGACCCGCGCCCGGACCGGCTTCGACGATGCCGCGGAGCCGTCGGCACGGCGGTACCGCGCAACGAAGGTGTAGGTCTGCTCGCTGTCGTCGCCCGCGGGCTGGTCCCGGAACCGGGTGCGGTCGATCGTGCGGATCTCGGTGCCGTCGTCTCGGCGGACCGCCACGTCGACCGCGTCGGGATGAACGGTCCACTGGCCCTCGACCACGCCGTCGGTGAAGTCGAGCCGGACCTCGGCGACGCCGGGGACTGCCTCTGCCGTCACTCCGGTCGGACGGGACCAGGCGCCGCTCTCGACCGCGGCGAACACCGCGTACCCCAACGGTGTGCTCGCCGGAGCCTCCGAATCCACGCACACCGTGCTGGCTGTGCTGGTCGCGATGACGATCCCGTCAGCCGCGTCGGACGGGATCCGGCCCTCCTTGCGAACCACGTGGTAGCGCGTGGCTTCGTCGTGGCTGGGCGCGGGTCTCCAGGAAACCCGGACGGTGATGCCTTCCTCTTGCGCGGACACCTCGAGCACCGGAACCGGCGGGATCTGGCGCAGCTCGGCGTGGAGCTGGTCGTCGTCCGAGGAAAGCGCCAACGCCTCGCGCAGCCGATCGGCAGCCCCTGCCTCGTCTCTTTCGCGTGACGCGAGCCGGGAGGCCGCGACCAGGTCTCGTACTTTGACGAGCTGTCGGTCCACCAGCTCGGCCGCCGCGGCGGCGTCGTCCGCGCCGGGGATCGCCGCGAGGGTCCGCTGCGCGGTGTTCAAACGGCCCTGCGCGAGCAGAGCCCGGACGGACGCGAGACTCCCGGCTGGCGTGTGTGCGGACTCGTTGAGCACTCCGAACACGAGGAGTTTGGCCTCATCGGCTTCGAGCTTCGCCTGCAGCAACGGTTTCAGCAGGGTCCTGGGCGGCACCCGGAGACCGTGCTGCCGGCGCAGGTCGTCCAGCACATGGAACAACGCCAGCTGCCGCAGGTCGACGCCGTTTTTCGCGGCACTGCTGAGAATCGCGAGAGCTTGCCGCGCACCCTCGTTCCCGGCTCTCTTGTTCTCGCGTTCGGCCGCCCGGGTCACAGCCGAGACCGAAAGATCCGGTGCGGCTTTCGGGTCGAGCAGCCGGAACGGCGCGGGCTCACCGCTCACCAGGTCCACGACTCCGTGCTTCTCCGCGTTGAGGAGGTGATCTCGCAGAGACCGGTAAGTGGCGTCGACGAGCCCGCTCGTCACGGGCAACTCGGGCGGGACACAACGCCGGATGTGTGCTTTCGTGAGCGCTTCGCCGACTTCACCGGGAGACAACGACGCGGCAGCGGCGGAAGCCATCGCGTCGAGCTGCTTCTGCTCGATCAGGCCGAGCTCGCCGAAGTTCGAGCGCAAGTCCTCGGCGAAGTCCTCGACCCGGCCGGTTCGCCGCCGTGCCCGGGACGCGGCGTAGGTCCGCCACCATTCGATCCGCGTCAGGCCGGTGCCGTGTTCCCGCTGGAGCTGGTCGTCCGCCTTGCGCAATTCCTGGTAGACCTGCCGGGCGAAGCCGACGCCGCCGAGGCCCTTGTTCCACTTGGACCGGACTTCCCGCAGCCGCTGCGCGACCTCCTGATCCGACATCGCGAGATCGATCGCGTACCGCTCGAGCAGGTCGTCCGGCAGGCCTTGGCGCAAGCGCCCCTTCAGCGGTTTGACGACCGAATCCTCGTAGGCTTTGGCGTCGAATGGCTCCGCCATGTCAGCTCGAAACGGTCAGCGCCGATACCGCGTTCGCTGCCTCCTCGACCTGCTGGTCGGACAGCACGCTGACCCGGACCTGGATGTCGAGCGACTTGCCGGTGGTGGTTTCGACGGCCTTGACCGTCAGCAGGCCCTCGTCGTCCACCGTCATCGTCATGTGCACCGGCGACCTCACGGGCAGCGGGGGAAGGCCGCCGATCGTGCCCTTGCCGTCGTTCAGCAGTTTGTTCTCGGCCATCTCCTCGCCCGCGACGGCCCCGGACTGTTCGTAGAGCTCGATCTCGATCTGCCGCTGTCCTTCCTTCACGGTGTACGCGTCCAGTTCGCGCTCGCCGGTCGGCAGCGGATCGTTGGCGTGCACCAGATGGTGGACGTAGAACCGTTTCGGCTTGTTCTCCCAGTCTGGATCGTCGACGTCCTGCAGCTTGACGCCGAACGCTTTCGGAAGGACGTTGCGGGTCTCCTTGGCGGCGAGACCGGCCAGCGTTCCGGCCGAAATGCCTGTCCTCGTCTCCAGGTCGCTCACCGCCTCGGCGGCCTTGGCGTCGGCCTCGGCGCCAGAGGTTGCCTGCGCGCGTGCCGCAGCCTGTTCCTTGTGGACGACCCGGCCGAGCGCGTAGAGCGCCGCGCCTTTGGCGACCGCCAGGTGCGGATCGTGCAGTTTCGGCTCCCAGCCGAATTCGGCGCGCAGGCGCTCGGCGACGGCAGGCATGTTCGTCGAGCCTCCCACCAGCAGCACTTCGTCGATCTCCGCGTCGGGAGCTTTCTTCTCCAGCGTGGCCAAGGTGCGCCGGACGATGTCGATGCTCTTGTCCAGCAGATCCTTGGTCATCTCTTCGAATTGCCCGCGGGTGACGTCGATGCGCGCGCTCGCCCCGGCTCCGCGCAGCGCCACCGGCCGGGACTCCACAGTGGACAGTTGCTTCTTGGTCGTCTCGGCGAGAGTGACCAGCGACTGGAGGAACTCCTCGTCGTCTTCCGGATCGGTGCCGGGCGGGACCTGCTCAGTGAACGAGGCGAGCAGGTGATCGCGCAGCCGGGCATCCCAGTCGGCTCCGCCGAGCCGGTCGTCGCCGTCGGTGCAGACGACCTCGATCTCGTTCTGGGACACCCGGATGACCGTGGTGTCGAAGGTACCGCCGCCGAGGTCGTAGACGAGAACGGTCTTGTCCTCCGCGCCCGTCGTGGCTTCGTAGTGCAGCGCGGCGGCGACGGGCTCCGGCACGATGCCGATCACGTCGAGCCCGGCGATCTTGCCCGCGTTCTTGGTGGCGTCGCGCTCCAGCATGCCGAAGTAAGCGGGGACGGTGATGACGACCTTGGAGACTTCGCCGCCGCTGTAAGCGGTTCCGTCCTGGGCGAGTTGCTTGAGAATCAGCGCGGAGATGGACTCGGGCGTGTAGGGCTTGCCGTCGAAGTCGAAGACGTCCGTCCTGCCCATTGCCCGCTTGATCAGCGCTACCACCCGATCGGGCTGGGTGACCGCGGATTCCTTGGCCACCGACCCGACGACCACATTGGATTCGTTCTCGAAGTAGACCACCGAGGGGATGGTCTCGAGATTGTCCGTGTTGCGGCACACGGTGGTCCGGCCGCTCTCGTCTACGTAGGCGATGGCAGAGTAGGTCGTGCCGAGGTCGATGCCGAAGACCCGAAGGCTCTCCTCATGCATCCGTGCTTCCTTCCGGTTGATGCTCGTCCGCCGGTTCCGTCCAGCGCCGGACGTGGACCCTCGCCGCGGCGAGGATTCTCTCCGTGCGGATGTCCTGGTAGCCGTCCGCCACAATCTCGGCGATCGTTCCGTCCTCGTCGGCATGGACGGCCTCGACGGCTTTGATCGCCTTGTGCTCGCGTGCTGAGAACGCTGCCCCGATCTCCGGGCGGACCGGCACGATACCGCAGCGTTCCAGCGCGAGCTCCGCGGTCAGCGCGAACGATTCCAGCAGTCCCGCGATCTGGTCGCGGCCGACGTCCGGCGGCAGCGTGCGCGACTGGCGGAGCAGGTCGGTGCGCAGATTCTGCAGGTCGGTGACGACCGGGCGCAGCACGATTTCCTGCTCTCCGGCACGAAGCCGCTGTACTTCGGCGTGCAACTGGTCGATCACCCGCTCTCTCGCTTCGGCGCGCGCGTGGTGGGCCTGGACCTGTTCGGTGAGGGCGCGAACGGCACCGGTCAGCTCCGTCAGCTCAGCCGCGCGGCCGCTCTCGCTGTCCGGGGCTTCTTCCGCGGTTTCGGCCTCCGCCGTGTCACCCACAAGCGACTCCTCGGTTTGTTTCGCGAATGGAATATTCCACCTTTGTCCGCTGGCTGCGGGCGGCGTGGATACGGTACTCGACCAGATCCTGTGCGTCCGGCTATCCGCCTTATTGCTCCGCAACTGCTCTTTTCCGGTAAATGGAGGCCAATTGCTACCTGCCGCGGTTGCGGTTGTGGTATCGGCGCACCCTCGTTTGGAAGTGCCGGCCGATGGGTACCGGAAGGCCCGGGGCGGGTTCACGTGGCCCGAAATGCCTGCTCGTGGCCCAATGTTGCCAGTGAGGACACAGGGATGGCGGTTAGTGAGGGCGGTTCGCCGGCGTGCGTATTCGACTAACTGCGACTGTCGTCAGTACTCGCCGGTAACTGCGGTGCTCCTCTCGCTCCGCAGCGTCGAGGCCGCCGGTCATTGGCGCTCTCGTATCTTGGCCGGACGACTGCCTGCCGACTGTCAACAGTTTGTTGGCACACCGCCAATGAATTGCTGAGTTTCCTCGACCTGCCAATCTGTCATGTGACCTCGCATTTCCGCGACAGTCCGATCCATTGCGCCGCCGAGTGTCGCGTGGTATTCCGTACGTAGGGGCCGAATGGGAAACGACCAGCTACATGTCGGGGCAGACCTCGGGTCAGGATCGCTGACACGCGCACACCTCACCGCTGGCGGGTCCCGGGCGCCTCGTCAGCAGGTTGGGGCAACTATGCGTATCTAGTCGGACCTGTTTGCGGTGTTCCGTCCCCGCGGGGGTGGCCGACGGAACATAAAAGCAGGGGTGGCTCCACTCTGTAGCGAGAGGGCAACGAGCGTGGTGAGGGCTCGTTCTCACTTGTCTCTCCGGTAGCAGCCGTCCCCGGCAACAGCACGATCCGATGATCGGACGCATGTACTGGACCGGCGCGCGTGCAACGGGTTCGTCAGCCAGTCCGTACGCCATTGCAACCAAGCTTCAGCGCGATGGTTGTGCGCCAGCGCGGACTCGTCAAAGCCGGTCGCTGACGATCGCGGCTTCCGCGGTGCTACGACGCGTAGTCGTCAAAGTCCGTGACATTGACGTTGGGGACTACGTCGAACGCAAGCTGTGAGAGTCGTGCTGACGGGACTTAACGTGCGGGCTGCGTGATCCAGGAGTGATAGCCGTTTGACCCGGGGTGAACCAGCCGCCGACGTGATCCAGCGCCTCGATGACGATAAGCGCGTTATCGGGGGCACCGAGAAGATCTACCAGGTCATCCAGTTGCGGATCACGGAACCCGTCAGTTGCCTGTACGCAGCATCAAGGAGACCACGCACACCGCTCAGCAGTCTCTCGGGCGGGCTCTGAGTACGAGTGGAGCGTGTCCGAGAATGCTGCCCAGTCCGCTGCTCTCTCTGCGGGCATGGACGGCGATATCCGGGCAAGCTCGTCCTGGGGCGGATCTCGTGGTCACAACGGCGAGATGTCAGGCCCGCATCGCAGCGGGATCCGGTGGAAGAAAAGGCGAGGCCAGATGGCTCAGCGGTCCGGAGGCCGTGCAACGGCGCTCATCCGTGAGTCCGCGGCCGGTCCTCGCCCTCGGGCAGATGCGCGGGCACCTAGGGCTGAATCGCGGTGGGTCTACGCGAACAGGATTCCGGGATTCTCGATCTCGAACCGGAGTCCGGCGCGACCGCGCGGGGCGAGAACCTCAGTGCCAAGCTGGATGTAGCTTGCGCACGCCGGCCCAGACGGGGATCGGCGAGCTCGATTTCCGCACGGTTGCACCTATCCGGACGGACACTCAATAGACGGGGCCGAGCGCAGTCGTTCGTCCCGTCGAAGGTCGTGAGCGGAGGTGGCGCTGTAACGTTTACCGGCTCGTCCGCGACCTGCTGACCGATCGATTCGTCGGCGGCGAGGAAGGCTTCGCGATGAGCGATACGGACAGGGCAGAGCTTCCCGACCCTGAGTGGCGGTCCTATGTGGACGAGGAGCAGCAGGAAGAGTTCGAGCTTCCTGACCCGTTCGCCACGCCGCCGCCAGACCCGAACTCCCAGGGTTGAGGGCAGGGCTCGAGAATGCCGCCGAGCACCGCGGCTGGACTGGTGTTTCTCGTCGCGGCCCTTTCACCGGGCCTGGTCTACCACCGGATGCTCGCGCGCTTCTTGCCGAGGGACAGCCGGAGCGCAGTAGGCGAGGTCGTCGAAATGGCGACGGCGGGCGCGTTGACTTCGGCTGTAGCCGTGGTTCTCGTTCTTGTTGCGGGACAGGTGTTTCCGGGTCTTGTGTCGCTTGACGACCTTGTGACAGGTCCTGCGACGCTGCGGCCGAAGGCGTGGGGTGTGGTCGCTTCGGCGCTGTTCGTGCTGCTGCTCAGCCTTGCATTGGCGCTCGCCGGTGGGCGGCTGTGGGTTCGGCTGGCAGGGAAGCAGCAATCGCGGATTCACGAAGGCGTCGTGTGGTCCGCGGTGTTGGCTGCGAAACGGGACGGCCTGCCGGTTTTCCTCGCCGTGGAAGTCGACGACGGAAGGCTGATCGAGGGGTTGTTCCGGTCGGTCTCGGTGGACGGCGACCCCGCGCGGGACGCGGTCGTCCTGCAACGCCCGATCGCGGTGACAGGCCCCGGTGACAACCCCCGGTCGGCGCGAGAGCAGGACTTCGTGCTGATTCCGCGATCGATCGTGAAAGCCGTTCATGGCAAGTACGTTCCGCGCACCGCACGAGAGAAGGGCGGCGATGGCTGATGTTCGACTCTACGTGGTGGATGTGGGCGATCCTGTTCTTCGTCATCGCCTACGCCGGTCAGGCGGTCTTCGAGCGATGGCTCGGTCCGAAGCTGGGGGTGCGGCCGTCGCCGGCCGACCTGGCCGCCTCGAAGCGTTTCCTTCTGGAACTGCAACGTTCGGACGGTCTGGTGCAACAAGGCGAGCTGGGGCAGGCGATGCTCATTCTCGACGAGTTGAACGGCCGGCCGGAAGCAAAGATCCCGGCGATGGGCGCCCAGGCCGAGTTCCATCGCGCCCGCGCCGCCCAAATGCTGCACCGCACGGATGTAGCGCTGCCGAGCGCGGTGAAGAGCGTCGAGTTCTTTCAAGAGGTCTACGCCACGCAGCACACCTCGTCGAATGCGGCCATGCTCGGAGAGGCGATGCTCCAACTCGCTCAGATCCGCCACGACCGCGAGGAGTATTCCCGTGCGATCGAGATGTTCGAGAAGGTGCGGGAGGTCAGCAAGCACGGCGCGTACCGGCAGACCATGCTGCGGGTCGAACTGGACTTGGCGAAGACGTATCTGGCTCTCGACCGCGATGCGCAGGCCGGGGAGCACGCCGGGGAAGCTCTGAAACTGGCTGAAAAATGGAAACTCCCGGCGTTCGTCGTCGAGGCGATGTACTACCAGGCTCTGGCGGCGGCGGGAGAGGAACGTCTGGACGACGTCCGGACGTTGCTCGACGGTGCGCACCAGCGCTTGCAACCAGACGCGAACGCGGCGCTCCGCGCCCGGTTGCTTTCGCTGCGTTTCGGGCTGGAACGCGAATTCGGCGATCCTCGCGAGCAACTCGCCGCGGGAGTCGAGCTGCTTCGGATGATCTGCGACCTCAAGGTCGGAAGAGGTTGGCGGCAGCACCAAGCGGAGCTCGTCGACGATCTGGCGGAGTTCGAGCACGGTACCTTGCAGGTCGGTGCGACCCTGGCAATGTCAGGCGACCGCGAAGCCACGCAGCAGTACGTGCAGGCACTGCGTATGTTGCGCGAGAGCGACATCGCGGAACTTCTCCGCTCCGGCCTGCTCGACGACCCGGACGGTACCGGCATCTCGCCGGTCGTGCGCGGCCTTCTGGAGCGCTTGTCCGACCTGGAGGATCCGGAATCGCCGAACGCGGTTTCGCCCGCCGCTGCGGCACCGGTCTACGAGAAGCTCGAGGTCGCGGTGTCGGGCCAGTTCCGGAACCTTGTGCAGAGACGCGATGCGCGGCGCCACGAGGTTGGCAGGACAGAGCATCACCTGATCCAGCTCCGGATAGTGGAGTTCGACGGAGTCACCACGCTCTTCGGCAGCTGGGAAGCTCCCGGAGCCGACCCGGTGCCCTACCGGCAGGACCTCACGGACCCGGTCGTGCGGGCGCTCGCCGACGTCACTGGCCGCTCCGACCGGCGACGGTCGGCTTCCGTGACACGGTCGGCAGACCCCGGTGTCCGCGCATCAACCAGCGGATGGCGGGAAAGCCGCCAATACGACGCACTGGCACACGACCGCGACTGGATCGCACTGACGTCGTCGGTGCTGCCGACCGGCCTGATCGACCTCTTGCGGGCGGTGCGGCCGAACGCGCCTGATGAAGAGATTCCGCTGATCACGTTCTCGACCGACAGTCTATTGTGGCCTGTGCCGTGGCCGGCGCTGCTGCTCGACGACGACGGAACCCGGATCGGCGACCGCGCCGCGGTGGCCTTGCTGCCGTCGTGTTCCTTGCTCGGCCAAGACGATCCGGATCCGCGGACGACCGCCGCGGCGAGCTATCTCCACGGCGTGGACGGCGACGGCCTGGCCCTCGAACGCCGCTCGCTCCAGGCGGCATGGCCTGAGGGTGTGCGGGAGATCGCTGACCCCGACGAGCTAGTGAAGTCGTTGGCCGACGGAGACGAGTTCGGCGTCCTGACCATGTCGGTCCACGGTGACAACCGTCCGGGCCTCGCGCACTCGCTGATTCTCGACCCGGCCCGTGCGAAACGGCTTTCCGCAGGACGGATGATGAGCATGCGGTTTCCGCGAACTGTCGTGGTGGGCGCTTGTTTCTCCGGTGATCTCGACCGCCGGGTCGGCACTGATCCCACCGGCATCCCGGCGGTCATGCTGTGCCGGGGAGCGTCGACGGTGATCGGTGGGATCTTCCCCTTGCCGGACGGTCCCCGCAGCGGCCACGCCACGGCGCACATTCTGAGCGCTCTCTATCGCGAGCTGGCCGAGGGCACGAGCGCGCCATGGGCACTGCGTCGGGCACAGCAGCGTTGGCGCGCGAAAGGCGACAGCAGCCCGGTCAGCTCGGCTGGTCTCACGGCCATCACCAACGGCAGCGTCCGACCGCGGAAGATGGCATCGGTGCCGCCGGACCGGGTTGCCGGTTGACTGTTCAGGAGCAGAGCTGCCGACACCTGTCGCGACCTGCCTGCAGCAGACAGCGTGCGTCCAGCCGTTGGTCGTCTGAAACGCCCTGGCCAGCGTTGCACGTCTGGACGCGCCGCTGAACTCAACGCCAGGATCGAAGCGAAGTACGCCGCTGCGCGTGCCAGAGACACGCGCGGCGGCACAACCTGCGGACGCCGTTCTGTGGGTCGGCGACGACGAGGATTGGGAGACTGCGCCGAGCAGAACCAGACGCTGGTGTACCCGGAGCCTGACTGCGGCATCGAGCTGGTCGCTGCTGGGAATCGCAAGTACCGGTGTAACCCGCGGTTCTTCCGGCCCAAGTCGCGATCCCGCAAGTGCCCCATTGGTCGGCGCGTACTGCTTCGCAGACGAGGCCGGCCGCGCCGCTGGCAGTGCACCGATCGCTGGCTTGGAGCCCGCCGCTAGTCCTGCTGCTGGGGCCTCGGTGTACGGGACTGGCCGTACGGCCTGGTGTTCCGCCCGCTCGGGGTCCGAGTGCCCGGGTCCGGCTGTTTGTCGATGACGGGGTGGGGATACTGGAGTGATGAGCGACCGGCCGGTGCACGGTGCCACCGTCAATTACGTGGCTGCTGACACGGGAGGGGACGTCGCCCAGTCCGGCGCTATTCACAGTGATGCGCACACGTACTCCCGGTCCCGCCCGGTCGTGTCTTTGCCGCACCGGGCGGGAGTTCCGCCGCAGCAGGCGACGGCGTTTCAGCACCGTCCGCGGACGACGCAGCTACTGGAACAAGTGCTGGGGCGTGGGGATGCTGCGGTGCTGGCCGGTAGCTCGTGGGTGCGTACCGGCGTTGTGTCGGGATTGGGCGGGGTAGGGAAGACTCAGGTGGCGCTGGATTACGCCGAGCGAGTGTGGCGCGGGGGCGAGGTGGGGTTGTGGGCGTGGATAACGGCGGGGTCGCGGGAGGCGATCGTCTCCAGTTACGCCCGCTTGGCTTCCGACCTGACCGGCATCGAGGACCCCGACCCCGAGCACGGTGCGCGGCGCCTGCTGGCATGGCTCGCCGCTACAGCGGAGCGGTGGCTCGTTGTGCTCGACGATGTGCAGAACCCGGCGGATCTGCGGGGCTTGTGGCCACCGGCAACCCCAACGGGGCGGGTGGTGGTGACCACGCGGCGCCGCGATGCCGCGCTGCGAGGGAACGGACGACACCTGATCGGGGTCGACACGTTCACCCCAGCAGAGGCCGAGGCGTACTTGCACGCCGCGCTGGCCGATCAGCCTGCTCTGCGAGACGGTGCCGTCAAGCTCGCAGCCGAGCTGGGACATTTGCCGTTGGCGCTGGCCCAGGCCGGGGCGTACATGCTGGATCGGGACCTGTCGTGCACTGACTACCTGGCACGCTGGACTGATCGGCGACGGAATTTGGAGTCGCTGTTTCCTGAGTTCGACGAGTTGCCTGACGAACACCGCGCCACCGTGGCCGCCACGTGGTCGTTGTCGGTGGAGCAGGCCAATCAGCTGGAACCGGCGGGCATAGCGGCGACCTTGCTGGAGGTGGCCAGCATGCTGGATCCCAACGGTATCCCCAGCGACGTGTTCACCGCTCCGCCGATCACCGACCTGCTCGTGCAGAGCACCGGGCGCAAGCTCGGTGCCGAGCAGGCACGCGACGGGTTGAGATGCTTGCACCGACTTAACCTCATCACCGTAACCCCAGGCACGGGGCAGCGGACAGTTCGAGTGCATGCGCTGGTGCAGCGCACCACTCGCGACGCACTGCCTGCCGAGCGGTTCGTAACGGTGGCACGCGCCGCGGCGGACACACTTCAGCGCATCTGGCCGGAAATCGAACGGGATGCCGCGCTGGGGCAGGTGCTGCGTGCCAACACCGACGCATTGGCCGATGCTGCCGGCGAACACCTCTGGGAACGCTACGGGCACGAAGTTCTGTTCTTAGCAGGCAACAGCCTCCGCGGGGCTGGGTTGGTTGCTGAGGCAAAAGACTACTTCCGCCGACTCCACATCACTGCCACCCAACATTTGCACCCCGACCACCCCGACACCCTGACCACCCTTGGAAACCTGGCCGCCTTGCGGGGGGAGGCGGGTGATCCGGCGGGTGCTGTTGCTGCGTTCGAGGAGTTGCTCGCTGACCGGTTGCGTGTGCTGGGACCTGACCATCCCGACACTCTGGGCACGCGCAACAATCTGGCTCGCTGGCGGGGCGAGTCGGGTGATCCGGCGGGCGCGGCATCCGCGTTCGAGAAGCTGCTGGCTGATACGTCGCGGGTGCTAGGCCGCGACCATCCCATCACGCTGACTGCCCGTAATAATTTGGCCGCCTTGCGGGGGGAGGCGGGTGATCCGGCGGGTGCTGTTGCTGCGTTCGAGGA
>NZ_JBHRWI010000053.1:0-72494 GCF_042647905.1 Amycolatopsis halotolerans
ATCTCCAAGCGCTTCGACAACGCCGTCGCCGGCGGCAACGGCCTCCTGCTCGGCTGAGCCCGACGCACTGAGGCACCGGAAACGGGGTCCGGCCCACGCGGCCGGGCCCCGTTTCGCATTTCGTGGCGGAAATAGTCGCCCGGGTGGGGGAAATCGCTGCGGCAAATGTCGGGAACTGCTGGTCCATCGGCACTCCGGCGGCGGCTCGCCAACCGGGGAAGCCGCGCCGCACGGCCGGATCCGGCGGCATCCGGGCGGGCACGGCGCTTCCGGCTAATGCGTGCGCCCGATCCGGCGAGACGATTTGTCTCGCTTTCGTGGTTTCGCTGCGAACTGTGCGTAGACGGACCACCTGATTCAGCGAGATTCGCTGGCATTCGGTGGGTTCTTTCCCCCACGGGAAAAAGCGCCTGGACAGCGGCGGATCCGCGCGGCACTCTGGAAGCGCAACCATGTCGGGGGGCAGGGGGAGCACATGGCGTTGCGCATTCATTTCACCGACGACGATTTCGGCCGGACGAGGCGGCGCACCGGCCCCGATCCGCTGTGGGAACTGGTGCTGAGCCTCACGGCTCTGCAGAGCCGCCGTCCGGCGAGCGGGCTGCGGGTCTGGTCCGCGCGTGCCCGCAAGCAACTTCGCAGAGAGAGCCTGCTGCCGCAGCCTCGTCCGGCGGCGGCGCTGGAGATCCGCAACCGGGCGCTGCGGGCGCTGCCGCCCGGCGCACCGGGCATCCGGCACGCGGCAGCGCTGAGACAGCCGGACCGGCGGCGGCAGCTCGGTCCGGTCGCGGGAGACGGTCTCGTGCACGTTCCGAAAACGACGCTGCGCGCGGAGCTTCAGACGTTCTTCGTGCACGGGGTCACGCCCTCGTGGGTCGGGGAGCTGGCCGACGGGGCGCGCGCCCTGCTCGGCTCGGCGCTCGCTTCGTACGGCACGGCTCGGCAGGCGCCGACTTGGCCGTCCGCCAGCGACAAAGCCGCCGCGCCGATCCGCTGGGAGCGCCCGGAGTTGTCCGGCGAACCGCCCGCGGACCGCAGTGTCTACTTCGGAGGGTTGCTCGTGATCCCGGCCTATTTCCGGGTCGTGGAACCGGATTCGGCGACCGGACCAGAGCTGCCGGTGGTCTGGGGCGCGCCCGCGGAACGCGCGATCGCGGCAGGCGACACCGAGCAGGACCCGCTGCCGGATCTGCTCGGCACGACGCGGGCCCGCGCGCTGCACGCCCTGGCTGTCCCGCTGTCCACGGCCGAATTGGCCGGGGAGATCGGCGTGACCCCGGTGGCGGCGGGCAAACACGCGGGTGTCCTGCGCCGCGCGGGATTGGTGGAGAGCCAGCAGGAAGGGAACACGGTGCGGCACGCGGTGACGGCCACCGGACAGGCATTGCTGAGCGCGTCCGGGGGATGATTGTGCGTTCCGGAAGAATCCCACGTACTGACGGAAGACGGCGGCAATAAACGACGCGATCCAGCGCGGGTGCTGCCAGGCGATCCGGAATGGGCGGCAGCTGCTCCGACGCTCTCGGGCAGCCGGTCGCGTCCGGGTTGCCTCCGTGTGGCGTTACCCACGAATGAGTGAAAAGAGCGGGTGAAACCGGGCATCGACCCGGCGTCGTTTGCCCGTCGCGGGCGCCTTTTCCTGCGACTTGGGCACATTTGTCCGCAAACCCTGCCGTGCTCCCGGTTTTCCCGGCATTCTCTAGGCATGGCTTCTGGTGGTTTCCGCGCGTCCGCGGTGCGCGGTCGCGTGTTCCTCCTTCCCGTCCTGGCCGCGGCCGTCGCGGCCTCGGCGGTGGCCGGGCTCTGGCTGGGCCTGTGGATCCACCGGCAGGGCGCCGCGGCGATCGACCGCGCGCCCGGCCGGTCCGTGGTCGCCTCCGTCGCACCCGAGTCCGGCGCGCTGCGCGGCACCGAGGGCGCCGCGATGCCCGACACCCGGCGCGTCACGTGGACCGCCCCGGACGGCGGTACCGAGGAAGCCAACATCCCGCTGCGTTCGGATCCGGCGGCGCGTGGGCTGACCCGCGTTCGCGTGGATGCGCGGGGGCAGTTGCGGTCGTCGTCTCCGGATCAGGTCGACGTCATGTCGGTTTCGGTGATCGCGACGGTTGCGTGGGAGTTGGTCACGGCGATCGCGGGTTTCGCGCTGTTCCGTCGTTTCGTACGCGGGCGCGTCGCCGCCTGACGATGCTCTCCTTGCCAAACAGGCGTCAGCGCCAGTGGCAGCGGTAGAACCAGATGATCGCGAACGGGATCGCCGTCGTGAGGACCGCGCCCACCGCGATCGGCGGGGCGGAGTCCATGCCGAACCCGACCACGAGCGTGACCAGCCCGGTGAGGAACACGCTCAGCACGCCGAGCGCGGCCGCGGCGAAGGTGAGCACCGGCATCGGGCGGAACTTCTCGAACCGGCGGGCAAGGCGCGGGTTTTCCTGGGCGAGGCATCGTTCGATCTCGTCCAGCTGGTGTTGTTCGTGGTCGCGCAGCGCCATCGTCCGCTCCGCCCGTCGACCTGGCCGAAACTTGTCCGCTGATTCTGCCACGAAACGAGCCCGGAATCCGGGGTCGCGTTCAATTCGAAGCCTAGCCCGGGTGAGTCGGCCGACAGCGTGAAAGCCTTTCGGGATACGCGAAGCGGGGGCGGCCCGCCGCGCACGGCGAAGCGGGCCGCCCCGGGGGTCAGTCTCGGCGGCGGCCGCCCACGATGAGCCGGTAGCCGGTCAGGATGACCAGCGCGCCGAGCACCGCGAGACCCCACGTGCGCAGGTCGAAGAACGTCCCGAGCTGGGTGTGGAACAGCGTTTTGCCGATCCAACCGCCCACGAACGCGCCTCCGATCCCGAGCAGGATGGTGATGATGCAGCCGCCCGGGTCCTTGCCCGGCATGAGGGCCTTCGCGATCAACCCGGCGATCAGGCCCAGCACGATCCAGCTGACAACGCCCACGTCGGTCCTCTCCTCGGTACGGCGGCGGCCCGTAGGGCCGCCCCTGGCGGGGACCAGAATGGCATGGTCCGTACGGGTGGCGCGCGCCAGAGTCAGGGCTACTGTGCGTAGCCTCACGGGAGTCAGCGGCGAAGGGCGGTTTCCTCGTCCATGTGCGACAGCTTCGCCGGATTCCGGACCGCGTACAGGCCGGTGATCTTGCCCTCGTCGATGCGCAGCGTGAGCACGGTGTCGACCTCGCCGTCGAGCTTCAGCACCAGCGCCGGGTGCCCGTTGACCTGCATCGGGCGCAGCGGCGCGGGGAGCCGGACGTGCCCGGCGGTCAGCAGCCGCGCGACCTTGTCCGCGCCGACGATCGGCCGCGGCACCGCCTGCTTTACGCCGCCGCCGTCGCCAAGGAACACGACGTCCGGGGCGAGCAGGTCCAGCAGTCCCTGCAGGTCGCCGGTCTCGACGGCCTTCTGGAACGCGTTCAGCGCGCCGCGGGTCTCGGCGGGCGTGACGTCGCCGCGCGGACGGCGGGCGGACACGTGCGATCGCGCCCGGTGCCCGATCTGCCGCACCGCGGCCGGGGTTTTGCCGACCGCTTCGGCGATTTCGTCGTAAGGCACGTCGAAGACCTCGCGCAGCACGAACACCGCGCGCTCGGTCGGCCGCAGCGTTTCGAGCACCAGCAGCATCGCCATCGAGACGTTGTCGGCCAGTTCGACGTCCTCGGCGACATCCGGCGCGGTGAGCAGCGGTTCGGGCAGCCAGGTCCCGATGTAGGACTCCTTGCGCCTGCCCAGGGTGCGCAGCCGGGTCAGCGCCTGGCGGGTGGTGATCCGGACCAGGTAGGCGCGGTGTTCGCGGATCTCGTCGAGGTCGACGCCCGCCCACTTCAGCCAGGTTTCCTGCAGCACGTCCTCGGCGTCGGCGGCCGAGCCGAGCATCTCGTACGCCACGGTGAACAGCAGGTTCCGGTGGGCGAGGAAGGTCTCGGTGGCGAGGTCCGGGCTCGCTTCGCCGGGCGCTGTCATGGATGGCTCCTTCGCGTTCTGGGGACGATCGCCCATAGGACGCCGGCCGCCGGGAGTTTGTGACATCAGGTCCGGCGCGCGGTGACGAGCCACGCCCGTGCGTCGAACCAGACGCCGTCGCGGCCGTGGTGCTCCGTCATTTCGGCGCGCAGCCGGGCAAGCGCTCGGTCTTTCTCGCTGGGGTCGCGGGCCAGCAGGTCGCTCGCTTCACGGAGTTGGAGCACCGCGTCGAGCGCCGAAGCGGGATCGGGGCCGTACCAGACCGGTTCGCGCACGTCGGCCAGTGCGACGTCGGCGAATCCGTTCGCGGTGAGGACACTTCGGACAGTCGCGGGCTCGGCGAGGGAGAAGGCGTCGCCGAGCCCGGTGCCGTCCGGCGGATCGGCCTCGGCGAGCGCGCGGTGGATCGCGGTGACCCATTCCTGGCGGCGCCGCTCCTGCCAGACCAGTTGCACGAGCCGCGCCCCGGGCCGCAGCGCGCGGGCGATGTTGGCGAACGCGGTGGCCGGATCCTCGAAGAACATCGTGCCGAACCGGCTCAGCCCGAGCGAGAACGCGGCCATCTGGAACGGATGGACTTGCGCGTCCGCCTGGGCGAACCGGATGTTGGGCACGTCCGCGGCCGCTCGCTCGGCGCGGGCGAGCATCGGGGCGGACAGGTCGACTCCCAGCGCGCTGCCGCGAATCGCGCGCCGAGCGGCGGCGCGGGTGGTCTGCCCGGAGCCGCAGCCGATGTCGAGGACGTGGTCGTCCGGCTGGACATCGGCTGCCTCGCGGAGGTGCCGGTCGTAGCGGCGCAGTTCCGCGTCGTAGTCGAAGTCCCCCATGAGATGCGAGGGTACTGGGAAGGCCCCGGCGGAGAGGAGTTCGCGACGATGGCGGAGCGGGGACAGGACTGGTTGCGGCGGACGTGGGACGAGGCCGCGCCGCGGTACGACCGGGACATTGCGTGGGTCGAGCGGGCGTTGCTCGCCGACGGCCGCGAGTGGGTGTGCGGGCAGGCCTCGGGGGAGGTGCTGGAGGTCGCCGTCGGGACCGGGCGGAATCTGCCGTTGTACCCGCCGGAGGTGCGGCTGACCGGGATCGACCTCAGCCCGTCGATGCTGGACCTCGCGCGTCGCCGGGCCGCCGAGATCGGCTGCGAGGTGACGCTGACCGAGGCCGACGCGCAGTCCCTTCCGTTCCCGGACGGCTCGTTCGACACGGTCGTCTGCACGCTGGGTCTGTGCGGCGTCCCGGACGAACGCGTCGCGATCGCGGAGATGCACCGGGTGCTGCGGCCGGCCGGGCGGCTTCTGCTGCTGGACCACGTCGGCAGCGACCGGTGGCTCGTTCTTGCCGTGCAGCGGCTGGTGGAGAAGCTGACTGTGCGGCAGCTGGGGGATTACCTGACCCGCCGGCCGCTGCCGTTGCTCGCGGCGGCCGGGTTCGCGGTGGAGCAGGCGGAGCGGAGCAAGGCCGGGATTGTCGAGCGGTTGGTGGCGCGGAAGGCCGCCTAGTCCTGTACGGTCGTATTGTACGTTCGTATAGGAGGGTTCGGATGAACGGCACCTGGGGGCACGTCGTGGTCGGCGTGCTGATGGTGATTGTCGGTGCGGTGCTGTACTTCGCGTTCCACGACGTCGAGACGCCGGTGGTCGGGCTGCGGCAGGTCGGCGTGGTGGTGGGGGTGATCGGGATTCTCGAACTGATCGCCGTCGCGTGGCGGGCTCGCACGGGGGCGTCTCGGCGGTGAAGCGTGCCACCCATGTGCTCGATGCTGTGCTGGAAGTGTTGGCGGAGCAGGGAATCGGCGCGCTGAGCGTCCGGACGGTCGCCGCGGCGGCGGGCGTTTCCCCGGCTCAGGTGCAGTACTACTACCGGACGAAGAACGACCTCGTGCGCGCCGGTTTCGAGTATGCGGGGGAGCAGTTCCTGGCGGAAATCGAAGCGGCGCAACCGGAATCGATCGCCGGTTACGTCGAACTGTGGCTGCCGCTGGACGAAGCGCGCTCCCGGCGGGCCCGGGTGTGGCTCGCGTACGCGGCGGCGGCCGTGGTGGATCCGGTGCTGCGGGAGGAAAACGCGAAGCTCGATCGCGAGCTGCGGCAGTGGTATGTCGACGCCGGGCTGTCCGAGGACGTGGCGGCGCAGGTGTTCGCGATGATCGACGGCGTGACGCTGCAGTGTCTCTCACTGCCGTTGGCGGACCGGCAGGCACTGGTGGACCGGACGGTCGGCGCGTTCCAGGCGGCGCTACCTCGCTGAATGTAACACGTGCTACATTCAGCGCTGTGGCAGACGACAAGTGGCTGGTGCTGGTGGTGCGGGTGCCGTCCGGACCGTCGCGGCATCGGGTCGCCGTGTGGCGTGAGCTGCGGCGGGTCGGCGCGTTGTCGCTCGGGCAGGGCGCCTGGGCAGTGCCGGACGTGCCCGGGTTCGCCGCCGGTGTTGCGCGGGTCGCCGAGCTGGCCGAACGCGGCGACGGCGAGGTGATCACGCTCGACGCCGCCGAACGGGACGGGTCTCGGCTGGTGGAGTTGTTCACCGCCGAGCGGGACGAGGAGTGGACGGAGTTCCTGGCCGACTGCGGAAAGTTCGACGCCGAGATCGACAAGGAAATCCGGATCGGCAAGTTCACGATGGCCGAGCTGGAGGAGGAAGAGCAGAGCCTCGAGCGGTTGCGGCGCTGGCATCGGGATTTGAAGGCGCGGGATGTGTTCGGTGCGCCGTCGGCTGGGGAGGCTGAGCAGCAGTTGAAGCATTGCGCGGAACGGCTTGCCGAGTACACCGAGCGGGTTTTTGAAGCCCTGCACCAGATGTGAGGGCTTCGGGTGAGTGTGAAGGCGGCTGGGGACGGCGTGGTTGTTCGCCGACTGCGCCAGGCGGGTCTTTCCCGTCCCCGCAGCAAGAGGTGAGGGTTTCGCATGAGTTCCGCTGAGCTGCGTCCGCTGTACGCCGCCGGGTTCGTCACCGCGTTCGGGGCGCACAGCATCGCCGCCAGCCTGGGCGCGTACACGCACGGCGATTCCCTCCTGACCTTGGGATTGCTGCTCGCGGTCTACGACGGGGCCGAGGTCGTGCTGAAGCCGGTGTTCGGGTCGCTGGCCGACCGGATCGGGCCGCGGCCGGTGCTGCTCGGCGGGTTGCTGGCGTTCGCGCTCGCGTCTGCGGCTTTTGTCATCGCGGGAAATCCGGCGGCGGTGGGGCTGGCGCGGTTCGGTCAGGGCGCGGCCGCGGCGGCCTTCTCGCCTGCGGCCGGAGCGATGGTCGCGCGGTTGTCGCCGGAGAAACGGCAGGGGCGGGCGTTCGGCGGTTACGGTGCTTGGAAGAGCATCGGTTACACGCTCGGCCCGCTGCTCGGCGGCGTGCTGATCACGCTGGGCGGGTTTTCCTTGCTGTTCGGCGCTCTCGCGGTGCTGGCCTTCGCCGTCGCGGGGTGGGCCGCGCTGGTGGTGCCCGCGCCGGAGCCGTTGCCTCGCCAGCGGCAGACCGTGCTCGACCTTGCCCGTCGGCTCGCCGAGCCTGGGTTCGTGCGGCCGACCGCGGTGCTGGCCGGAACGACCGGGGCGCTCGCGGTGGGCATCGGATTCCTGCCGGTGACCGGGGCGGCGAGCGGTCTCGGCACGGTCGCGACCGGTGCGGTGGTGTCGGTGCTGGCGTTGTGTTCCGCGCTGGTGCAGCCGTGGGCCGGACGGCTCCGGGACGCCGGCCGGATCCCCGACGGTCCGGGGATGGCTGGCGGCTTGCTGCTGACCGCGGCCGGGTTGGCGTTGGGAGCGCTGATCCCGGGCATCGCGGGGGTGCTGGCGGCGGCGGTGGCGATCGGTGTCGGGGTCGGGGTGGCCACGCCGATCGGGTTCGCGCATCTGGCTGGTGCCGCGCCCAAGGAACGGCTCGGGCAGACGATGGGCGCGGCAGAGGTCGGGCGCGAACTGGGCGATGCGGGCGGGCCGTTGCTGGTCGGCGCGATCGCTTCGGCGGCGACGTTGGGGGCGGGGTTCGGCGGGTTGGCAGTGGTGTTGGCGGTGGTCGGACTGGTGGTGGCTGGCTTCCGAAAGCCGTGAGGGGAACCCTCAGGGAATCAGAGTCCCTCAGGGTTCCCCTCACGTACCGCTCAGCTGGTGGCGATGGCTGGGTCGCTGGTCGAGGCTTGGCCAGTCTCCGCGTGGCCAGCGAAACGCCGCACGTACTGCCCGTCGTGGTCCGCCTTGACCGTGATGTCGTACCAGCCGTTGGCGACGCCCCACTTCGGCACCGCTCGTGAAGTGCCCGGGGCGAGCGTGTACTGGTAAGCCTCGGTAGGCGCGTAGGCGTCAATTCCGGTGAAGGTGACCGTCCGGCTGCTCGGGTTCGTGAACGTGACCGTCACGAAGCCAGCATCGTGCCGCGCAGTCACCTCCGGGCCCAGGCCGCCGATCGTTCCGGCCTGTTCGCGGAGCCAGCCGTTCGGGCCGAAAACCGAGTACTGGTACCAATCTCCCGCGCCGCTCGGCAGGTGCCAGCTGTCGCTGACCGACTTGTGGCCCTCCACGGTGTACGGCCACGGTCCGTCGGAACGCATCTTCGACGTCACGTGGAACCCGGCTCCGGCGTCGCCGAAGTTGGTGAAGGTGAAGTACATCCGGCCGTCGCGGGCCTCGGTGTCCGCGGCCAGGTCGTACGGCAGCGCGCGTGCTTTGCGGGTGCCGGGTTCCTGCTTCGGGAGCGAGCCGTTCGAGGGCGGCACCGGGTGATAGGTCGGCGGGGTGCTGTGGTCGGCGGGCGGTTGGTAGTCGCCGGTGCCGGGCAGGGACGGGACGCCGCTGTTGGCTCCGGTGAAGTCGAACGCCGTCGTGAGGTCCCCGCACACGGCACGGCGCCACGGCGAAATGTTCGGGTTGTGCACGCCGAATCGCTTCTCCACGAACTGGATCAGCGAGGTGTGGTCGAAGGTTTGCGAGCAGACCCAGCCGCCGGTGCTCCACGGCGAGACGGCCAGCAGCGGCACGCGCGGGCCGAGTCCGTAAGGCATTCCGGTCAGGTACGACGCGGCCGCGCCGCCTTCGTACCATTCTCCGGCGACGCTCGCCGTCGATTTGCCCCAGTTCGCGTCGCGCGGCGGGTACGGCGGGACGACGTGGTCGAAGAAACCGTCGTTCTCGTCGTAGGTGATCAGCAGGACGGTTTTGCTCCAGACGTCCGGATTGGACGTGAGCGCGTCGAGTACGCCAGAGACGTACCAGGCACCGTAATTGGCGGGCCACGCCGGATGTTCGCAGTACGCTTCCGGGGCCACGATCCAGGAGACCTGGGGCAGCCGGTTCGCTTTGACGTCCGCGGTGAGGTGGTCGAAGAAACCGTCGCCCGCGGCGGCGTGGGTGCCGGTGCGCGCGTTGTCGTAGAGCGGGCTGCCTTGCGTCGATTTCTGGTACTGGGTCAGGTAAAGCAGCGAGTTGTCGCCGTAATTGCCGATATACGCGTCATCGGTCCAGCCCCACTTGTGCTCCTTGTCGAGACCGTTGCCGATGTCCTGGTAGATCTTCCAGGAAACCCCGGCCTTTTCCAGGATTTCCGGGAAACTGGTCCAGCCGTAGCCGGATTCTTCATTGCCCAGCACCGGCCCGTTGCCGGAACCGTCGTTTCCGGTCCAGCCGGTGTACATGTAGTACCGGTTCGGGTCGGTGGAGGACAGCATGGAGCAGTGGTAGCCGTCGCAGATGGTGAACGCGTCGGCGAGCGCGTAGTGGAACGGGATGTCCTTGCGCGTCAGATACGCCATCGTGGTGCGGGTTTTCGCCGGGATCCACTTGTCCCAGCGGCCGGTGCTCCACGCGGTGTGCGTGCCGTTCCAGTCGTGGTTGAGGTCCTCGATGAAGGTGAGGCCGAGATTGTCCTCGGCGGGCCGGAACGGCAGCGTTTCGGCGCCGCTCGCGTCGGCCTGGTTCCACACGGATTTCCCGCTCGGCAGCGAAACCGGGCGCGGGTCGCCGAAGCCGCGGACGCCGTTGAGGGTCCCGAAATAATGGTCGAACGAGCGGTTTTCCTGCATCAGCACGACCACGTGCTCGACGTCCGCGAGCGTGCCGGTGCGCACGGCGGCCGGCACCGAAGCCGCCCGCGCGATGCTCGCGGGCAACGCCGTGCCCGCGGCGGTGGCCGCGGCGAGTTGCATGAATCTGCGACGGCTGACCGATGACATCGGTGTCTCCTCGAAAACTCGGGGACAGTTCGCGGACGCGTTCGGGAATTTCCCACCGGGAAAAGCCGAACGAATCATTGACGGACCACCGCCGCGCTGTCAACCGCTGACCGGGAGGGCGCCCGTTCGTACTGCGTCACAGCCGGTTTGCTACCCGTTTAACCGTCTTGATCACCGGTGCCGTTTCCACGTGGGTGACCGCGGGGAGCGCGGCGACGCTGGTGGTGAGGTAGCGGTACAGCTCGTGCTGGCTCGCGCACACCGCGGTCGCGTACAGGTTGGTCGGGCCGGTGGTCGCGGCGGCGAACGCGACTTCCGGGTGCGCGGCCAGCGCGGCCCCGGCCTCCTCCAGTGCCGACGGGGCGACCGAAAGCCACAGCAGTGTCCGGATTCCCTTGCCGTGCAAACGCCAGTCGAGATCGAGGTCGAAGTACAGCACGTCCCGTTCGCGCAGTTCCGCCATGCGGCGGCGGACGGTCGTGGGGGACCAGCCGGTCTCGGCGGCGAGCTGTTCGAACCCGGCGCGGCCGTCGGCGGCCAGTGCGGCGAGGAGTTCGCGGTCGCCGTCGTCGAGTGTCGCCGGGCCTGGCCGGAGAGGGATCGGCGGCGGGCGCAACCGGGCGACTGTGGCGTCGTCCAGCACGCCGAGCTTGGCGACCAGGCTGTCTGGCCCGCCGTAGAACGCGTGCAGCACCGAATGCGCGGTGACGCCCTCGACCCGTGGGGTGCGGGGAAGTTTGGCCAGCAGCAACGCTTCGCTGTCGGCCTCGTTTTCGATGCGGACGGTGCAGGTGACCTCGGTGCCGCCGGAGCTCAGGCTCACCCATGCGGTGTCCGGCCGCCGCGCGAGCGCCTCGGCGACTGCGCCCGCCGCGGAAGGCGCGCACCGGATACGAAGGAACCATTGCACCGCACCGGAAGCTGTCTCGTTGACGCTGCCGACGACTCGAACCGCTCCCGTCGACCGGAGCCGGGAGTAGCGGCGCGCGACGGTGCGATCCGACACGCCGAGCGCGTCGGCGATCGTGCTGAACGGGGCCCTTGGATCGATCTGCAGGGCATGCACGAGCTGGCGGTCGAGGTCGTCGTAGCCGGAATCCACCGGCTCGAGAGTACATATGTCGGAATCCGCCGCAATCGGGTCGCTTTCTGGCTCGCGGGCCGTCGCCGGGCCGAGAGTCGGTTCCGAACACACCGACCCACGAGGGGAGAGATCATGACTGCCGAGGTGCTCGTCGTCGGAGCCGGTCCGACCGGGATGACGGCGGCGAACGAACTGCGGCTCGCCGGAGTGTCCTGCGTGCTGGTGGACCGGCTGCCGCGGGCGAGCGAACTGTCGAAGGCCGGCGGGCTGCAGACCCGCACCCAGGAGGCGTTCGACCAGCGCGGCCTGCTCGAACCGCTGCTGGCCACCGGCGACTACCCGGTCACCACCGCGCATTTCGCCGGGAATCTGCTGCCGCTGGTCCGGAGACGGCACCGGTTCCCGTGGCGGTCGGTGCCGCAGGTCGTGATCGAGGGGTTCCTGGAGGAACACCTCGCCGCGGAAGGAATCCGCGTCCGCCGGGACCACGAACTGGCCGGGCTGGAGCAGGATGCGGACGGCGTCACTGCGACGTTCGCCGACGGCACCGCGATCCGGTCCCAGTACCTGGTCGCCGCCGACGGCGGGCGCAGCACGGTCCGGAAGCTGCTGGGCGCGGAGTTCTCCGGCCGTCCCGGGACCGAGACCATGGTGGCCGCCGACGTGCGGCTGAGCGCCGAGGTTCCGATGACCACGATCACCCGGGAGGGCTATCGCGCGCAGGTGTTCCCGCTCGGCGTCGACGCCGAAGGCCGCCCGCTGCGCCGTCTGACGTTCGGCGGACCCGGCTGGTCGCGGGAACGGGACATCCCGGTCACCGAGGACGAGATCCGCACCGGGCTGAAGACAGTCTTCGGCAACCGCGTGGAATTGGTCGAACTCCGTTACGCCCGCCGGATCACGAACGCCGCGCTGCAGGCCGCGCAGTATCGGCACGGCCGCGTCTTCCTGGCCGGCGACGCCGCGCACGTGCATCTTCCCTTTGGCGCGCAAGGCATGAACGCCGGAATCCAGGACGCGATGAACCTCGGCTGGAAGCTCGGCGCGGCGGTTCGCGGCACCGCGCCCGAGGGGCTGCTGGACAGCTATCACGCGGAACGGCATCCGGTCGGCGCGGCGGTGCTGCGCAACGTCCAGGCGCAGTCGCTGCTCCTGGACGACGGTCCCGATTCGGCTGCGGTCCGGTCGTTGTTCACGGAGTTGGTGCACTTGCCCGAAGTCCAGTACCTGCTGGACGACATGTTGTCCGGCATGGGTTTCCGCTACGAGATTCCGGGCAGCGAGGAGCATCCGCTGGTCGGGTTGCCCGCGCATGATCTCGGCCCGGAACTGCGGGCTGGACGCGGTGTTCTCGTGGATCCCGAAGGCCAGTTCGGCGATCTCGCGCAGCGGTGGGCGGATCGGGTGAACCGCGTTGACACGGGTGCCGAGGCGAAGCTGGTGCGGCCGGACGGATACGTGGCGTGGGCCGGTGATCCGGACGGGCTAGAACCCGCGCTTCGCCAGTGGTTCGGCGCGCCGTTGAGCTAGCGTGACCGTGGTGCAGACCTGGCTGACCGACACCCGGACCTCGTACGACACCGTCGCCGACAGCTACGCCGACCGATTGCGCGACTCGATCGCCCAAAGCCCGTCGCTGCGGATGACGTTGGGCTTGTTTGCCTCGCAGGTACACGGAAACGGCCCGGTCGCCGACGTCGGCTGCGGCACCGGGCACGTCACCGCGCACCTGAACAGCCTCGGTCTCGACGCGTTCGGCCTGGACCTTTCGCCCGGCATGATCGAGGTGGCCCGGCGGGATCACCCGGGGCTGCGGTTCGCGGTCGGGTCGATGACCGCGCTCCCGCTGCCCGACGTTTCGGCGGCCGGGGTGCTGTCGTGGTGGGCCCTGATCCACGTCCCGGACGAGGAGGTGCCCACTGCGATCGCGGAGTTCTACCGCGTGCTGCGGCCCGGCGCGCCGGTCGCGATCGGCTTCCACGTCGGCGACGTCGCCCGGTTGAAGACGCAGGGTTACGGCGGGCATGCGATGCGGCTGTACGTTCACCGCCGACGGCCCGCGCAGGTGTCGGAGTGGTTGCGGGAGGCCGGATTCACCGTCAACGCGGAATGGGTGGAGGAGCTGGACAGCGAGGTGCCGCAAGCGGTGGTCTACGCTCGCCGTCCAGCCTGAGAGCTCAGCCCAGGTCCAGCTTCGCCAGTCGCGGCAGCACGCCGTCGCGCCAGCCGGGGCCCATCCGCTCGCACGCGTCGGCCTGGCGTTTGTCGTCGAGGTCGAAGCCGGAATGGTTCAGCAGGAGCCGGGTGCCCTGGCCTTCGGCGACGAGCGTCCAGGTGAGGGTCCAGTCGCCGTTGAAGGTGTAGACGAACTTCGACGGCGGCTCGGATTCGATTACCCGGCAAGGGATCGAGCCGAACCCGGGCATCTCCAAATGAAACTCGTGGCCGACGTCCGGGCCGACGTCGCCGGGTGCCCACCACTTCGCGTGCAGTTCGGGGTCGGTGAGCGCGAGCCAGACCTTTTCCGGGGCGGCGGCGATGAACTGATCGACCGAGATGCTGCCGATGCGGGCGTACGTCACGGGGTTTCCTCCTCGTTTTCCAGCAGGTCGGCCATGGTGCGCAAGCGGCTGCGCCAGAACCGCTCGAACGGGTGCAGCCATTCGCCGACCTGCTCCAGCGGGTCGCTTTCCAAGTGGTAAAAACGTTGCCGCCCCACGGCTTCGTCGCGGACCAAGGCGGCGTCCCGCAGCACTTTGAGGTGCTCGGCCACCGCCGGGCGGCTCAGCTCGAACCGCGCCGCGAGGTCGCCCGCGGTGTGCGGGCCGTCCGCCAGGATCTCGAGCAGACGCCGGCGGACGGGGCTGGCGAGAGCGAGGAAGACGTCGTCGGGCATGACGCTACGTTACGTCGGAAGTTTCCGACATGTCAACCAGCGGGACCCTGGGCGGTGATCGGTAACGTCCGTTGACCTGGGGGATATCCACCCAGTATGACGCTTATGTCGAATTCCCGAGTTCGAAGACTGGCGGCCTCCGTTGTCCTCGCCGCGCTGACTGTGACGACTGGGGTCGCCGCTCCGGCGATGGCGACGGCGGCCCCGATTGCCGCTGTGGCGCAGACGCCGGAGGAGCTGCGCACGAACGCGGCCGCTGTCGTCGGGCTCGCGATCACGCCGGAACTGCTGGGACTCAGCGAGCGAGACTTCGTGCACGAGATCTACCTGGCCGCGCAGCGGCAGGGAGACGTTGCTGAGGAAGTTCAGTGGGAGGCGGACTACGCCTACAGCCACGGGACGACGTCGCTGTTCCTCGCCACCCGGATTTATCTGGCACACCAACGGGATCTGGACCGGGAGGCGCTTTACCAGGCCCGGCGCACGGAACGGCAGCCCGCTGCAGCGCTGCTCGGTTTCGAGCTGACTCGGATGCTGCTGAGCCAGGAGGATCCGAATTTCGTTTTCGCGTTGTGGGAGCACGCTCCCCGGGATTCGTTCGTACGGGCGGCCGCGGCGGCCGCCGTCAAGGGAACTCCGGAGGAGAAGAAGGAGTTCATCGTGCACGGCATCTTCGTCGAGCATCAGCGCGACGTGGACGCCGCGAAGGAGGCGGCGGAAAAGGAAGCCGCGGAGAAGAAACTCCGCGACGCCCGGGTAAAGGCGGCCGCCGTCGTGGGCATGGACCCGGGGTTGGCCGCGGGGTGGACGGACGAAGATTTCGTGCGGGACATCTTGTATCGCTTCGCAGTTCCCAATTCCGAGATGTGGATCGCGGCGTACTCCTGCGAGACGCCGGAACAGCGGCGGGCGTTCATCGACACCGGCATCTTCGAGGCCGCGGCGAAGGACAAGCTGAACGACATGAAGGCGCGTGCGGCCGCGGTTGTCGGTGTCGACGCCGGCTACGCCAGGTATCTCGAGGAGGGGCCGCTGGTCCGGGAGATCTGGACTCGCTCGACGCCGGGCAGCCACGTCCAGGCAGCTGCTCGCCGGGCGATGGACAGCCAGTCTCCGGCTGAATGGCGGGCATTCCTGGAGACGGGGATATTCGTGGCTCAGGCCGCGGACAAGTCCTGAATCGGTGCGCCTCGTGAGCGGTGATTCCGGAATCGCCGCTCACGAGGCGCAACCACTCGCCAGCTGCCGCGTCTTGATGGTGTAACGCCAGCTGCCGAAGGGATGTCCTGATCATGCTGCTCCGCCGGTTGGCCGTCCTGGCCCCAGTCGCCGCACTGGCCGCCGTCGCGGTAGCGACCCCGGCGTCGGCCGTGATCGGCGGTTCGGTCAGCGGCTACGGCCCGTGGGCGGTGCGGATGCTCGTCGACGGCAAGCCCGAGTGCACCGCCACCGCGATCAGCCGCGAGTGGATCATCGGTG
This sequence comes from Amycolatopsis halotolerans, assembly GCF_042647905.1. NCBI lineage: Bacteria > Bacillati > Actinomycetota > Actinomycetes > Pseudonocardiales > Pseudonocardiaceae > Amycolatopsis > Amycolatopsis halotolerans. The sequence continues at coordinate 15,585 of NZ_JBHRWI010000053.1, forward strand.
CCGACCACTGCTTCACCGAGGCGGCCGAACCCATCGCGGACTCCCGGATCGAGTTCCGCGTGGGCAATCTCGACCAGCGGCTCGGCACTGTCGTCCGGCCGGTGCCGGGCGGCCGCAACAATCACACGCTGGCCGACATGATGCTGATCAAGGTCGCCCCGATGACCATCACCCCGGCGAAGCTGCCAAGCGCGGGACCGGTGCGGCCGGGCGAGACTGTTCGTCAGCTCGGCTGGGGCGCGACTTGCACCGGCGACGAGAACAGCTGCCAATCCGACGTGCTCAAGCAGGTGGACGCGAAGGTCATCGACCCCGACGACCAGCGCTGCGAAGGCATGACCATCTCCGGCGGCACCGATTTCTGCGCGCTGACCACGACCGGCGTCACGGCGGGCGGAGACTCCGGCGGACCGGTCATGTCCACCACAGATCGCGACACGATCGTGGGAGTCACCAGCAAATCCGACCGCAGCAGCGTCGCGGCCGACGGGGATGTGTTCGGTCAGCTGGACTGGATCAAGAAGACCATCAAGGGCTGAGAACGGCGCTCCGCAGGGCACGCACGGCTTCGTCGCGTGCGCCGGTGAGGGCGGGGGAGTCCGTGGCGTGCGGGGCGCGAAGCGGGACGTTACGCGGCAGTCGCGCGAAGCGGGCCGACACCGCGTCGAGCACGGCGGGGCCCCACGGTCCGCCCAGGACGATCAGCTCCGGGTCGGCCACGGTGACCAAAGCCAGGAGCACGCCGCAGATCGCCTCGGCGAGGGTGTCGAGGACGTCGTCGGATTTGATCGCGCACAGCAGGGCGTCGACGTCGATTGTGGTCGAATCCGGTTGGCGCACCCCGAGATCCGCGAAGACGTCGATGAAAGCCAGCGCCTGACCGTCCGCGCCGCGGGTGAGGACGTGCGCGATTTCTCCGGCGAAACCGGCGTGTCCCCGGCGCACTTCGCCGTCGGCGACCACCGCGCAGCCGAGTCCTTCGCCGAGGAAGAGGTAGGCGAAATCGTCGGCGGCCTGTTCGGTGCGGGCAGCCCAGTTCACGTCGTTGTCGACCGTGACCGGACCCGCGACGAGCGGCGCGAGGACGTCGGCGGGGGAGAGTTCGCCGAGCAGGAACGGGGAATCGGGCAGGTGAACCAGCTTCCCGGTGGCGCGGTCGACCGGATCGGCGGCGCTGACGACCGCGAGCCGCAGCGGTCCGGCGTCGTCGGCGACCTGTGTCGCGGCCTTGCGCAATGCCTGAGCAACCTTCCGCGGACGCACGGGTCGGCCGAGGTCTTCGACGTGCCGGGCTAGCACCTCGCCGAAAACATCGACGGCTTCGGCGACCGCGCCGTCGTGGGCGATGCTCACGACCAAGGCCGTGCCGAGGTCGTCGGCCAGCGCGTAGTAGGTGCCGACGCGGCCGCGGCCGGTGGTGCGTTCGCCGGTGTCGCGCAGCAGCCCGGCCTCGGCGAGCCGGGCGACGCTGTCGCCGACCGCGGGCTTGGAAATGCCGGTGCGGGCGGCGATTTGCGCGCGCGTGAGCTGCCGCTGCGCGAGGAGCGCCCGCAGCACGTGCTCGTCGGTCAGCGACCGGAGCAGGTCGAGGGAGGGCTTGGCCGGGGTCACCGGCGGGAGTGTAGCCGATTTAGTCAGGAGTGTTGCCTGAATCGGCGCGGGCGCCCTACCGTCGGTTCAGTAAGGAGCCCTTCCTGAATGGAGCGAGCGCTATGCAGCTTCCCCCGTTGCCGCACTGGGAGACGACGCCGGACGACCTTCCGGCCGCGATTCGCGAGATCAAAGCCGCGCTGCGGGCGCGGATCGAGGCGTCCGGGCGCACCGTGGAAGAGGTTTTCGCGGTGATCGAGGCGCGCGTCGCCGCCGCGGTCGGGGAGATCGAGGCGGCGAAAGCGCGCGGCGAGGCGATCTGGCCGGAGCTGGACTACGCCGACATCGAGGCGGGCAAGGTCTCCGAAGAAGATCTCGCCCGGCTGAAGCGGCGCGGCTGCCTGGTCGTGCGCGGTCATTTCCCGCGCGAGCAGGCGCTGGACTGGGACGCGGGGATCGTCGGCTACCTCGAGGGCAACCGGTTCTCCGAGAGCTACCGGGGCCCCGGCGACAACTTCTTCGGCAGCCCCGTCGCCAAGGCGGGGATCTACCCGATCTACTGGTCGCCGACGCAAATGGAGGCGCGGCAAAGCGACCGGACGGCGCGCGTGCAAGCGTTCCTCAACGGGCAGTGGCACTCGGAATCCGACGGCGTCCGGTGGTTCGACCCCGGCCGGGATTCGCTGTACCCGGACCGGATCCGCCGCCGCCCGCCGGGCGCGGATTCCGGCGGTCTCCGTCCCCATCTCGACCCGGGCACGCTGGACCTGTGGATGACCGAGGCCTACCAGCGGGCGTTCCGGCATCTGTTCGACGGCACCGTCGAGTCCTACGACCCGTGGGACGCCGCGCACCGCACGGCCGGACCGCAGTTCGAGGGCTCGACGATGTGCTCGGCGTTCCGCACCTTCCAGGGCTGGACCGCGCTGTCCGACATGGAGCACGACCAGGGTGTCCTGCACGCGGTGCCGATCCCGGAGGCGATGGGCTACCTGATGCTGCGGCCGCTGCTGGCCGACGTGCCCGAGGACGACATGTGCGGCGTCACGGTGAACAAGATGTACGCGGCCAGCGAGCAATGGCATTCCTTGCCGCTGCGGGCTTCCAGCGGAATCCCGGACGTGCGGGCTGGCGATTCCGTGTGGTGGCACTGCGATCTGGTCCACAGCGTCGCGCCGGTGGAGAACCAGCGGGGCTGGGGCAATGTCATGTACATCCCGGCCGCGCCGTGGTGCCCGCGCAACGAGGCGTACGCCGGTTCGGTGCGCGAAGCGTTCGAGTCCGGGTCCAGTCCGTCGGACTTCCCCGCCGAGCATTACGAGCGTTCTTGGCCGGACCGGTTCGCGCCCGGGCAGCTGAACGCGGCTGGGCGGCGCGGGCTCGGGATCGGGTGAAAGTGGTCTAGTCCATTCGGGGCAGCGGGCCGGGCGGGTCCGGTACTGCGAGGTAAAGCTGTTGGTACGCACGGGAACTCCCGCCTGTCGCGGCCGGGCGGTGCGTGCCAGTGTCGGGGACGGCGGTCGCAGCGGCTGCCGGAGCCGAACATCGGAGGCATCATGGACGTTCAGGACAAGCAGGTTCGCGAACTGCCCGAATACACGCCGCCCGCGCTGGCCGAGGTCGGCGAGTTCAGCGACGACACCCTCGGCTTCGGGGGCTACCTGTCGGACACGATGGGCTTCTTCGCCTCCTGAGCCGGGACCGCAGCCGATGAGCAGGCCGGGATTCTTCGTGCTGCCCGATCTTCCCGCCGCCGCGGGGATCCGGCGGCCGTGGGCGGACGCGCAGGTGCACGCCCACGCGTCCGGGCGGCCGTGGCTCGTCGGGCGATGGCGTCGCGCCGAGGTGGCGGTGGGGACGGCCGGGCCGGTGCGGCTGGCGGTGATCGGGCATTCCCCGGTCACCGCCGCCCGGCTCGGCGAGCTCGCGGCCCGGGTGTCGGCGCTGTCGGACGTCGACCGGGTCGCCGCCGTGCTGACCGGGTCGTTCCATCTGGTGGCCACTGTGGACGGTGCGGTGCGGATTCAAGGCACCGCGACCGGATTGCGGCGGGTGTTTCATTGCCGGGTGGACGGAGTTCCGGTCGCTGCCGACCGGGCCGATCTCCTTGAGTCCTCAGTGGACGAGGAGGTGCTTGCCGCACGGGTGGCGTGCGGGCTGCAGCTTCCCCCGCCGTTGAATGAACGGCCGTTGTATACGAAGGTTTCTGCTGTGCCGCCGGGCGACTGTCTTCTGTGGACAGACGGACGAGCGCAGGTGAAGCCGTGGTGGCGTCCGCCAGCCGCTCGCGAGTCGCTGGCCCGCGGTGCCGAAGGGGTACGGACCGCGCTGGCTGAGGCGGTCCACTCAGGACCCGGGTCCGCTGATCTGTCCGGCGGCATGGATTCGACGTCGCTGTGTTTCCTGGCCGCCCGGCAGAACCCGGAGTTGCTGACCTTCCGCTGGGCCGAGGCGGAGGCGGGCAACGACGACGCGGAGTTCGCCGCCCGGTCCATCGCCGCGCTGGACCGGGCGGAGCACGTGATCGTCCCGCAGCACGACCTGCCCGCCGTCTTCGCCGATCCGGATCGCCTGGTCGACGCCGACGAACCGTACGCGTTCACCCGATCCGCGGCCAGGATCCGGTTCAGCGCCGAAGCAGTGGCCGCGCGCGGGTCCGAACTCCACCTCGCCGGGCACGGCGGGGACGAACTGTTCAGTCCGCTGCCCGGGTACCTGCACCAATTGCTGCGCAGTCGGCCAATTACCGCGTTGAGCCACGTCCGAGCGCACGCCGCGCTGCGACGGTGGCCGCTCTTCGGGACGATGGCGGGACTTCTCCGGCCGGGCAACACCGCTGACTGGTGGCGGCAGCAGGCCGAGCACCTCTCGGATCCGGTCAGTTCGGCGCGCCGCCCGGTGCTCGGCTGGGGCGTAGCGCCGCTTCGGGCTCAACCATGGATCACCGGCGACGGCCTGGACCTGGCCCGAAAAGCCCTGCACCGCACCGCGAACGAAGCCCGGCCGCTCGGCCGCGACCCCGGCGAACACCAGGCGATGCTCGTCCTGCGCTCGGCCGCCGCGCAGTACCGCTTGACGGCCGGGCTGTACGCCGAGGCCGGGGTCGAGTTGCGGCTGCCGTTCTTCGACGACCGGGTGGTGGAAGCCGTCCTGCGCGTCCGACGGCACGAGCACGCCGACCCGGGCCGCTACAAACCGCTGCTGGCCGAGGCGATGCGGGGGATCGTGCCGGACGTCGTGCTCGGCCGGGCCACCAAGGGCGAGTTCGGTGCGGACATCCGGGAAGGCCTGCGCCGCAACCAGACTGCGATCCTGCGGCTGTTCGAGGATTCCGCACTCGCCGCGCGCGGGCTGCTCGACCTGGACCGGCTGCGGGCCGCCGTGCTCGCGCCGCAACGGGATTACCGCGTGGTCGCCGCCCTGGAACCGCTCATCGGATGTGAGATGTGGCTTCGCGCCGCCGACCGCCCAGCCCCGAGGAGGCTCGATGCGCTTGCACCCTGACGTCACCACCACCGACACCCCGGACGGCACTGTCCTGCTGCACCTGACGACCGGCCGGTACTGGCAGCTCAACGTCACCGGAAGCACGGTGCTGCAAGGGCTTCTCGACGGCAGCGACCCGGAGGGCATCGCGGCGGAACTGGCCTCTCTGCACGGGGTCGACGAGGCTGTGACGCGGAAGGACGTGACCGCGGTGCTCGATCAGTTGCAGTCCGCCGGTTTGGTGACGGCATGACCGCCCCGGTCGCGCTCGCCACCCGTGTCCGCCTGCCGCTGCATCGCCGCCCGTTGCCGCTGCTCGCCGTCGCACTGGCCCGGCCGCTGGCCCGGCTGCGTCCGGCGAAGCTGCGCCGCGTCCTGGAATTCGCCCGCCGGGGAGCTCGGGCAGCCACCACCGACGAGGCGGCCGCGGCCCGCTCAGACGTCGTCTCGGTGAGCCTTCGCTGTGCTGGGCAAGGCTGTCTCCAACGCTCAATCGCCGCCGCGCTCCTCTGTCGCCTCAGGGGTTCCTGGCCCACGTGGTGCACCGGAGTGCGGACGAGCCCGTTCGCCGCGCACGCGTGGATCGAGGCGGACGGCCGTGCGGTAGGGGAGCCGTATCCGGACGGCCACTACGCGCCGATGCTGTCCGTCCCGCCTGAGGCGAGCGTGATGTCCACAAAGGCCTGAGTCGCCGCGGCGATCGGCCCGGACCGGTAGATCAACCACTGCGGGAGCTTCTCCGGCGGCGCGAACCGGAGCACCTCGGCACCGGCTCGGCGGGCGAGATCCGCCCAGCCGTCCGGCATCAGGCTCGCGCCGATCCCGCGCAGCACCATGGGCAGCACAACGCTCCGGTCGCCCACCTCGGCCGCGATCGACAGGTCCGGCACGCTCGCGGCAAGCCGGTCGAAGAACCCGCGCACCGCGGTAGGCGACGTGGTGACGACGAACCGCATACCGCTGAGCGCGGCCCGTTCGACGACCCCGTCCGAACCGATCTCCGTGCCCGGCGGGGCGACCAGCAGCAGTTCCTCGTCCCGCAGGTGATGCGCCGCCAGACCCGGCCCGACCGGGCGGTCCGCGCTCCCGCACACCCCGGCCTCGCAGCGGCCCTGCACCACCATCGCGACCGCCTCGGCCGCCGACAGCGCCGCCGACGTGCTCACCAGAACGCCCGGATACCGCGTGCGCATCTCGGCGATGATGCTGATCACCGGCTCCAGCGCGGACGACGACGTGGCCGCGACGTCGATCCGCCCGGCCGGTCCGTCGCCCGCCATCCGCGCGGCGGCGCGCAGGGCGTCGAGGTCGCGCAGCACCAGCCGGGCGCGTCCGGCGAGCAGTTCGCCGGCGTTCGACAGCACCGCGTTGCGCCCGACCCGGTGGAACAGCTCGACGCCGAGGTCCTGTTCCAGCTTCGAAATCGCCCGCGACAACGACGGCTGCGCCACCCGCAAAGCCCGCGCCGCGTGCGTGAACCCGCCGTGCTCGGCGATCGCGACGAAGTACTCCAGCTGACGGCGTTCCATAGCGACACGCTATCGGACCGGTGCCTCAGATGTCTTTGACGTACCGCCGGCTCGCGCGCGACGATAAGGCCATGGTCCAGACGCGCCCGACGTTGCAGGGCACCTTCGGCATGGTGTCGTCCACCCACTGGCTCGCCTCGGCGGCCGCGATGGCGGTCCTCGAGGACGGCGGCAACGCCTACGACGCCGCGGTCGCGGGCGCGTTCGTGCTGCACGTCGTCGAGCCGCACCTCAACGGTCCCGGCGGCGAGGTGCCGATGATCCTCGCCCCGGCGGGCGGCGCGCCGAAGGTGCTGTGCGGGCAGGGGCCCGCGCCGGCCGGCGCGACGATCGAGCACTACACCTCGCTCGGCCTGGACCTCGTCCCCGGCACCGGCCCGCTCGCCGCCGCGGTGCCCGGCGCGGTCGAGGCGTGGCTGCTCCTGCTGCACGACCACGGCACGAAGTCGCTGCGCGAGGTCCTCAAGTACGCCATTCGCTACGCGGCGGACGGCCACCCGGCGGTGGAGCGCGTCGGCGCGACGGTGGAGACCGTCCGCGAGCTGTTCGAGAACGAATGGACGACGTCGGCCGAGCTGTACTTGCCCGGCGGGATCGCGCCGAAACCCGGTGGGCTGCTGAAGAATCCCGCGCTCGCCGAGACCTGGCGCCGGCTGATCGCGGAAGCGGAGGCGGCTGGGAGCGATCGGGAAGCGCAGATCGAGGCGGCGCGGAAGGCCTGGCGCGAGGGGTTTGTCGCCGAAGCGCTTGCCGCCTTCGCCGCGAAACCGGCGATGGACTCTTCCGGCGAACGGCACGCGGGCACGCTCACTGCCGACGACATCGCCACGTTCCGGCCCACCTACGAGGATCCGGTCACGCACACGTGGAACGGCTGGACTGTCGCGAAAGTCGGCCTGTGGAGCCAAGGCCCGGCGTTTCTGCAGCAGCTCGCGCTGCTGCCGGACGAGCTGGAGTACGCGACGCCGGAGTACTACCACCGGCTCATCGAGGGCACGAAGCTCGCGATGGCCGACCGTGAAGCCTGGTACGGCGACAGCACTGAAGTGCCCATCGAGGCGCTGCTTTCCCGTGAGTACACCGAGACCCGGCGCAAGCTGATCGGCGACCGGGCGTCGTTCGACCTGCGTCCCGGCAGCCCGCAAGGCCGCGAGCCTCAGTTGAGCCGCCACGCGCGGTACGTCGCGGACGGCGGGGTCACCGCGTCGGCGATCGGGGCGGGGGAGCCGACCGTCGCGAAGGACGGCCTGACCCGGGGCGACACGTGCCACCTGGACGTCGTCGACCGCTGGGGCAACATGATCGCCGCGACGCCGAGCGGCGGCTGGCTGCAGTCCAACCCGGTCGTGCCGGAGCTGGGCTTCCCGCTGGGCACCCGGCTGCAGATGGCGTGGCTCGACCCGGGCCTGCCGAACTCGCTCGCGCCGGGCAAACGGCCGCGCACCACGCTTTCGCCGTCGCTCGCGCTGCGCGACGGCGTGCCGGTGCTGGCGTTCGGCACGCCCGGCGGCGACCAGCAGGACCAGTGGAACTTCCACTTCTTCCTCGGGACGGCGCTGCGCGAGAAGGTCCGCGGCGGGCTCGACCTGCAGGGCGCGATCGACGCGCCGAACTGGCACACCGACAGCTTCCCGAGCTCGTTCTACCCGCGCGGCATGGCGGCCGGGAGCGTGACGGTGGAATCGCGGATCGGTGCGGAGGTCATTGCCGCGCTGGAGAGCCGGGGGCATGACGTGACGGTGGGGGAGCCGTGGTCGGAGGGCCGGTTGTGCGCGGTGGCGAGGGATCCTGAGACCGGGGTGCTTTCGGCGGCGGCGAATTCGCGCGGGGAGCAGGGGTACGCCGCCGGGCGGTAGCCGGGAATGACAAGCGCTGTCGGGAAACGGACAGCGCTTGTCAGTGCTTTCGGCAGATTTACAACGTTGTATCGCGGTGCCACACTGAGGCAGCTCGGTTTCTTCTTTCCCGTGTCCGGCATCTGACCGAAAGAAGCTGTCGATGTCCTCCTCCGAACGTCCCCGCGAAGTCAGCCGCCGCGACGCCCTGCGCTGGGCGGGCACCGGCGCGGCCGCGGCCGCCGCGCTCTGGTGCGCTCCGGAACTGGTCCAGTCCACTGCCTCGGCCGCTCCGGCGGGCACGCTGAACCCGCTGCGCCCGCCCGCGACGCCGCTCATCGTGCGCTCGCCGTACCTGTCGACCTGGCAGGCCGCGGACAACCTGCCCGGCGCCTGGTCGACGTTCTGGACCGGGCACATCACCGCGTTGTGCGGGATCGCCCGGATCGACGGCACGGCGTACGCGTTCGCCGGTGCGCCGCAGCTGCCGTCCGGCCCGAGCCTGACGCCGATGTCGCAGAACTCCTTGCAGGTCACCGCGACCCGCTCGATCTACGAACTCACCGGCGGCGGCGTGACCCTCACCGTCACCTTCTTCTCGCCGGTCGACCCCGGCAACCTCCAGCGGCAGTGCGTGCCGTTCGGCTACGTCACCATCGCCGCCGCGAGCACCGACGGCCGGGCGCACGCCGTCTCGCTGCATTTCGACACGTCGGCCGAGTGGCTGCAATGGGATTCGGCCACGCCGGTCGGCTGGCAGCGGCAGGAATCCGGCGGCGTCACGTCGCTGAACGTCCAGGCCGCCTCGCCGGGCGTGCTCGCCGAGGACGGGCACGACCAGCCGCGCTGGGGTTCGCTCGTGGTCGCGGCGCCTTCGTCCGGCGTGACCTGGCAGATCGGGCAGGACACGGTCGTGCGCGCGACGTCGGCGAACGGGGGAGCGCTGCCCGGGACCAGCGACCCGGACCAGCCGCGGGCGATCAGCGACCGCTGGCCCGTCCTCGCGTTCGCCAAAGACCTGGGCACGGTCCAGCCGGGCGCGGCGGCCGATCCGCTGGTGGTGGCGATCGGGCACGTCCGCACGCCCGCCGTCAGCTACCTCGGCGCGCAGCTGGCGCCGTGGTGGACGCACTACTGGTCGTCGTGGCAGGACATGGTCGCCTGGTTCCACGCTGACTACCCGGCCGCACTCGCCGCCGGAATCGTGCTGGACCAGCGGATCGACAACGAAGCGTCCGCCGCCGGCGGCGAGCACTACTCGGCGATCTGCGCGCTCGCGCTGCGTCAAGCGTTCGGCGGCACCGAGCTGGTCGACCGGAACGGCTCGCCGTGGGCGTTCCTGAAGGAGATCTCATCCAGCGGCAACGTGTCCACAGTGGATGTCATCTATCCGGCGCTGCCCGGCTACCTCCACCTCTCGCCGGACTTCGTGCGCTTGTTACTGGAGCCGGTGCTCGACTACGCCGAACGCGGCGGCTGGCCGATGACCTTCTCGGAACACGACATCGGCGCGTCCTATCCGAACGCGGCCGGGCACAACGACGGCAACGAGGAGAGCATGCCGGTCGAGGAATCGGCCAACATGCTCATCATGTCCGCCGCGGTGGCGCAGCGCCTGGATTCCGCGGCGGCGAAGGCTTTCGGCAACGCCCACTACGGAATCCTGCGGCAATGGGCCGAATACCTGGTGGGCAACACCCTCGACCCGGGCAACCAGAACCAGACCGACGACTTCACCGGCTGGATCGCGCACAGCGCCAACCTCGCGTTGAAGGGGATCATCGGCGTCGGAGCGATGGCCGTTCTCGCCGATGTCGTCGGCAATTCCGCCGATGCTTTGCGCTACCGGTCCATTTCGCGTTCTTACATCAGCCAATGGACGACACTGGCCGACGACGGTTCGCACTTGCGGATGGCTTATGACCAGCCGGGCACGTGGAGCCTCAAGTACAACGGCTTCGCGGACCGGTTGCTGGGCCTCGATCTGGTCCCGCTCGGCACCGCCGCACGAGAAGCTGCTTGGTACCAGTCAAAACGAGGTGCGCACGGCGTCCCGCTGGACCTCCGCCACGACTACACGAAAGCCGACTGGGAACTGTGGACGGCCGCCTGGCTGACCGACCACACCGACATCCGCGCGACGCTCGTCGAAGGCGTCTACAGTTTCGCCAACACCACCGGTTCGCGGGTTCCGTTCTCGGATTGGTACTTCGTCGCCGACGCCCGGCAGTCCGGCTTCCAAGCGCGCCCGGTCGCTGCCGGGTACCTCGCTTTGCTGCCGCGGCCTGCTGCTTCGACGACTTCGTGGCGGCGGATCCAGAACCAGCGGTCCGGGAAGCTCCTTGCGGTGCGGGACATGTCGCTTTCGGACACTGCCGACGTGACGCAATGGCAGGACAACGGCACGGTCGATCACGTGTGGACAGTCGTGGACAGCGGCGACGGGACCGTCCGGATCATGAACCGCAACAGCGGCAAGGTGCTGGCAGTGCACGACCAGAGCCTGGACAACGGCGCCCACGTGCAGCAGTTCCAGGACAACGGAACGCCGGATCACCTGTGGCGCATCGTCGACGCGGGCGGTGGCTGGTGGAAGCTGCGGAATGTCCACAGCGGAAAGGTGATGGCGGTCGATCAGCAGTCCACTGCGGACGGTGCACAGGTGACGCAGTGGGACGACAACGGGACGCCGGACCACTTGTGGCGGTTCATCTGATCCTGGCGACGTGCCGTGAGGGGAACCCTGAGGGAATCAGAGTCCCTCAGGGTTCCCCTCACGGCCCTACCGGGAGACCGATGCGGCGGAGTCGGTGTACCGGGCGCGAAGTTCGCGTTTCAGCAGCTTCCCCGTGGCATTGCGAGGAAGCTCGGCGACCACCTCGACCCGGCGGGGACACTTGAACGCGGCGATCCTTTCCCGGCAATAAGCGATCACCGCGTCCCCGTCGAGCGAGTCGTCGGCCGGAACGACCACCGCGATCACGGTTTCTCCCCACTGCGGATCCGGCGCGCCGATCACCGCGACGTCGGCGATGCCCGGATGCCGGTGCAGCACCTGCTCGACCTCGATCGGATAGACATTCTCGCCGCCGGAAATGATCATGTCCTTCTTGCGGTCGACCAAAGTCACGAAGCCGTCCGCGTCGCAGCGGGCGAGGTCGCCGGAATGGAACCAGCCGCCGCGCATGGTTTCGGCGCTCGCTTCGGGCAGGCCCCAATAGCCGGCGAAGACGTTCGGGCCGCGCAGTACCAGTTCGCCGACCGTTCCGGTCGGGACGTCGTCGTCGCGTTCGTCCACGATCCGCGCCTCGACGTGCAGGAAAGGCCGTCCGACGGACCCGGCGTGCGAGCGCACGAACGCCGATTCCAGCACCAGCGCGGCGGGGGAGAGTTCGGTCATCCCGAAACCCTCCACAAAGGTCAGTCCCTTGCCCTCGTAGAACTCGATCACCGGAAGCGGGCACGGCGCCCCGCCGCACAGCAGGTAGCGCAGGCGCGACAGGTCGTAGGAATCGAAGTCCGGGACTTGCGTCATCGCAGCCCACATCGCGGGCACCATGAAATGGACGGTGACCTGCTCCCGCTGGATCAGCGCGAGTGTCTGTTGTGGATCGAACTTGCCCGCGACCACCACGGTGCCGCCCGCGTACAGCAAAGGCAGGGTGAACAGCGCGAGCCCGCCGATGTGGAAGAGCGGGGCGACCGTCAGCGTGATGTCGGACGGGAGCAAGCCTTCTCCCGAGGTGAGCACGTTGATCGCGTTCGCCTCCAGGTTGCCGTGGGTGAGCATGGCGCCCTTGGGCCGCCCGGTGGTGCCGGACGTGTACATCAGCACCGCGACGTCGTCCGCCCCGGTCGGTTCGGGTTCGACTCGGTCCTCGGTCGTGCCGAGCTCGCTGTTGTTGACCAGCGCCCGGCCACCGGAGGCTTCCTGCGCGAGCGCGGCGAAGGTGTCGTCGTGCACCACGACCACCGGCCGGGCGTCCTCGAGGAGGTACTCGACTTCAGCCGCCGCGAGCCGGAAATTGATCGGCAGCGTGATCGCGCCGAGCCAGGCGACCGCGAAGAGCGTTTCGAGGTAGCCAGTGGAATTCAGGCCCAGCAAAGCGACCCGGTCGCCCTTGCGCACGCCCAGCTCGCGCAGCGCCGCCGCCCGCCGCGCGACCCGCTGTTCGAGCTCGGCGTACGTGATCCGCTCGCCGGTCTCCGCGGCCACGAGCGCGACCGCCTCCGGGGTGACGGTGCCGCGCCGGGCAATCCACTGCGCCAAGCTCGATGCCATGCCGAGACTCATTCGTCGCCGGGGACCAGGACGAAGGTAACCGTACGGACGGTCAGTGGTCAAACCTTCGGCTACAGTGGGCCGATGCCACCCAAAGGCCGCGCCGGGGACATCCTGGCGACGTTCACCCGCTACGTCGCCGAACGCGGATACGACGCCGCGAACTTCTCCGACATCGCCGGCGAGCTGGGGCTGTCGAAGGGCACCATCGTGCACCACTTCGGCACGAAGGACCGGTTGCTCGCCGCGCTGCACGAGTCGTACATGCGCCGCAGGCTCGCCGAGGCCGCGCTGATCCGCGAACGCCTCGCGACGCCGACCCAGCAGCTGGCCGGGCTGCTGTACGCGTTCGTGCTGTACCAGGTGGTGGACCGGGAGGCGACTGTCGCGTTCCAGCGCGAGGTCGTCCGGCTCGCCGACCACGAGGCGATGGCGCAGGGCCGCCGGATGCGCGCGGAATACCTCGACCTGGTGCGAGCGGTGCTGTCCGACGGGGTCGCGTCGGGGGAGTTCCGCTCGTGCGACGTCGAGGTGCGGAGCCTGCTGATCTTCGGCTCGGCGCAATGGGCGTGGACGTGGTTCGACCCGGACGGCCCGGTGTCGGCCGAGGAGGTGGGCGCGCAGCTGGTCGATTTGGTCCTGGGCGGACTGGTGACGCGGCGGACCCGGCTCAGCGGACTGGCCGAAGCGGACGGAAAGGTGGTCCGGGCAGTGCGTCAGTCCATTGCGGACATCACCGGATCCTGAGCCGCCGCATCATCTTCAGTCCGGAGAGCATTCCTTCCACGTACTTCTCGTACTTCTGTCCCGGCCGCGGGCTCATCACCGGCTTCTTCAGCACTGCCAGGTTCTGCACATCGGTGTACTTCAGCAGCCCCTGGTCCCCGTGCCGGGCGCCGACTCCGGACGTCTTCACCCCGCCGGAAGGCGTCCCCTTGGCGGCGTACGCCGTCGCCAGGCTGTCGTTCACGTTGACATTGCCCGTCTCCAGCCGGGCGGCCACCGCGGAAGCCGCGCGAATGTCCTTGCCCCACACCGAAGCGTTCAGCCCGTAGTCGGTGTCATTCGCCAGTTCGACGGCCTCGTCCACCGTCCGGTACCGATGCAGCGCCACGACCGGGCCGAACGTTTCGGTGACCCCGCACAGCATGTCCTTCGTGACGCCTTCCAGAACGGTCGGCTCGAAGAACGCCGGGCCGAGGTCCGGCCGGGGACGCCCGCCGCACAACACGGTGGCTCCCTTGGCGACCGCATCGTCCACATGGGACTTGACCCGGTTCATGTGGTCCACCGAAACCAGCGAACCCATTTCCGGGCCGAAGTCGTAAGCCGCCCGCACATCGAGTGAAGCAGCCTTGGCGGCAAAGGCTTCCTTGAATTCCTCGTAGCGCGACTCCGGCAGGTAGATCCGCTCGATGTGCATGCAGATCTGCCCGGTGTTGCCGAACGCGCCGAACACCGCGCCCGGCACCGCGTCGGCGAAATCGGCGTCCGGCAGCACGATCATCGGGTTCTTGCCGCCGAGTTCGAGGCAGCAGCCGATCAGGTTCCGGCCCGCCTGTTCGCCGATCACCTTGCCGGTGGCGGTGGAGCCGGTGAACATCACGTAGTTGGCCTGGTCGATGAGCGTCGGGCCGACGTCCGGACCCTCGCCGCACACGACCTGGAACAGGCCCTTCGGCAAACCCGCTTCTTCCAGCAACTGCACGCCGTACAGCGGCGAAAGCGCGGTCTTGTTGTCCGGCTTCAACACGACCGCGTTGCCCGCCATCAGTGCCGGAATGGCGTCGGAAATACCGGTGGCGAACGGGAAATTCCACGGCGCGATGATCCCGACCACGCCCTTGGGCACCCGGATCTCGGTCGACGACGACACCAGCGGCACCGGTCCGCCGCGCCGTGTCGGAGCGAGCAATTTGGGCGCCCGGCGGAGGTAATGGCTCATGATCATCGGCGGATCGCACGTTTCCTCGATCGCCATCCGCCGGTTCTTGCCGCTTTCGACCTGGATGAGGTCGGCGATCGTCCGCGCGCGGTCGATGAAGAGCGAGTGCGCCCGCTGGAACACCGCGAGCCGCTGCTTGAGCGGCGTCGCGGCCCATTTCGCCTGCGCCGTTCGCGCGGTGGCGAACGCCTGCTCGATGTCGGCGGGCGTCGACTGCGGCAGCTCCACCAGGATGTCGCCGGTGTAGACCTCGGTGAGCGGCCACACCGCGCCGCCCGTACCCGGCACGCGCGCGACGAGCCGCCGGAGGAACTCGTCGGTCGCCGAGGCCGGACGAGTGGGCCGGACCGGGGTGACGGTCATGGTCTTCCGCTCCTTCTCAGTTGCCGGAAAGAACCAGCTGCGCGCCCATTTCGCCGATCATGATGCAGGGCGCGTTGGTGTTGCCGCCGGTGATCGACGGCATGATCGAGGCGTCGCAGACCCGGAGCCCGTCCACGCCGCGCACCTTGAGGTCCGGCCCGACGACGGCGAGGTCGTCCACGCCCATCCGGCAGGTGCCGACGCCGTGGTACACCGACGTCGCGCGGTTGAGGATCGCGTCGCGCAGTTCCTGGCCGCGCACCTGCTTGCCCGGGTGGATCTCCTCGTTGATCGAGCCCTTGAACGCCTTCGACGCGAAGATCTCGCGCACCATCTCGGACCCCTCGCCGAGGACTTCGAGGTCAGCCGGGTCGGAGAGGTACTGCGGGTCGATGAGCGGCGTCGCGGCCGGGTCCGCCGAAGCGAGCCGGATCGTGCCGCGGCTCTTCGGGTAGATCAGCGTGGTGAGGACGGTCAGCGCCGGCCGCTTGTCGACCGGATGCCGGATCGGCGCGTCCTGGTTCGGCGACACGTACGCCCACGGCAGCAGGTGCAGCTGCAGGTCCGGCACCGTGGTGGCCTGCGACGTCTTGAGGAACGCGAGCGCCTCGAACACCGAGTTCGCCAGGAACGTCGAACCCGGCTTGAGCAGCTCGCGGGCCATCCCGCGGGCGAAATACGGCGCGGTGCCCTTGTTCTTGCACGACGACACCTGGAACGTCAGCGCGTGGAACATGTGGTCGTGCAGGTTGTCGCCGACCGGCAGATCCGCGAGCACGTCGATGCCGTGCTCCTTGAGGTGCTCGGCGTGCCCGATCCCGGACAGCATCAGCAGCTGCGGCGACCCGACGAACCCGGCGGCGAGGATGACCTCCTTGCCCGCGCGGATCGTGCGACGCTTGCCGCCCGCGTCGGTCACCTCGACGCCGGTCGCGCGGCCATTCTCGATCACCACTTTCCGCACGAACACGCGGGACTGGATCTCGAGCGTCCGGGGCGCGAGGTGGTGCAGGTAGCCGCGCGAGGCGCTGTAGCGCAGGCCGTCGGCAGCGTTCTGCTGCATCCGGCTGACGCCCTCCTGCGATTCGCCGTTGTAGTCGTCGATGATGTCGCAGCCGATCGCGTCGGCCGTCGCGTCGAGGAACTGCAGCGTGCCTTCCTGCGGGATCTTGTTGCGGGTGATCTTGATCGGCCCGCCCGCGCCGCGGAAGGCGTTCTCGCCGTCCTCGAAGTCCTCCATGCGCTTGTACGCGGCGTTGACGCCGTCGGCGTCCCAGCCGGTGTTGCCCTCCGCCGCCCAGGAGTCGAAATTCGCCCGGTTGCCGCGGACGTAGACCATCCCGTTGACCGAACTGGAGCCGCCGAGCACCTTCCCGCGCGGCACCGGCATGCGCCGATCGAGAACATGTTTCTGTGGGACCGAGTAGAACCCCCAGTCGCTCGTCTTCTTCAACTGGGGCACCGCGTGCAGCGGGGCGACCAGCCCCGGCTTGCGCAACAGCAGCTGCTCGTCGCTCTTGCCCGCCTCAAGCACGATCACGCTGGCCCCGGACTCCGCGAGCCGTCCCGCGACGGCAGCTCCCGAGCTGCCCGACCCGACGACCACGTAGTCGGCTTCGTTGCTCCGGGCCACCCTGGCTGCCATGTCCGCTCCTCGTCCCGCGCACCGCCGAAACTATAACCTGTTCTAGTTCAGGCACGGTATAGCTTTCCCGCTCGGCGCGCAACGCTTCACGCGCCGACGGGGAGACGACGCTCGATCTGCGGGGGCTGCATCTGACGGGGGTCGGCGGTCTCGAGAAGCTGGTGCTCGACGAGAACTTCCCGCGAGCGCTGCCGGAGCGGACCCGGGCGATGACCGGCCTCCGGATTCTCGAGGCGGACGGGAACCGGCTCGCCGTAGGAGATCCGTCGCTGCTGCGAGAAGCCCGGCGCGACTGCCGAATGACCCGCACCGCAAGCGCGTTCTGCCCGGAGCACCTGGCCTTCTACCGCAACCCCGCGTGAGCGGCCCTGCTCCGTTCGGTGCGACCCCGCGCACACCGGCTGGGCGAACCAGGCGATAAGCGACACGTCGGACCCCCGGGCGATTGACGACCGGCCGGACACCGCCGTAGCGTGCTGCTCGCGCGACGGCTTCCCGAAGCCGGTGAGATTCCGGCACGGTCGCGCCACTGTGTGCCCATCCCGGGCGAGTCAGGTCGAGGAGCCGTCGTCAGGTCCACCCGCAAGGGACGCGTCATCCCGAAGGAGAGCCATGGCCACCATTCCGGCCGACCGGTCCACCCCGGTCGTCTTGCCCGTGTCGAAAGCCGCTTTGCTGCTCGGCGCGACCGTCGTCGGCGCGCTGCTGCTGTACTACTTCATCGGCGTCGACCAAGGCGCGGTCTCGATCTTCGGCAGCGACACGCACGTGCACGAGTTCGTCCACGACGCGCGGCACTTCCTCGGCTTCCCCTGCCACTGACGCGCCCGGAACGGACAACCGAACAATGCAGAACAAGCTTATTCTGCGCGGCCTCCTCGCCGGAGCGCTGGGCGGATTGCTGGCGTTCGTCTTCGCGCGGATCTTCGCCGAACCGCTGACCCAAGCGGCCATCGACTACGAATCCGGCCGCGACGAGGCGCAGATGGCGCTCGACAAGGCCGCCGGGATGGCGAGCGAACACGAGGGCCACGAGATTTTCAGCCGGGCCGTCCAGGGCAACCTCGGCATCGGGCTCGGCATGGTGCTCTTCGGAGTGGCGATGGGCCTGCTGTTCGCGGTGACCTACACCGTGCTGCTGGGCCGCGTCGGCCGGATCCGCGCGCGGGTGCTGGCGGTGCTCGTGGCCGGGGCGGGGTTCCTGTCGCTGTACCTCGTGCCGTTCCTGAAATACCCGGCCAACCCGCCGGCGGTCGGTCACGAGGCCACCATCGGCGCGCGCACCGGGCTGTACCTGACCATGGTCGTCGCGTCGGTGGTCTTCCTGGTCGCGGCCGTCGTCGTGGGCAAACGGCTCGCGCCGCGGCTGGGCAACTGGAACGCGACGCTCGTCGCGGGCGCCGGGTTCGTCGTGCTGTCCGCGCTCCTGATGGCGCTGCTGCCGTCGCTCGGGTCGCTGGCCAGCAATGTCGCCGAGTACGGGCCGCAGACCAGCGAAACCCCACTGCCGCTCAAAGGCCCCGACGGCCAGATCGTGTACCCCGGATTCCCCGCCGACACGCTCGTCGGATTCCGGCTCTACTCGGTGCTGGCGCAGGTCGTCCTGTGGGCGACCATCGCGCTCGTGTTCGGCCCGCTCGCCGAACGCGTGCTGGACCGCGGGCGCGCGGTTACCGTCGAGGCGTGAACCCGCTGACCGGACTGGGCCCGTTCTTCGCCGTCGACACGCATTCGGCCGAGGAACCCGCCGAGCCGTGGCGTCCGCTGTCCGAAGTCCTCGATGACGGCCCGGTGCTGCGGAGGCGAATCGCGCAGAACCGGGCCGTGCTCGGTGGCGATTTCGTGGAATTGCGGGTCGCGGCGTCGATCGCGCATCTCGGGCTGGCCGCGCGGCTCCTTTCGCCCGCGTTGGGTCTTGCCGTCGGCGCGGGAGCGGTTCCGGACTACTCGAAGGCTTGGTGGCAGCCGAAGCTCGGCGGTGCTTTTCCGTTGTCCTTGAAGGAGAATCCGCCGGTTGAGTCCGATGTGGTCAGTGCCTTCGCGGAACGGGTGCTGCGCGGTCCGTTGGCACGGTTGGACAAGGCGATGGCGCAGTTCTCGCTGGCGGAGAACGTCCGGCGGGGGAATGTCGCGTCGGCGCTGAACGGGGCGGTGACGGTCTTGCGGTCCGAGCGTCCAGAGTGGACTGGCCGGGTCGTCGAAATCGTTGCCGCGCTAGAGGAGCTGCCGGAGCTGGCTGGTACCGCGACTCGGGAGAACGGTCGGTTTCGGCGTCGCAGCTGCTGTCTGTTTTATCGGGCGACGCCGGATCGTGACGGTCCGAAGTGCGGGGACTGCGTGCTGGTTTGACCGGTCAGGGTGCGCGGTTGGCTTGGTAGGCGACCATGATTCCGGCGAATCGGTCGGCTTCGTAGCAAGGGTCCCCGTACGCCTCCAGCTTGGGATCGGTGGCCGTGACGGTGACGTTGAGCAGGGTGTCGTCGGCGACGCCGGTTTCGACGGTGCAGTGGCCGTCGTGGTCGTCTCGGTGGACGCCGGGGTAGCTGTGGACGAAGACCGGGGTGAAGTTCGCCACCGCGGCTCGGCGGTGGTATAGCGCTTCAATCCCGCCTGAGGTGGTGTCGACAGAAGCGACGTACGTCAGGGCCTTCGTGTCGTGGGGGATCCAGGTGCAGGTGGTTTTCCCGGCGGCGGGGGAGGCGGTTCCCTGGTTGCTGACAAAGAACATGGTCAGCTGGTGAGAGGTCATCAGGTCGCAGGGCTTGGTGGTGAACTGCGTGAGATCCAGCGGGGCGTCGGGCAGCGGCGGCGACAGGCGCGGCGGTGGCGGCGCGGACGAGCAGCCTGCGACGCCGAGGAGGAGCGCGAGCAGCAAGCCCGTACGGCGACTGCCGCCGGGAGGCACGATTTTGTTCGGCGCCACGGAATTGAGCATAGCCGCATTTCGGTGCCCTCGGTTTCCGGTCTAAAGGCAGTGAAAGACCGTTTTGTGCGGCCGAATACCGAAATCTTCCCGGGTGGTTTCCCGGCGCGGCGATCGGCCGGGAGGACCGTCCCGCACGCCGAGGGCGGCCGGTTTTGTCGGTGCCCGGACCTAGGATGCGGAGCATGAAACGGTATGTCGACGAGGACCTGCACGGTGCGGAGTTCCGCGAGTGCGATCTGACGGGGGCGCGCCTGATCGGTGTCGTCATGCAGGACGCCGTGATCGACGGGCTCGTCTCCCACCTCGTGGTGAACGGGGTCGAGGTCGGCGAGTACGTCGAGGCGGAGCTGGACCGGCGGCATCCGGTGCGGGTGCTGATCCGCTCCGAGGACCCCGCCGATCTGCGCGAGGCGGCGCGTCAGCTCCGCGAAGGCTGGGCCGCCACGGTCGAGCGGATCCGCCGTACGCCCGGCGTCGAGGGCCGCAGCGTGAACGACGAGTGGTCGGCGGCGCAGACGATGCGCCATCTGGTCTTCGTCCACGATTCGTGGTTCCGCCGCTGCTGCCTGGGCTCGACGGAGCTGTTCACGCCGATGGGCATCGGGCCGGATGCCGAGCCCTACCGCGAAGCGCACGGCCTGGACCGCTCGCTCGACCCGTCGCTCGACGAGATCGTGCGCGTGCGCGACGCACAAGCCGCCGAGCTTGAGGCCTGGCTTGACGAGGTCACCGCGGCACAGCTCGCGGCGCCGGCGCCGGTGCCCGAAGACGATGTCTGGCCGCCGTACGCGCGGGGCCGTTCGGTGCGGCAGTGCCTCCGCACGGTGCTCAACGAGACCTTCGAGCACCACGGCTTCTGCGTCCGCGACCTCGACCTGATCGAGGCATAGGGCCTGATCTCAGGCTCGCCGAGACGGCCAGTGGACCTGCGATCGAGATCTGCGCGGGGAACACTGGCGAAGGAGAGCGTCGGGAGGTTGCCATGCGGAGGAACTATTGGACCTACAGCGCCGGGCTGCTCGTCGCGTGGGCGCTGGTCTTCCTGCTCACCGGCCTGCTTCGCGGCGGACACGAGGTGCAGGTCGTGCTGCCGGTGTTCGGCGGGTTCTGCATCGGCTGGGTGAGCACCACCATCGCGCGGTATGTGTACCCGCCGCCGAAGCAGTGGCTGAGCTGAACCCGTCCCGGTCGCCGAGACGATCGCCGCCACCGCCGCGCCGTTGTTCGTAGGCTCGGCCCGGTGTTGTCCGAACGAGCGTTCTTCTCCTTCGTCGCATTGGCCGACCCTTCGCGGAAACGCGAGTACAACGAGTGGCACCAGCTGGACCACCTGCCGGAGAACCTGCGCCTCCCCGGCGTCGCGCACGGCGACCGCTGGGCCTGGACCGGCGACGGCACGGCGAGCCCGGAGCTGGCTGGCGTCGACTACGTCGCGATGTACTGGTTCCGCCCGCCGTACGAGCAAAGCGTGGCCGAATGGCGCAAACTCGGCGAAGACTCGTTCCAATGGGGCCGCGGACCGCTGATTCCGGGCGTGCGGCGGCCGTTGCTGGGGTTCTTCACGCCGGTGCTCGGCTACGTCGCGCCGCGCGTCCGGCTGTCCGCGGACGCGCTGCCGTTCCGGCCGAACCGCGGACTGCACGTCACGGTCACCGAACTGGCCGAACCGCACAGCGGCGAGGCGCACGCGCAGTTCGCGTGGCAGGACCGGACGCGCATTCCCGACCTGCTGACCTGTCCGGGCGTCGCCGGAGCCTGGACGTTCTCCTTCCTTGGCAGGCAGCAGCATTCGACGCTGAACATCGGTTCCGCGGAGGAGCGCAGGCCGGGCTCGCTGCGAGTCCGGCTGCTGTACCTGGACGAGGACCCGGCCGAGGTGAGCCGCGAAATCGCCGCGCGGGAACGCCACTGGGAGCCCGCGCCGCATGCCGAGGCCGAGCGGGTGCTGCTGTCCGGACCGGTCCGGACGATCGTGCCTTGGCAGGACTGGTGATCCCCGTCGAGGAGTGGGCCGCGCTGCACGATCTCGTGCACCGTTACGCCGCCCGCGTCGACGAGCGCGATTTCGCCGGGGTCGCCCAGCTGTTCGGCGACGACGGGGTGCTCGTGCTGCCGGATCCGCCTCGCGAGTTCGGCCCGGTCCACGAGCATCGTGGTCCGGAAGCCGTCGCAGCGGCCTTGTCTGTGCTGGACGACGTGCCGCTGACCGCGCACGGCATCACCGGGACAGTCTTCGATCCCGAGGACGATACGGCGACCGCACGCGGACGGATCACTTGCGTTGCCCACCACGTGACCCCGCGCGACGGACGCTTCGCCGACGCCGTGTGGCATCTGCACTACCTCGACCGCTACACCAAGACCGGTGGCGGATGGCGGTTCGCGCGCCGTGAGGTGCACCTCGATCTGATCGGAACGAGGGAGGTCCGCGCGTCCCGTCTCGGGCGGTGACCTGCGCCGAGTCACCCGAACGGGCGGACCCGCCGGGGCGGCGACGTGACGGGTTTGCCCGGAAACTGCGTAAGGTCGAACCCATGCCAGGGGACGACGGCCTGCTCACGCAGGACAGCACGCGCGGGCTCACCGCGGCCGAGGTGGCCGAGCGGGTCGCCGCGGGACGGACCAACGACGTGCCCTCGCGCACGAGCCGCAGCGCGTGGGAGATCGTCCGGTCGAATGTCTTCACCCGGATCAACGCGATCTTCGCGGTGCTCGCGGTCATCATCTTCTCCACCGGCTACCTGCTGGACGGGCTGTTCGCCGGGGTCATCGTGGCGAACAGCGTCGTCGGCATCGTGCAGGAGCTGCGCGCCAAGCGGACGCTGGACCGGCTCGCGATCGTCGGCCAGGTGCGCCCGCGCGTGCGCCGCGACGGGACGAGCGGCGAGCTGGCCCCGGAAGAGGTCGTCGCCGACGACGTGATCGAGATCGGCGCGGGCGACCAGGTCGTGGTCGACGGCGAGGTGCTGTCCGCCGATGCGCTGGAGGTCGACGAATCGCTGCTCACCGGCGAATCGGACCCGGTGGTGAAGCGCGCGGGCGACCCGATCATGTCCGGCAGTTTCGTGGTGGCCGGGAACGGCGCGTACCGGGCGACGAAGGTCGGCTCGGAGGCGTACGCGGCGAAGCTGGCCGAGGAGGCGGGCCGGTTCACGCTGGTCGATTCGGAGCTGCGGAACGGGATCAACAAGATCCTGAAGGTCATCACGTACCTGCTGGTCCCGGCCGGCGCGCTGTCGATCTACAACCAGCTTTCCGGTTCGCAGAAGCTGCCCGACGCGCTGCGCGGGATGGTCGCGGCGCTCGTCCCGATGGTCCCCGAAGGCCTGATCCTGCTGACGTCGGTCGCGTTCGCGGTCGGCGTGATCCGGCTGGGCCGCAGGCAATGCCTGGTCAACGAGCTGCCCGCGATCGAGGGCTTGGCCCGCGTGGATGTCGTGTGCGCGGACAAGACCGGCACGCTCACCGAGAACACCATGCGGCTGGCCGAACTGCGGCGGCTGCACGAGGCGGGCGAGGCGCCGGAGACGGTGCTGGCCGCGCTCGCCGCGGCCGATCCGCGCCCGAACGCCAGCCTGGTCGCGATCGCGGAGGGCTGCCCGGCCGCGCCGGACTGGACGCCGACCGCCGTGGTGCCGTTCTCGTCGGCGCGGAAGTGGAGCGGCGCGGCCTTCGGCGAGCACGGCGACTGGGTGCTCGGCGCGCCGGACGTGCTGCTGCCCGCCGAATCGGAGGAGCGCGCGGAAGCCGAACGGATCGGCGCGCAGGGACTGCGGGTGCTGCTGCTCGGCCGCGCGGCGAACGCCGTGGACGCGCCGGACGGGCCGGGCGAGGTCACGCCGGTGGCGCTGGCCGTGCTGGAGCAGAAAATCCGCGGCGACGCCCGCGAGACGCTCGACTATTTCGCCGCCCAAGGCGTTGCGGTGAAACTGATTTCAGGCGACAACGCGGTGTCGGTCGGCGGTGTGGCCCGTGCGCTGGCGCTGCCCGGCGGCGAGGCCCCGGTCGATGCGCGAACGCTGTCCGAAGACCCCGGCAAGCTGGCTGAGGAGCTGGAAGGCACCGCCGTGTTCGGCCGCGCGACGCCCGCGCAGAAACGGGCGATGGTCGCGGCTCTGCAGGCTCGCGGACACACCGTCGCGATGACCGGCGACGGCGTCAACGACGTCCTCGCCTTGAAGGATTCCGACGTCGGCGTCGCGATGGGCGCGGGCAGCCCGGCGACCCGGTCGGTCGCGCAGATCGTGTTGCTGGACAACGCTTTCGCGACCCTGCCGTACGTCGTGGGCGAAGGCCGCCGGGTGATCGGCAACATCGAACGCGTCGCGAACCTGTTCCTCACCAAGACCGTGTACTCGGTGCTGCTGGCGCTGATCGTCGGCGTGCCCGGCCTGATCGGCCAGGACGCGATGCCGTACCCGTTCCTGCCCCGGCACGTCACGATCGTCGGCTGGTTCACCATCGGCCTGCCCGCCTTCGTGCTGTCGCTCGCCCCCAACAACGACCGCGCGCGCAGCGGCTTCGTCGGCCGCGTGCTGCGGATGGCGATCCCGGCCGGGGTGGTGATCGGGGCCGCGTCGTTCGTCGCGTACATCCTGGTCCATCCCGGCAACGCGACCACCCATGCCGAGCAGGTCCAGGCGAGCACCACGGCGCTGATGACGTTGATGGCACTGGCATTGTGGGTGCTGGCGGTCGTCGCGCGGCCCTACACCTGGTGGAAGGCCGCGCTGGTGGCGACGATGGCGGTGGTTTCGGCGCTGATGTTCCTGCTGCCGTGGACGCGCGAGACTTTCGAGCTCGACCCGAGCAACACCGGCTACACGCTGACGGCAGTGTGTTGTGCCGCGGCGGGAGTGGTGCTGATCGAGATCGGGCGCTGGATCGGGAACCGGATCGGGAAATAGCCTCACCGCGGAACGGGAGGTTCGCGGCGGTTTGCCACCCGAGGGCTGTGAGGGGAACCCTGAGGGACTCTGATTCCCTCAGGGTTCCCCTCACGGACGGTCCGGGCGGGCAGCTCGGCGTCGGTCAGCACGATCGCGTCCGGCCCCGGGAAGACCGTCGACTCGTGGTCCGCGCCGAGCCAGCGGACGGTGAACGGCGGGTCCCCGTCCGGCGACCCCACGGCCACGATGCGGCCCCGGTGCTCCGGCACGTCCACGTGGATTCCTTTCACGACCAGCCAATCTCCGCGCTGTGCGTGCATGGTTCCTCCTCTGGCGGATGACGACGCCCGGAGCGACACCTCGCCGCGCCGGGCGCGAAACCTCGAAGTAGTCCGATCGGGGGTAAGCAAGTGACTTTTCGTGTTCCGCGCGGCGGCATCGGGCGGAAGGACGCCGCGAACTGGCCTCGCTTGTCGACGGCCTGGCAGGCCTGTCGTACGGCGGGGAAGTTGTTGACCAGCGGACGCACGCCCCGCACACGGGCTGCCTCCGCTGGTGCCGACGACGAACTGCTGCGGGCTACCCGACATCAGCCGCGCGGAGCCGATGCGGGCGCAGTATCCGAAGTTGCCGCACGGGTTGGCAGGAGCGGAGTCGCCCGCGAGCATCTGAGCGAACGCACGACCCAAGACGCTCAGGCCCGCCGCTGAACGTCCTGAGTCTGCATCAGCTTCGTCAGCAACCCCACCAGTTGCCCCCGCTCCTCAGCCGTCAGCGTCGCCGCCCAATGCTGTTCCCCCGCGTTGTACGCGGCGAAGCAACGCGCGAACGTCTCCTGCCCCTCGGGCGTCAAATGCAGCAGCACCGTCCGCCGGTCCTCTTGCGACGGTTCCTTCCCGACCAACCCGTTCGCGGCCAGGTTCTCCACCGCGGCCGACACCGCCGCCCGGCTCATCCCCGACAGCGCTGCCACTCTGCGCAACTCCAGCGGGCCGGAAGCCGACAGCACCAGCAGCAGCCGCAAACCGGTGCTGCTCAGCTGAGCCGATTCGTTCAGTCTGATCTCGCCGAGGCGGGCGTGCAGGTCGTAGGACAGCAGGTCGGTGGCCCGGTGCAGGGTCATCACCAGCCGCATCGCGTCCGGGTCGACCTCGGGCAGGGTTTCGCTCACCGAGCGGACCGCGTGGTCGACAAAGGTCCAGTAATCCGGTTCGGCGGCTTCGGGCTCCCTCACGCCTCTCGATCATGCCAGGTTCCGCGAGATTGTCAAAGGTTGAACGTCAAAGCCTTGACAATGTTCGGGACCGGCTTCTAGCGTTCCCGGCGTCCGAGAGAGCAATGGAGGTCTCGATGCGACACCGAACCCGAGGGCGCGTTGCCGCCGCCGCGTGTGCGGCGCTCGTGGCGTTGAGCGGTTGCGCCGCTCCGCAGGAGCCCGCGCCGGAAGGCGTGCCGAAGAAAGGGGCCGGGGCGGAGGCGGCGGTCCAGGCCGACGCCGGGCTCAGTGCGCTCGTGCCGCAGCGGTACCGGGACAAGAAAACGATCACCGTCGCTACCAGTGCGAGTGTCCCGCCGCTCGCGTTTGTCAACAGCGGCAACAACAACGAGATCACCGGCGTGGTCGTCGACCTGACGAAGGCGTGGACCGCGCTGCTCGGCCTGGACGTGCAGGTGGTGCGCACCGAGGGCGGCAACGTCATGCCGGGTGTCCTTTCCGGACGGTTCGACGCCGTGATGTCGGTGGGGGACTTCAAATCCCGGCAACCCACGATGGACTTCGTCGACTTCCTGCGCGGCGGCACCGCGCTGATGGTCCGTTCCGGGAACCCGCACGGCGTCAAGGGAATCGACGATCTGTGCGGCCGTTCGCTGGCCATCGGGCGCGGGTCGATCGAGGAGACCGACGCGCAGCGGGTCAGCAAGGAATGCGTCGGCAGCGGCAAGCCCGCGGTGAACATCAACGCGTTCGCCGACGGGCAGGCGATGGTGCTGGCCCTGCAGAGCGACCGCGTCGAGACCGCGTGGAACGACATCGCGCCGGCGAACTACCTGATCAAGCAGAACCCCGGCCAGTTCGAGCTGACCGGCGACGGCGTGCACTGGCTCGCGCCGTACGCGGCCGGGTTCCGCAAGGACGACACGCAGTTGCGCGACGCCGCGCAGCGTGCGCTGCAGAAGCTCGTCGAGGACGGCACCTACCGCAAGATCCTCGACGAATGGGGACAGGGCTCGATCGCCGTCGACCGGGTCGCGGTCAACGGTTCCCAGTTCTGAGCCGCCCGGTCCAACGAAGAAGGAGAAACACATGGACTACCGTCGCATCGGCCGCGAGGGGCCCACGGTTTCCGCGCTGTCGCTCGGGTCGTGGAACACCTACAGCCGGATGACGTTCGAAGCGGGCGTCGCGCTCGTCCGGCGCGCGTTCGACCTCGGCATCGATTTCCTCGACGTCGCTTACTACCGCGACAAACCCCATACCGAGGTGCTGCTCGGCCGGATCCTCGACGTCGTCGGGAAACCTCGCGAGGAATACGCGATCGCCGAAAAGGTCTGGTATTTCGACTATCCGCGGCAGCCGCTCGCCGAACAGCTCGACGAATCGCTCGTCCGGCTCGGCACCGATTACGTCGACGTCATCATCACCGAGCACCCGCGGCCCGGGATGGACGTCGCCGCGATCACCGAGGAACTCGCCGGACTCGTCACCAGCGGCCGTGCCCGCAGCTGGGGCGCGCTGAACTGGTCGGCCGCCGACCTCCGCACCGCTTACGACCACGCCGCGGCGCAGGGAATTCCGACCCCGCAGCTCGTCCAGCTCAAGTACAGTGTCGCGCGCAGGTCCGTTGTGGACAGTGCGGAGTACCAGAAGCTGTTCGCCGAAACGGGAATCTCGCTGCACGCCTCCGACACCATGGAGGGCGGAATCCTCGCCGGAAAGCTCGACCCCGAACGCAAGATCGGCATCGACACCGGCGGCATCCGCGAGCGCATCAAGGAACTCGTGCCTCGTTTGAAGGAGATCGCGGCCTCGTTCGACGCGAGCCCGTCGCAGCTCGCGCTCGCGTTCTGCCTGGCGCAGCCGGCGACGGCGTCGGTGCTGTTCGGTTCCACCCGGATCGCGCAGATCGAGGACAACGTCCGCGCGGTCGAGCTGGCCAGTACCCGCGGCGCGGGGATCGTGGCCGCGCTGGCCGGTCTCGGCGTGGCGGGCCACGAGAACGACGCGCCCTATCCGCACACCGAACGGACGCTCGGCGAGTTCGTCACCGTCTGACCCGCTCGGCGGCCGTCCCCGCGACGGCCGCCGTCCGGGCCGCTCTGAAGGAGCCCTGATGTCGACCCCCACCTCCACCCGCGCGCCCGTCGAGGCTCCGGCGAGCGTCCGGTTCGCCCGGCGACGGCAGCCGGCGCGCTGGCTCACCGCGGGCGTCGCGCTCGTGCTGGCCGCGATGTTCGCGCACTTCCTGATCACCAACCCGCGCTGGGACTGGCGTCTCGTCGGCGGGTACCTGTTCTCGGCCGACATCCTGCGCGGCCTGCTGAACACGGTGCTGCTGACCCTGCTCAGCAGCGCGGCCGGGCTCGTGGTGGGCGTGGTCGTCGCGCTGATGCGGCTGTCCGACGACCCGGTCCTGCGCTGGGTCGCGACCGCCTACATCTGGTTCATCCGCGCCATCCCGGCGCTGGTGCTGCTCCTGCTGATCTTCTTTCTCGGCGCGCTGCTGCCGAAGCTGTCGCTCGGCATCCCGTTCGGCCCGGAGTTCCTCAGCGTGCCGACGAACCGGCTGATCTCGCAGTTCTCCGCCGCGGTCGTCGGGCTCGCGCTGGTGCTCGGCGCGTACAGCGCGGAGATCTTCCGCGCCGGGATCCTGTCGGTGCCCGCCGGGCAGCTGGAAGCCGCGACCGCGCTCGCGATGACGCGGCGGCAACGATTGCGCAGAGTCGTTCTGCCGCAGGCGATCCGCGTGATCATCCCGCCGCTGAGCAACGAGCTCGTGACCATGTTCAAGAACACCTCGCTGGTGTCGGTGGTCGGCTACACCGAGTTGCTCACCACCGTGCAGCTCATCTACGGCCGCACCTACCAGACCATTCCGCTGCTGCTGGTCGCCTGCCTGTGGTACCTCGTGCTGACCAGCCTCGCGATGATCGGCCAGCGCTACCTCGAACGCCGTTTCGGCCGCGGGTTCACCGCGGGCCGCCCGGGCAAGGAGTACTCGCGATGACGTTCCTGCGGCTGTCCGGCGTGCGCAAGAGCTTCGGCCCGCTCGAAGTGCTGCGCGGCGTGGACCTCGACGTCGGCCAGGGCGAGGTGGTGTGCCTGATCGGGCCGTCCGGTTCGGGCAAAAGCACACTGCTGCGCTGTGTCAACCATCTGGAAACGCTGGACGGCGGCGAGATCCGGCTCGAAGACGAACTGATCGGCTACACGCGCAAAGGCGACACGTACTACCCGCTCAGCGACCGTGCGGCGGCCCGGCAGCGGCGTCGGTTCGGGATGGTGTTTCAGGGCTTCCATTTGTTCCCGCACCTCACTGTGCTGGAAAACGTCGTCGAAGCGCCCACGCGGGTCCTGCGCCGGTCTCGTGGCGAGTGCGCTGAGCAGGCGCACGAGTTGCTCGCGTCGGTCGGGTTGGCCGAGAAGCACGCGGCGTATCCGCGCGAGTTGTCCGGCGGACAGCAGCAGCGGGTCGCGATCGCGCGGGCGCTGGCGATGGAGCCGGACGTGATGCTGTTCGACGAGCCGACGTCGGCGCTCGACCCGGAACTGGTCGGCGAAGTCCTCGGCGTGATGCGGCGGCTCGCGCAGCGGACGATGACGATGATCGTGGTGACGCACGAGATCGGCTTCGCGCGGCAAGTGTCGGACCGCGTGGCGGTGATGGACGGCGGGACGATCGTGGAGCTGGGCACGCCGGCGGAGGTGCTGGGCGCGCCGAAACACCGGACGACACAAGCGTTTGTGCGGTCGCTGGGGGAGCGGGGCTGAGGGAGGGCCGGGCAGGCCCTCCCTCGCGCTAGCCGCTCAGGCTGGCCACGAACTCGTCGTTGAACCGCTGCCCGATCCGCTGCACCGCGTGCGGACTGCCCGGGAACAGCACCCGCCTGGCGGACAACCCCTCCGCCAGCGCATCAGCGACATCCTCGAACCCCGGGGTGCCGCCGCCGGTCACGACCAGCTTCTGGAAGGACGTGCGGGCCAGCGCTTCCACCGGCACACCTGTCTCCCACGGCCGTTCCGTCATCAGGTTGCGGGCAGCCTCCAGCAACGGCGGCGGAAGCGGCGACGGCAACGGCAGATCGACGTTCAGCACCCGAAGAAACCCAGCCACGAACGTCGCCGGGTCGCTGTCCGCGGTGTCGGCCCAGTAGTCGCGGAGGGCAACCGCGAGCCGGTCAGCAGCAGGACGGCCGGAGCCGTTCGGCAGGGCGGGCGGCTCGACCACGGTGAGCGACCAGACCTGGTCCGGCGCGAGAGCGGCGGCGCGCATGGCGACCACGCCGCCCATTGAGGTGCCGAGCAGGTGTGCGCCGTCGCCGAGGAGTTCGGCTACGTCAGCGGCGTCCCGGTCGGGATCGATGCGGTTGGTCGGCGGGCTGGGCCGGTATCCCCTGCGGTACGGGGCGATGATCCGGAACCGGTCGGCGAGCGCCTGCTGCTCGCCGAACGCGGTGGCGGCCGAGCTCAGGCTGCCGTGCACCATGACGATCGGCGGGCCGGATTCTCCCCACCGTTCGACGGCCAGGTCCGTCATCGCGCGGCCGCCTCGGCGCGGGCGAAGACACCGCGGTCAATGTCCAGGCGGCGGGATTCGAAGCGCCAGCCGTCGGCGGTGCGGACCGCGACGTCCTGGTAGACGCCGGTGGCGATGATGAACGGCGGCGCTTCTACCTGCAGTTTGGTGACCAGGCAGGTCACTGTCGCGCGGTCGCTGTCGCCGGTGACGACGTAGTTCGTCAGGAGGTGGCGGGCACCGTCTTCTTTGCCGGCGGCGATGTGGCCTTGGATGAACTCGGTCCGTTCGGCGCGGCCGGTGAAGGTGCCATAGGTGGAAATGAACTGTCCGTCCGGGACCCAGGCATCGACCCAACCGTCGACGTCGTGGTTGTCGAGGGCGCGCATTTGGTTATTCGAGAGCTCGACGATCGCGAGTTTGTCCTCATTGGATAGTGGCATGACGGCGGGTCTCCTCAGG
Organism: Amycolatopsis halotolerans; assembly: GCF_042647905.1. Classification (NCBI taxonomy): domain Bacteria; kingdom Bacillati; phylum Actinomycetota; class Actinomycetes; order Pseudonocardiales; family Pseudonocardiaceae; genus Amycolatopsis; species Amycolatopsis halotolerans. Next base: position 46,272 of record NZ_JBHRWI010000053.1, read on the forward strand.
CGGTGCGGAGTTGCGATGCGCAGAAGTCTGCGCAGCCCGCCGCGTCGGGACTATCGCCTGAGCGAAACGCCGTCGTCGGTTTCGCGCAGCACCGCGGACGGCGATTCGCCGAACCGGCGCTTGAACTGGGCGGCGAAATCGCCGAGATGCACGAAGCCGCAAGCGGTCGCGGTCGCGGTGACCGTGGTGCTGGCCGGATCTGCCGCGGCCAGCAGTGCGCGAGCTCGGTCCAGCCGTTGTTCGCGGAGCCATTCGCTGAGGGTCCGGCCGGTTTCGCGGCGGAAGCCGAGTTGCAGGCTGCGCAGCGACACCCCGCAATGCCGGGCCACCGCCGCCATCGAAAACGACTCCGGCAGGTGCGCCAGCAGGTAGTCCATCGCCCGGCGGACCCGGGCTGACGACGGCGGTTTCGCTTCGGCGGCAAGCGTTTCGCTGAGGGTGTTCGGGTGGCCGAGCAGCAACGTCTCGGCCAGCAGCGCTTCGAGGTGCCCGGGCCGCGCGCCGCCGCCGGACAGGTGGATCGCGGCTTCGGCCAGCGCCAGCACGCCGGGGGAGACGGCGTTCGCCCGAAGCTCGAACTGCACCGCGATCGTGCCGGGCACCCCGGCGAGCAGCGCGGCGGTCCGCTCGACCAGCGGCCGGTCGAGGCGCAGCACGACCTGGTCGAACTCGCCGTCGAGGTCGAGCCGGAACGCGCGGTACGGGCTCACGACCGATGCCGTGCCCGGCCGCAGCACCGCGCTCGTCGCGCCGTAGGCGAACCGCGCCCGGCCGCCGACCGGCAGCGACAGCAGGAACTCGTCCTGTTCGGGAGCCAGTTCCGAAATGCTCACGGCCGCGCCGTACCGCAGCCGGTTGAGCGAGACCGAACCGGCGGCGAGGTGGTCGAGCCGCGCGGAAAGCCGGCGCTCGCGGACCCGCAACGTGTGCGGGCGCAGGGCGGAACTGCACGCGCCGACGACCTCGTCCACGTCGTCGGCCGCGCGCACCATCCGTTCCCCGCGCTCCCGCACGAGTTCGGCGATCCCGGCCAAGCGGCTCATCTGCGGGATCGTACGTCGGCTGCGGCTGTGGTCAAGAGCGCCGGTACCACCCGATGGCGCACCCGCACCCGCGTCCGGCTTGTTCGATCGCGTTCTGGTCGAGACCTTGCCCGTCCGCAGTCGCTTCCGGTAGCCAGGCCGCGCAGTACTCATGCCCGTACCGCTCCAGAAACCCGACCACCTCCCGTGTAGCCACCGCCGGAAACCCGAGCCGAGGACGGAGTTTCGCGAGCCGCCGAGCCGGACGCAGCCCGTGCGCGGACAGCACCTGCGCGGCTGCTTCCGCGACGGCGATGTCGCATTCGGACAACACGAGCAAACCCAGCCGGACTCCGGCGGGACGGAACCGTTCGGCGAAGAAACAGGACGCGGGATCGTCTGCCATGCCCGGTACCGTACGCGGTTAATAGACGTCGCAGTAGGCTGTCCTGTAGATTACCGCGCTACCCGGGCAGCGCGGCCTCGGCCGCCGCCCACCACACCACGTCAGCGAAGACGACCGGGCGCACAGGAGGTGCGGGGTGGCGGACAACTCTCGCGAAATCACCATCGACCCACGGAAAAGTCCGGCGACCGAACGCGCGAGGGGGAACTCCGCGTTCCTCGTGGCGGCGGGCGCGACGGCCCTCGAGTACTACGATTTCATGCTGTTCGGCATCGCCGCGTCGATCATGTTCGGCCCGGTGTTCTTCCCGGTGGCCAACCCGCTGACCGCCACCCTGCTCGCGCTCGCGAGTTTCGGCGTCGGCTTCGTGGCGCGCCCGCTCGGCGGGATCCTGTCCGGGCATTTCGGCGACCGCTACGGCCGCCGTCCCGTGCTGCTCGCTTCGCTGGTCGCGATGGGCACGGCGACGACGCTCGTCGGCTTGCTGCCCGGGTACCGCCAGATCGGCTGGTGGGCTCCGGTTCTCCTGGTGGTGCTGCGGCTGGTGCAGGGACTGGCGACCGGAGGCGAGAGCGGCGGCGCGATCGTCTACGGCGTCGAGAACGCGCCGGCGGGCAAACGCGGCGTGTTCGGCAGTTACTCCGGCATGGGCCAGAGTTTCGGCGCGCTGCTCGCGATCGGCGCGTTCACGGCCGTTTCGGCGGCGATGCCGGAAAGCGCGCTGCTCAGCTGGGGCTGGCGCGTCCCGTTCCTGGCGGGCGGGATCGTGACGCTGATCGGCATCCTGGCGTTGGCGCGCACCCGCGACACCAAGGACTTCGTCGCCGAGGTCGGCGCCGGGAAGGCCGGCCGGACGCCGTTGCGGGTGCTGTTCCGTGAACATCCGCGTGCGCTCCTGCTGGCGACCGGCCTGAGCGTCGGCACGAACGGCCTCATCTACATCCTGCTCACCTTCGCGATCACCTACAGCAAAGACAACGGCTGGTCCGGTTCGCACGCGCTGGCCGGGCAGGTCGTGCTCGTCGCGGCGGTCGCCGCCGCGGTGATCTTCGCCGGTGCGCTCGCCGACCGGATCGGCGCGCACAAAGCGGTGGTGCTCGGCGCGGTGCTGACCGCGGTGTTCAACTTCGTCCTCTTCGGCGTGATCGCGGGACACAGCCAGGTCGCGTTCTTCGCGGCGTTCGCCGTCGCCGGGGTGATCAACGCGCTGATCACGGGGCCGACGCCGGTCTACTTCGCGAGCCTCTTCCCGACCAAGGTCCGCTACAGCGGCGTTTCGCTCGCATACCAGACCGGTGCGGCCATCAGCGGATTCGCGCCCGCGGCGGCGGTGTTCTTGTTCGACGTCTCCGGACAGGCGGTGTGGTCGGTGCCGTTGTTCGGCGTGCTGCTGGCGGGGATCCTCGCGGTCTGCACGCTGCTGCTGCGAAGCAGCGCGCGGGAATTCGAGACGGAAGGGGAGCGGTGATGACGGCGAACCGGCTGGGTTCCAGTGTCGTGGCGCACGAGACCGATCCGGTGGACCCGGGCAGCCTGCGCGCGGTGATGCGAGGGTTCGCGACCGGAGTGACCGTCGTGGCCACCGCCGACGAGGACCGGATGTTCGCCGCAGTGGTCAACTCGTTCACTTCGGTTTCCCTTGCCCCGCCGCTGATCCTGGTGTGCTTGAAGACCGGTTCGCGGACCTGCGCCGCGATCGAGCGGCGAGGGTTCTTCAGCGTCTGCGTGCTGGCCGACGACCATCAGCGGCATTCCGAGCGGCTGGCCCGTTCTCAGCCCGCTGTGGACGATGAAGCCTTCGAGTTCGCGCACGGGCTTCCGGTAATCCGGGACGCCCCGGCCGGCCTGCTGTGCCGAGTGGACTCGACGCTGGTGAAGGGCGACCACGTGATCGTGATCGGCTGCGTCGTGGCGACCAAGCTGGCCGAGCGGGACCCGTTGCTGTTCTACAACGGACAGTACCGGGTGCTGCCCGGTCAGGGAGTCGCGGACGCGGGGTCGACGGCCTCGGCGAAGTAGGCGCCCGCGCGCGGCCGGAGCGCGTCGAGGGCCTCGTGGTACACCGCGAGCGCCTTCGCCCGCGCTCCGGCGTGCGGTGTCCACAGTGGAGGAAGCTCCGGGTCGAGGTTCGCGAAGGACCGGAACGTGTGCAGCATCGTGGTGCACGCGAGGAACGCGTCTTCCGGCGCCGATTCCGGTTCGGCCGCGAGCGCGGCGTAGCGCCGGGCGAACCGTTCGTACTGCCCGGCGAGGTCGTCGAGCCGCCACAGATGGCTCAGCAGCGCGGCGGGCACGGTCTCCTCGTCCAGCTGGCATTGGAAAATCGCGACCTCGTCGGAGATGCCGAGCAGTTTCGCGTAGTCCTTCACCTCGCGCAGGTAGTCCTTCGGCGAGGCCCACACGGCTTCCTGCAGCTGCCCGAACCCGTGGAACCGCAACTGCTTGACGAAATTCGACCGGTCGGCCTTGCGGCTGTCGCCGAGGTTGTGCCACACGACGGTCCAGGTTTTGGGCGTGTCGTCGGCCGCCGCGAGCGTGGCGAGCCGGTTGTCGCCGTCCTCGAGCAGATGCAGCGCGCGCGGGCTGAGCGTGTAGGAGATCGCGCGGCCGCGGCGGTGCCGTTCGGCGAGCCCGCGGTGCACCATCCGGTTGAGCGTGATCCGGCCGGTCGCGGTGGTGACGCCGAACTTTTCGAGCAGCACGACGAGCCCGCCGGACCACATGGGCGCCGTCCTCGGGTGCAGGTACGCGCCGAACATGCTGAAGAGCAGGCCCTGCGGTTTCGGGTCGAACAGCGGATCGTCGGTCGAGGTGCGCAAGCCGCCAGCATAGCCCAGCCGTCGTGGCGCCTGACTGGTCCCAAATAGTTGACAGTGCGCTCCGGTGCGATGAAGAATACCGGCTATGACGTCGACCTACGCAAAGCCCGGCGAGGTCCGGGGGAACGAATGGCAGGCCCCGTTGTCGAGCGCGGCGGTGCGGGCCAACGCCGTCGCGCTGGGCCCGCTGGTCCGCGCCGAAGCTGACCGATGCGAGTCCGAAGCCCGGCTTTCCGGCACTCTGATGCGCGCGTTCCGCGACGCGGGCCTGTTCCAGATGGGGTTCCCGGCGAGCCGTGGCGGCCTCGAAATGCCGCTCGCGGACCAGCTCGCGGTCGTCGCGGAGATCGCGCGCCACGACGCGGGCGCCGGCTGGAATGTCGCGGTGCTCAACGCGTCGGGCTACTACGCCGGACGGCTGGGGCAGGCCGCATACGACGAGCTGTACCCGACGCGAGACCTGCCGACCGGCGGCTCGTTCCACCCGCCCGGCCGCGCGGAGATCGTTGACGGCGGCTATCTGGTGAGCGGCCGCTGGGACTGGGGGAGCGGCACCCCGACGGCCGAGCGCATCGTCGGCGGCTGTCTCGTCTACCGCGAAGGCGAACCGGTGCGGCGCGCCGACGAACGTCAGATCCTGCTGGGCGTCTGGCTTCCGCGCGCCGCGGTCCGGCACGCCGGGAACTGGCAGGCGCTGGGAATCCGGGGATCCGGCAGCGGATCGTACGAGATCGCCGAGCCGGTTTTCGTTCCGGAGACGCATGTTTTCGACCGGGAGGCTCCGCCGGACCCGGACGCGGATCCGCTCAACAAGCACGTCGGCCTGTTGTTCTTCCCGCTGACCGGGGTGTGCCTCGGGCTGGCTCGGCACGTGGTCGAACTGACGCTGGACGCCGTCCGCACGCGCTGCCGCGGCAAGGTGTCCACACTGGACACCGCGACGAAGCAGCAGTTCGGGCAGGCGGCCGCCGAGACGGACCTGGTGTACCGCGGCATCGAGGAAGTCGCCAGCCGCGCCGACGAGGCGATCTTCACGCCGGGGCGCGTGCTGGATCCGGTCGAGGAGGCGCGGCTGCGGGTCGCCAACAGCCAAGCGGGCGAGACCCTGCGGCGAGTCCTCGACCTGTGCGTCGATCTCTACGGTTCGCGCTACATCTACCAGTCCGATCCGCTGGAACGGGTCATCCGTGACGCGTGGGGCGCGCTCGCGCACTTCGGCGCGAAGAAGTTCCACTGGGCTGGGTACGCCGAAGAACTGCTGGGAGCCGCTTCGTGACGACCGTGCGCGTGGTGGTCGAAGAGGGTGCTTCGCCGCGCTGCGGTCTCGCGACGGACGACGCGTTCGAGGTGACCGGCCCGGTGTTGCGGATTCCGTCCGGCAAGCCGTTCTGTCTTCAGGCGATGCTGGCCGCGGTCCCGCTCGTGATGTCCAAAATGGATCCTCGGCCGCCGGGGGATTGGCTGGAGCGCAAGCCGTTCGTGTGCTGCCCCGACCCGGACGACGACGTCCTGCTCCGGCTCGAACGGGTCGGGCCGTGACCGCGCGCCTGCGGTGCACGGTCGAATCGATGAACTACTCGGCCTGCGAACTGGCCGTCGGGGACAGCTTCGACCTCGGCGACCGCGGCGTCGAACTGCCGGAGGGGCGCGGGTTCTGCATGTTCGCGATCTCCGCCGTCGCGTCCGCGCTCGCCGGACGGGCCGGGCCGGAACCCCTGTCGGCGTGGCTGGCCCGCGAACCGCTCGTCGCCTGCCCCGATCCGCCGGAGAACTTGGTCATGCGGGTGCGCGCACTGCCGGAGAAAGGACCGTGAACATGGAACGCGACCTCGTAGTGAGCGTGCGGGTCGGCGCGGCGGGCCACGGGACGCGCGGCCTGACCGCGGCGGCGGTCAACGCCGAGGAGGCCGGATTCGACCAGGTCTGGGCGGGCAACGACATCTTCGGGCCGCCGGGCATCGCCGGGCTCGCTTCGATGCTGCTGGGGACCAGCCGGATCTCGGTGGGCGCCGGCGTGCTCGACCCGGTGTCGATCCACCCCGTGCAGATCGCGCAGCTGGCGAGCGGTTTCCAGGAAATGTCCGGCGACCGGTTCCTGCTCGGTCTCGGCGCGGGTTCGGACCTGTTCCTGGGCTGGGCCGGGCTGAAACCAGCGAAACCGGTGGTGCGCACGCGGGAAGCGATCGTCGCGATCCGCGAGCTGACCTGCGGCCGCAGTCCCGCGGGCGTGCCCGGGGCAGGGGACTTCTGGTCCGGGCAAGCACGGATCCAGCAGCCGCGCCCAGTGCCGATCTACGTCGGTGCGATGGGACCCAGGATGCTGGAAATGACCGGCCGGCACGCCGACGGCGCGCTGCCGCTCTGCCTGCCGCCGCGCCAGGTTTACCGCGCGATGGAGCAGATCGGCGCCGGTGCCGCGAAGGCGGGACGCGCGATGGCCGATCTCGATGTCGCCGCGTGCCTGTGGTGCTCGATCGACACCGACGCGGCCGCGGCGCGACGATTGCTCGCCCGGCACATCGCGCACTACAGCGGCTCGCTGAGCACCGACGCGCTGGTCGCGAACGGCCTCGATCCAGAGGAATTCGCGCGGACCCAGCAGTTGGTGCTCGACGGTGACGAGGACGCCGCGATCGACACGGTGCTCACGTCCTCGACGATGCTCGGCCTGGGGATCGCGGGCGGGGCGGCCGAGGTGATCGAGCAGTGCGGGACGTTGATCGAGGCGGGAGCGCGGCATTTGTCGTTCGGCCCGCCGATGGGCCCGGACGCGCTGGCCGCGGTGGCATTGCTGGGCAAAGAGGTTTTGCCGGTGCTGCGCTCTGAGTTCGGCTCGTGAACGGCAGGATCGCCGGGCAGGCAAGCGCGTTCGGAGCTCGCGCCGTGCTCGGCGTCATCGTGATCGGCGGCCGCCGTGCGAGGATCCGCGGCGACGTCGGCTGTCTGGAGACCTACTCGGAACCCGTCGTCTTCGAGACGGCGGCGGACACCTCGATGCAGCAGGTCTTCGACGGCCGCGAGCGCGAAATGCTGCCGTCCCTCGCCGAGGCCGGGCAGGCGCTGCTCGAGCGCGGCGCGACGATCCTCACCACGACCTGCGGCCTCCTGACCACCCTCCAGCACGACCTGGCCGCACGGTTCGCCGCTCCGGTCGCGGTCTCCCCATTGCTCCAGGCACCGCCGCTGCTGAAGGCCGTCGCGCCCCGGAAAATCGGGGTGATCACGGCGATCGCGGATCTCCTCACCCCCGCCAGACTGGCCGCGGCGGGGATTGCCCCGGAGCGCGCCGAGGTGCTGGATCTGTCCGGGACGCGGCATTTCCTCCCAGCGCTGCGGGACGGCCTCGCCATCGACCCTCAGCTCGCGGAACGAGAGATCCGCGAGTCCGTGCAGGCAGTCAGTCCAGAGGTTGGCGCGCTCGTAGTCGAATGCGCCAACCTCCCGCCCTACCGCGCCGCTTTGCGGGCTGCTACCGGACTGCCGGTGTGGGACGCGCTCGACCAGCTTCGGTGGCTTGCCCGAGCGTGGCAATGACCACCGGACGTTCGGTCGGGCCGCTGTTGACATTCGTCCGACGGTGCCAGCGCAACTGACCGTCACCGAACTCGAGGGTGACGGTGTCGTGGAACGGCGACTCCACGAAGTACCACTCCAACACCAATTCGCGCGGAGAGCTCCACTGAGCCGCGGCGAGGACGCGCGTTGATTCGGCCTGGTACGAGTGGTGCAGCTGCCAGGTGCTGACGCCGGTGTCCGACTCGACCCACGTGGACAGTCCACAACGGACCGAATGGCGGCCGCGGGCGTCATCCAAGGTCACCACGAGAACGTCATCGTCCACAGTGAACGAGATTTCCGAGAGTCCGTCCTCATTGGACTCGCACTCGTACCGCTGGCCGTCCAGCGCAACGGACGTCGGCGAAAGCGCGGGGGCGGCCACATCGGCCAGATCGGCAGCCAGTGAAGAATCGGCCGCAGTGGACGGAGTGCCGTCGAACGCGGGCACCAGCAGGTCGTGCACCAGGCCGGACAGCAGCCGGTGCTTGCCGTGCGTGATGCTGCCGGTCGTGACGACCACCGCGTCGTGCTGGGGGAGCACGAAGACGTCCTGGCCGAACATTCCCGACGCCCGGTAGCCGCCGTCGGCGTCGAGCCACAGCTGGTAGCCGTAGCCCTCCGGCCGTTCGTCCGCGCCGGTGCCGGAAACCGGGACGAATTCGGTGCCGTTCCACGTTCCGGCGTCGGCGTTCTGGACGTGCCACGCCGTGGCCTCGCGCACCCAGCCCGCGGGCAGGATCCGCTCGCCCTGCCAGAGTCCGTCGTGCAGGTGCAGGACGCCCCACTTCAGGAAGTCGATGCTGCGCAGGCTGAGGCCGTTCCCGCCGGAGCAGATGCCTTCCGGATCGGTGTCCCAGCTGTGCCCGGCGAAACCGAGCGGTTCGAACAGCCTCGGCCGCAGATAGTCGAAGACCGATTGGCCGGACGTCCGTTGCACGATGGCGGACAGCATGTGCGACGTCGCGCTGGAGTAGGTGAATGCCTTGCCCGGCGGCAGGTCCACGGGCGTGCGCAGGTATTCCCGCACCCAGCTGGTCTTCAGCAGCCGCCAGGTCTTGCCGGACAGGCCGACGCGGTGTCCGGTCCGCATGGTCAGCAGGTCTTCGACGGTGATCGCGCGCAGGTGCTCCGACGCGTCGGGCGGCACGAGCTCCGGGAAGAACGACACGAGGCGGTCGTCGAGGCGCAGCAGGCCTTCGTCCAAGGCGAGTCCGATCGCCGTGCCGACAAAGGACTTCGTCGCCGAATGTGTCGTATGTGGACGGTCCGCGCGATACGGCCACCAGTAGTGCTCGAAGGCCAGCTTGCCTGACCGGTACACGAGGAGACTGTCGAGCGAGATCCCGTCGGCGGTCAGCCGCTGCAGGAAACCGCGCACGCCTTGGGCGTCGAGGCCCGCTTCGGACGGGAAGACGGAGGGGAAGGCAGAGGTCACGAAGGCTCCCGGACGAGTGTTTTCTTGCGGTTCGCGAGCCGTTCGGCGACCCGCGAGAGTGCGATGTTGACGACGATGTAGAGCAGCCCGGCCCCGACGTACGCCTGGATGAAATCGCCGCTGAACTCGCCGAGCACCTTGCCGTTGTTCAGCAGCTCGGCGATGCCGACGACGTAGCCGAGGCTGGATTCCTTGATCACCCGCACGGTCTGGCTGATCAGCGCGGGCGCGAGCGCGCGGGCCGCCTGCGGGAGCACGACGAACGCCATGGTCTCCCAGTGCCGCAGGCCGATCGCGTGCCCGGCCTCGCTCTGCCCGCGGCCCACCGCGAGGATTCCGGCCCGGACGATCTCGGCGAAGATCGCGCCCGCGTGGGCGACGATCGCCAGCACCAGCTGCCAGAAGATCGGCACCCGGACGCCGAGCAGCGGCAGTCCGAACATGAAGAAGAACAGGATCAGCAGCAGCGGCATCGCGCGGAAGAACTCGATCACGGTGGCGCACGGCCAGCTCAGCCACCGCTTCCGGCTCAACCGGCCCAGCGCGAGCAACACGCCGGCCGCGACCGACAGCACCGTGGACACCAGGCCGACCAGCAGCGTCATCACCAGGCCTTGCACCAGGAATCGCAGCATCGCGCCGTCGACCAGGATCGCCCAGCGGGCCGGGTCGAGCTGGCCGGAGGCGCCGAGCCGCACGAGGACCAGGGTCAGCAGCCCGAGCAGCACGAGTCCGCACAGGACGGACACGGTGCGCAGCCGGGCCTTGGCCTTCGGGCCGAGCGCGTCGAACAGGATGTCGTCGTTCACCGGAGCACCCGGACCTTTCGCTCGACGAGCCGCACGACCCCGCTGACCGCCAGGTTGATCACGAGATAACCGCAGGCCGCGACGGCGAAGGCCAGGATCGGCTCGGCGGTCTCGAGGTTGAACGAGCGGGTTTCGAGGGTCAGTTCGTCCACGCCGACGGCCGCGCCGAGCGCCGACCCGAGCGCGACGTTGATCAGGATCGTGCCCAGCGGCTGCACCATCGCGCGAAACGCTTGCGGCAGCAGGACATCCAGTACGACCCGGCGGAACGGCAGCCCGATCGCCCTGGCCGCCTCGACCTGTCCGCGATCCACCGCGCGGATGCCCGAGCGAATGGTCTCGCAGACGTACGCGGCGAAGTAGACGCCGAGCGCGAGCACTAGACACCAGAACAACGGAATCAGTACGCCAGCGTCAGGCAGCCCGAAGATGAGCAGCACGGCGATCAGCAGCAACGGCGAGTTGCGGACAAGATCTACATACAGTCGGCCGGCGACGCGCAGCGGCCGGACCGGGCTGATCCGGCAGATCGCGACGACGCAGCCGAGGACGAGCGCGAGCGGAAAGGCGCACGCGGTGAGCAGCAGAGTGGTGGTGAAACCGCCGAGGATTTCCCCAGCATGACCGGAAAGCACGGGCGATCTCCCTTCAGGAGCCGGGGACTGAGCCGGGCCGGGGCGGCTCGGGGGCGGGGCCGGAGACGAGCGGGCCGACGGTCTGCTCCCACAGCCGCCGCCAGCTTCCGTCGGCGGTGATGCGCTGCAGGAAGCCGACGACGATCTGCTTGAACGCCGGATCGTCCTTCGGCAGCCCGATGCCGAACGGGCTGCTGCCGTACGTCGCGGGTGTCATCCGAAGCCGCGCGTCGACCGCCGCCTTGCCGAGCAGGATCGCGGTGTTCGCCGACCACGCCTGGACCCGGCCCTGCCGCACCGCGGCGGCGCACTGGCTCGATTCCTCGAACACCACCGCGCGGGCCTGCGGACACGCCTTCTGCAGCGCTTCCTGCGCCGCGCCGGGCTGGACCGCGACGTCTTTGCCCGCCAGCTCGCGCACGGTCGTGACCTGCGGACCATCCGCGCCGACGACGATGCCAGAACGCGCGACGTAGTACGGCCCGGCGAAGGAGACGAGCCGCGCCCGGCTTTTGCTGATCGTGTAAGTACAGACGGCGACATCGACGGATTGGTTCTGCAGGATCGCTTCGCGCGTGTCGGCGCCGCCGGTGATGGTGTCCACCTCGGGCGTGCCGAGCAGGTATTTGGCCAGCAGCTGGGCGATCCCGATGTCGAAACCGGTGATCTTGCCGGTCGCCGGGTTCATCATGCCGAACCCGGGCGTGGTCACCGAACCGGACTGCCGCAGCACGCCCTGGGCGCGGATCCGGCGCAGCGTCGGCGTTTCCGGCAGGCCGGAGCCGACCGGACCGCGCGCGACGGCATCGGCTTGGTCGAGGGTGGCGTAGGCGGGATTGCCCGCGGTACGGGTGGTTCCGCCGCCGCAGGACGCGAGCAACGGGACCGCGCCAGCGGCGAGCAGACCGGCGCGCAACGCGGTCCGGCGGGGGAGAGGAGCGGGCATCAGGGGCCTCCGGGCTCAGTGGCTGAGCACGCGGGCGAGGAAATCGCGCGCGCGTTCGGTCTGCGGCGAGCCGAAGAAGACGTCCGGCGCGGCGGATTCGGCGATCCGGCCGTCGGCCATGAACACGACGCGGTCGGCGGCCTTGCGGGCGAAGCCCATCTCGTGGGTCACCACGATCATGGTCATGCCGTCGGCGGCGAGCGCGGTCATCACGTCGAGCACCTCGTGGATCATCTCGGGGTCGAGCGCGCTGGTCGGTTCGTCGAACAGCAGCACGCGCGGCTCCATCGCCAGCGCGCGGGCGATCGCGACCCGCTGCTGCTGCCCGCCGGACAGCTGCGCCGGGTACTTGTCGCCGTGCGCGCCGACGCCCACCCGCTCCAGCAGTTCGTCGGCGCGTTGGTGCGCCTCGGCGCGGCTGAGCCCGCGCACGCGGACCGGGCCGAGCATGACGTTGTCCCGCACCGTTTTGTGCGCGAAGAGGTTGAAGGACTGGAACACCATGCCGACGTCCGCGCGCAGCCGGGCGAGGTCCGCGCCCTCGGCGGGCAGCGGGCGGCCTTCGATCTCGATCGAGCCCTCGTCCGCGGTCTCGAGCCGGTTGACGCAGCGGCAGAGCGTCGATTTCCCGGACCCGGACGGGCCGATGACCACGACGACTTCGCCGCGCCGGACGTCGAGGTCGATCCCGGTCAGCACCCGGGCCGATCCGAACGACTTGCCGACGCCGCGCAGCCGTACCAGGGGCTGATCTGTGCTCATGAGCGCTCCTCGTCGAGCTGGCGGTAGGGTTCACTACACAACGGAGAACCCTCCGGCATCTTGTAGTAGCAACTACGTCCAGTCAAGGGTGTCATGTCCACTACTTATCTCGGCGGCGACCACTTCGACGACCACGTCCGCGCCCGGCTCGACGACCTCAAGCCCGCCGAACGCCAGGTCGCCCGGTTCATGCTGGCCAACCCGAACGAGGTGCTGTTCTCCTCGGCCGGAGACCTCGGCGCGGCGGCCGGGACCAGCGACGCGACCGTCGTCCGCACCGCGAAAGCGCTCGGCTATTCGGGCCTGCCGGAGCTGAAACGCCACCTCGGCCAGACCTTCACCGCGCGCACCGAGCCGACCGTCCGGCTGAGCGCGGCGATCGAGAACCTCGGGTCCACCGGGTCGCGCCAGATCGACCGGGTGATGGCCGACAGCGCGGAGCGGCTGCAGGAAATGCAGCGGCAGCTCGCGCCGGAGGCGGTCGAGGAGGCGGCGCAATTGCTGCTCGACGCGCGGATGGTGTTCACCTGGGGGCTCGGGCTGTCGTCGGTCTGCGCCGAGTACGCCGCGTTCCGGCTCGCCCGTCGCGGGCTGGTGACGCGGCACTGCGACGACACGGGGTTCCGGCTCGCGGACGCGTTGCTCCCGTTGAATGCCGACGACGCGGTGCTGGTGTACGTCCCGGCGCGGCAGAACCGCGATGTCGAGCTGATCCTGCGCTACGCGGAGGACGTCGGCGCGGCGGTAGTGCTCGTGACGAGCCAGCTGTCGGCGGATCTCGAAGCCCGGGTCCGCGTGGTGCTGCCGGCCCCGGATTCCCCGACGAAATTCACCGGCGAAACCCTGACCGCCTCGATCGTCACCGACATCCTCGCGCACACCATCGCGAGCCGGGAGCCGGACCGCGCGAAGACGACCGCGGACCTGCTGACGCGCCTCCGGGCGGACCTCGGAGAGCGGAAGTAGCCGTCTCGCCTGCCGCCTCGTGAGTGGGAGTGGCTGCGTCGCCCATCGCCTCGTGAGCGGAGGTAGCCGCCTCGCCCATCGCCTCGTGAGTGGAAGTAGTTGCGTCGCCCGCCGCCTCGTGAGTGGCGATGCTCGTTAGAACCGGCGTCGCCACTCGCGAGGCTTGCCCAGCCGCCGCGGGCTTCAGGCTTGTCCGCCCCCGCCCCGCCCCGCCCTCCGGCCCCTGCCCTGCGCCCCCGCGCTCCCGCCCCCGAGCCCCTCTGCCCCTCGCGCCCTCTGCTCCCCGCCCCTCGCACCGCACTGCGGCAGCGTGCCTGTACTGCGCGGGCGGGTGTCGTGAGTGCCGATCCCGGTTAGAACCGTGATCGCCCCTCGCAACCCCTCCGACCTGCGGCGACGCACTATTCTGCGGTGGTATACACGGCGCGTATACCCCTGCTGTATAGTGATCTTCACCCCCGGGATTCCGGGGTCAAGGGAGGAACAGGGGAATGTCGGTTTCACATACCTTGCTCGGGTTGCTCGAGTCGGGTCCGAGACACGGGTACGACCTGAAACGGGCGTACGACGAGCAGTTCGGGCACGACCGCCCGCTCGCGTACGGCCAGGTCTACTCGACGCTGTCGCGCCTGCTGCGCAACGGCATGGTCGAGGTCGCGGGGGTCGAGAGCGGAGAAGGGCCCGAGCGCAAGCGCTACACGATCACCGACGCCGGGGTCACCGACGTCGAGACCTGGCTGGGCACTCCGGAAAACCCGGAGCCGTACCTGCAGAACACGCTGTACACGAAGGTGGTCCTCGCGCTGCTGTCCGGCCGCGACGCCACCGACGTGCTCGACGTCCAGCGCGGCGAACACCTGAAGGTGATGCGCTCGCTCACGAAGCGGAAGTACGAGGGCGACCTCGCCGATCAGCTGATCTGCGACCACGCGCTCTTCCATCTTGAGGCGGACCTGCGGTGGCTCGAGCTCACCGCGGCCCGGCTCGGCGAACTCGAGAAGGCGGTGCGCTGATGACCAGGCCGGGAACTCCGTTGCTCGTAGGCAACGGGCTGCACAAATCGTTCGGCCAGACGCGGGCGCTCGACGGGGCGGCGCTGGCCGTCTCGGCGGGGGAAGTGCTCGCGATCATGGGCTCGTCCGGTTCGGGGAAATCGACGCTGCTGCACTGTCTCGCCGGGATCGTCCGGCCGGACTCGGGCGTCATCCAGTACGGCGGCCAGGACCTGGTCGCGATGGACGACAAGGGCCGGAGTGCGTTGCGGCGCACCGAATTCGGCTTCGTGTTCCAGTTCGGCCAGCTCGTTCCCGAGCTGACCTGCCTGGAGAACGTCGCGCTGCCGCTGCGGCTGACCGGGGCGAAGCGGGGGCCCGCCGAGGCCAAGGCGAAGGAATGGCTCGCCCGGCTCGAGGTCGACAACCTGGCGAAGCGCCGCCCCGGCGACGTCTCCGGCGGGCAGGCGCAGCGGGTCGCGGTGGCGCGGGCGCTGGTGACCGGGCCGAAGGTCGTTTTCGCCGACGAGCCGACCGGTGCGCTCGACTCGCTCAACGGCGAGAAGGTCATGCAGATGCTCACCCAGGCGGCGCGGGAAACGCACGCCGCGGTGGTGCTGGTGACCCACGAACCGCGGGTCGCGGCGTACTCCGACCGCGAAATCGTGGTGCGGGACGGGCGCACGGTCGACCGGGAGCTGGTCGCATGATGCGGGATCTGCTGCTGGGACTCCGGCTGGCCGTCGGGGGCGGCCGGATGTCCGGCTCGGCGCTCCTGCGGCTCGCGATGACCGCGTTCGGGATCGCGCTCGCGGTCGCCGTCCTCCTGCCCGCCGCCTCGGTGAGCCACCTGGTGAACGCGCGGGCGGACCGCGCGGCGGCGATCAAGCAGGACACCTCGCCGCGCGAGGGGATCGCGCCGCTGGCGACCTACCGCTGGTACCCGTCGGTCGGCGCGGACTTCCTCCAGCTGACCGCGGTGGCGCCGACCGGGTCGAATTCGCCGGTGCCGCCGGGGCTCGACCGGCTGCCCGCGCCGGGCGAGGTGATCGTGTCGCCGGCGCTGGCGGAGAAGCTGAACTCGGCCGACGGCGCGTCGATCAAGGCGCGGCTGCCGGGGAACGTGGTCGGCCAGATCGCCGAGCCGGGCGTCAGCGACGCCGCGGACCTGACGGCGTACTACGGGTCGACTGCCGCGGAAATCAAGGCCGAGGGCGAAAACGCCAGCAGCGTTTACGCCTACGGCAAGCCCGCGGAAGGGTTCACCCTGCCGTTGGTGATGTGGATGGTCATCGCGCCGATCGCCGCGGTGCTGCTGCTGCCGTTGCTGATCTTCGTGACCACCGCGTCGCGAATGGGCGCGGCGCAACGAGAACGGCGGCTCGCCGCGCTCCGGCTGATCGGGGTGGACGCTCGGTCGATCAAGCGGGTCGCGGCGGCGGAATCGCTGGTCGGCGCGGTGATCGGGCTCGTGGCGGGCGGTGCGCTGTTCTACGCGCTGCGGCCGTTCATCGGGGACTGGCTGCCGTTCGGCCTGCGCGTGTTCGCGGACGATTTCACGCCGTCGTGGATTTCGTTGCTGGTGATCGTGCTCCTGGTGCCCGGGCTCGCGGTCGGCTCGGCGCTGTTCGGGCTGCGCCGGACGATCGTCGAACCGCTGGGCGTGGTCCGCCAGGGCAAACCGGTGCGGCGGCGGATGTGGTGGCGCTGGACGATCACCGGGATCGGCGTGGTGTTCCTGCTCGGGACGCTCGTCGTGTCGCCGGGGTCGGGGGACCAGGGCGCGGCGATGGCGCTCGCGGTGGGCAGCGTGTTCCTGCTCGTCGGCGTCGCGGCGCTGCTGCCGTGGCTGGTCGAACGGATCGTGGAACGGCTGCAGGGCGGGCCGCCGTCGTGGCAGCTCGCGGTGCGCCGGCTGCAGCTCGACAGCGGCACCGCCAGCCGGGTGGTGTCCGGGCTGGTCGTGGTGCTGGCCGGGACGATCCTGGTCCAGGGCGTGCTCACGTCGATGACCAACCGCACCTCGAGGGCGTACCACACGCCGGACGGCGTCGCGGCCGCGCCGGTGCGAGTGGATACGACGACCGCGCACGAGGCCGAGGTCCGGCAGCGGCTGTCCGGAGTGGCCGGGGTGACCGGTGTGCACAGCGCCAAATCCGTGCAGTTCAAGTCCGGTGAACAGCACGTCTTCGGCACTCTCGGGGACTGCGTGGCGCTGAAGACCCAGGCGAACATCGGCGACTGCGCGGACGGCGACGTCTTCTATGTCGCGGGCTCGTCGGCCCAGCCCGCCCCGAAGGGCGAGTTGAGGATGACCAACTACCGCAAGGACGTCGAGGTCGACGGTCCGAAGTGGACGGTTCCGGACAACATCCGGGTGGTGTCCTCGGCCAACGACGCGAAGGGCGTGTCCGGCGACCTGATGATCACGCCCGGCGCGCTCGGCGGCATCCAGGCGCCGGGGGAACGCCTGCAACTGCTGGTCGCGGGCCCCGGCGGAGCCGATGCGCTGATCGACGGGGTCGCGACGGAATTGCGCCCGCTGGCGTGGAAGGCAGAAGTCGGCAGGACGGACTACCTGGCCGACTTCTCCGGCCGCGACGACCGGATGCTGGCGAGCTTCCGCGCGGTGCTGCTGACCGCGTCGCTCTTCGTGCTGGCGGTGGCGGCGATGAGCCTGCTGATGCTGTCGATCGAGCAGATCAGCGAGCGGCGTCGCCCGCTGGCGGCGCTGTCCGCGTCCGGCGTGCCGATCGGCGTGCTGGCCAGGGGATCGCTGTGGCAGACGGCGGTCCCGGTGGTGGTCGGGGTGGTGCTGGCCGTCGGGGCCGGGCTGGGCCTGACCGCGCCGATCCTGCGGCTGGCGAAAATGCCGATGATGGTGGACGGCGGAGTCCTGGCCGGACTGGCCGGCGCCGCGGTCGCTGCGGTGCTGCTGGTGACGGCGTTGACGCTGCCGTTGCTGCGGCAGGTGACGCGGTTGGACACGTTGCGCTCGGAGTAGACCCGGGGGTGCGGGGCAAGTCCGTGAAGGGCTTCTTGAGGAAGTGGGATTCCTTCAAGGAGCCCTTCACGGCTTTCGTGGGTGGCTGGTGGTGTCTGTGAGGGGAACCTTCACGGACTCTGAGTCCCAATGTCAGGAACTTAAGCCGCGTGAATGCGGCACGCTCACCGTCCACAAAGGACTCAAGCAGTGTCGAAATGTTCGATTTATTGCCATGTGACCGTGTCTTGAAGTCCGTGAGGGGCCCCTTGAGGGAATCAGATTCCTTCAAGGGGCCCCTCACGGACCACAACCCGGCTTCCGGCCTGCATCGACGTGCGCTCGACCGGATCGAGCCAGCTGAGCTGGGGAAACACACCGGAGGCGCGTCCACGTCACAGCCTTAGTTCCTGGCATTGGCTCTGAGCCCCTGAGGGTTCCCCTCACGGCTTTTGCCGCAGCGACGACACCTCGCCGACCGTGACGGTCAGCGCGTTTCCTCGGGGCGCTTTGCGACGAAGTTTCCGGTCATCTGGGTCAGACAGACCGGGCGGCGTGGCGTTGTCGCTCATGGTGCCTGCCGCACCAAGCCGAGTTCCGCGCACCCGTCCCGGAGTGGTTCCAGGCCGAACGCGTCCACCGGTCCCACCACCCCGGGCTTCACCGGCCCTTCGACGCTCAGCCGAATCGCAGCCCACGCCAGCAAATCCCCGGTGAGCGTGTACGCGTTCGGTCCCTCGAGCCGCACCTCGACGCGGGAATCGGCGACGGCGACGACCTGTGCGCCGGTTTTCGCGCGCTCGGCTGCGTCCGGTCCACCGGACGGCCCCTTGATCAGCCCGCTCGCCGCCCGCATCACTGGCCCGGCGAACACGGTCAGTGCGGAAACCGCGGGCATCACCCGGCTCAGCGCGGGGAACCATCCATTGTAGACAGTCACCTCGTCGAGCGACGGGAAGTTCCCCGGCAGGAAAAGCACTTCGGTGCCGGAAACGAGAAACGCCGCCTTGGACCGTCCGCGGACCGGAAACGCGCGTACCCGGCTGCCGGTTCGTTCCTCGGTCAGGCGTCGGCCGCGCCAGCGCAGCGAAGGCAGGGTCAGCCCGTCGCGCATGGTCTCGCGAGTGCCTTGGCTCAAACCGCGATAGAGCGGCCCGGTCGCGAAGTATCCGATCTCCAGCGTGCGTACGGCATCGCCTGCTTCCTGCGCCGCCAGCGCACCGGCCAGGATTCCGGGAACGTAGTCGTAGCCGAAGGCCGGGACCATCGCCGCGCCAGTTTCCACCGCTCGCTCATGGTGTCGTGCCTGGAGGGCGCGGACGAAACCGACTTCGCCAGTCGAATCGAGATAGTGCGCCCCGGCGTCGGCGGCGGCTTGCGCGGCCGCGTGGCCGATCCGGTCGAACGGGCCGACGGTGGCGATCAGAACATCCCCTGGTCCGGCCAACGAACGAAGGCTCGCGGGGTCGTTGACGTCCGCGACCGCGACCTCGAAGTCGCGGCCTGCGGAAAGAGCCTCTAACGCGGCCCGGTTGCGTCCGGCGAGAACCGGCCGCACCCCGCGCCGCACCAAGGACTCCAGGACCAGGCCGCCGGTGTAGCCGGTCGCGCCGAACACCACGATCCGCCCGGTCATGCCGGCACCGGAACGCGCCGGCGAAGGAAGTCAATCTGGTCCGCGACCACGCGTTCGAACGGATCTCCTTGGTAGATCGCGAAATGCCCGTCCGGATAAGTCCGCACCTCGCCGCGCGGCGCACGGGCGGCGTACCGCAGCGTGGGCCCGGCGGGGGCGACGGAATCCTTCTCGCACACGGCGAACAACGTCGGCACTTCGATCCTCCCGACACCTCGACCCGGCCGATACCGCAGAATGTCGAACACTGCCCGGGCCGCGACCTCGTTGCGGAAATCGCTTCCCGGCGGCACGAGCGCAAGATACCCCGGCTCGGCGTCCGGCGCAGTCATCAGCGCGGTGCCTCGCCGCGGACCGGCGGTGGCGATCAGGTGCGGCGGCCGGCCGAGCCGATGCCCGACGACATCGCGAGCGGCGGCGACCGTGGCCTTCGCTGAACTGGCCGGGTGCATGGCCAGCGCGGAAGAGATGCCATCGGTGAACGGGCATTGTGCGATCGCGGCGACGAGTCCGGCCGGGTGGCGCGCAGCCGTGGCGAGCACGTGCCCGCCGCCGAACGACGTGCCCCACGCGACGACGCGGTCGCTGTCGACCTGGGGGAGCGTGCGAGCGTAGGCGATCGCGGCGGTCCAGTCGGCGAGTTGTTTCCGCGGGGACAGCAGGTGGCGCGGAGTGCCTTCGCTGTCGCCGAAATGCCGGTAGT
Source organism: Amycolatopsis halotolerans (assembly GCF_042647905.1). NCBI lineage: Bacteria > Bacillati > Actinomycetota > Actinomycetes > Pseudonocardiales > Pseudonocardiaceae > Amycolatopsis > Amycolatopsis halotolerans. Next base: position 65,944 of record NZ_JBHRWI010000053.1, read on the forward strand.
CGAACACAAGACACGCATATCCGGCGGCGGTGAAGCGTTCGGCATACGCGGCGAGCCCCATTTCGCGGACCGCGCCGAGTCCGTGCGCCATCACGATCACCGGCGGGTTTTCGTTCGCTGGCAGGTAAAGCGTGGCCGCGCAGTGGTCGCCGTCGACCGGGAACGACACGTTCATGCCGGGATCTCCTCTCGGGCGGCGGCGCTGGCCACCGGACGGTCGGCGGGAGTGCGACCCGCTGGGCGACGGGTGCCGCGACGCCGTTCGAGCCGAAGATCGCGCATATAGTCGTCGTAGTCAACCTGGATGGTGTGCCGTTTGGACGCGACGTAACGCCGCGAGATCCGCCGCCGGTGCGTGTCGATTTCGCGCTCCATCTCGGCCGCGCCGGGCAGGTGGTAGCGGCCTTGCAGATGGTCGGCGATCAGCAGGGCCTGCCGTTCCGCGATCGGCATGATCGCGCCGAGCGGCTGGACCAGTCCGACGAAATACAAACCAGGTACGCCAGAGTGGAAAACGCGCCGGTACAAGCGGATCTCGTTGTCTCCGGAAGGATCGAGGAAATCCGGGTCGAAGAACGGGAAACTGATCTTGTACCCGGTGCAGAACACCACCAGATCCGCAGCGACCCGGCGGCCGTCGGTGAACACGACGTCGTCGCCGTCGAATCGCTCGATGTTCGGCACCGGGGTGATCGCCCCGTGCGCGAGGCGGTCGAGGATCCGGCTCGACATGGTCGGATGCGCCTGGGCGAACTTGTGGTCCGGCGCGGGCAGCCCGTACCGGGTCATCGGCCCGGTCGCGGCGGCCATCAACCGGCGCGCGACCGGCCAGCGCAGCACCGAGGGGAGCCATTCTTTCCCGGCGATCCGGTCATACGGCCTGCCCCACACGTATTTCGGGATCACGTGCACCCCGCGCCGCGCGGACAGATACGTCTCCGCTGCGTGATACGAGGCGTCCACGGCGATGTCCATCGCGGAATTGCCCATGCCGACCACCACGACGCGCCGTCCGGCCAACTGCGCTTCCTCGGTGTAGGAGTGCGAATGCATGATCTCGCCGCGGAATCCTTCGGTGCCGGGGAACATCGGCTCCGGCAGCCGCGGATCCCAATGGTGGCCGTTGGCGACAAGCACGGCGTCGTACCGTTCGGTGTCCCCTGTGGACAGTGTCACCGCGAAGCTGCCGTCCGGCTTCGGCTCGACGTGCGTGACGCCGGTGCCGAACCGAATGCGGTCGCCGAAGCCGAAATGCTCCAGGTATGCCGCGAAATAGTCGGCGATCTGGTCGTGCCGGGCGAAGTCGGGCAAGTGCGCGGGCATCGGGAAGTCGCTGAACTCCATCCGCCGCCGCGAAGTGTTGATGTGCAGGGACCGGTAGGCGGCGGAGACCCCGTTGCGGTTGCCCCACACCCAGTTCCCGCCGACCCGGTCGGACAGTTCGTAGCAGTCCGCCTCGACGCCGCGTTCGGCGAGCACCTTGACGGCGGCGATCCCGGACGAGCCCGCGCCGACGACGCAGACCCGGAAGCTGTTCGCGGACATGCGCTCCCCTCCTTGTGACCAGTGGTCATATGACCAGCGGTCATAGAGTACGATCGGAGTGCGGGGAGAGTCAAGAAGAGGAGGTCGGCGGTGCCGACGGGAACGTGGGAGCGGCTGCCGGAGAAACGGCGGGCGGCCGTGCTGGCGGCGGCGGAGGCGGAGTTCGCGGCGCGCGGCTTCAGCGGCGGCAGCCTCAACACGATCTGCCGCGAGGCCGGCGTGTCGAAGGGCAGCCTTTTCCAGTACTTCACCGACAAGGCCGACATGTACGTCCACCTCGCCGAGCTGGCGAGCGTGCGGATCCGCGCGGCCATGGAGGCCGAGATCGAGAAGCTCCCGTGGGAAAGGGACTTCGCCGGTTCGCTCGACCGGCTGCTCGACGCGTGGGTGCGGTATTTCTACGACCATCCGCTCGAGCGCGCGATGACCGCGGCGGCCAACCTCGAACCTGATCCGGTCGCCCGTACGCCGGTCCGCGAGGCGGTCAACAGCCATTACCTGGCGGTGCTGCGGCCGCTGGTCGAGCGCGCGGTGGCGGCGGGGCAGCTGCGCGCGGACACCGATGTCGAGATCGTGTTGTCGTTGCTGCTGCTGGTCTTGCCGCATCTGGCGCTGGCCCCGCACGTCGAGGGGCTCGACCCGCTGCTCGGCCTGGTCGAGGGCGATTCCGCGCACGCGGCGGCGACCGCGCGCCGGATGACCGGGGCGATGCTGGCGCCGTATCTCCGCTGAGCGATACCGGACGGGGGATGCGGGAAATGCGGTTCGCCGCGTCCCCGCCGGAAATCCGCCGTGGTATAGACTGGCGCGGCCCACGTGATTACCGATTCGCCGCACGCGCACCGACAGGGGTCGACCGATGGCCAGCAAGAAGAACGCCGCACCGGCGGGGGAAAAGGGCGGCAATCGGCGGCTGGCGGAAAAGGTGTCGGAGCGGATCGAAAAAGACATCATCGACGACGGCTGGCGCGTCGGATCGGTGCTCGGCTCGGAAACGGAGCTGATCGAGCGGTACGGGGTCAGCCGGGCGGTGTTCCGCGAGGCGGTGCGGCTGGTCGAGCACCAGCAGATGGCGGCGATGCGCCGCGGTCCGGGCGGCGGACTCGTGGTGACAGAACCGGATCCGGGCGTCGTGCGCAACGCGGCGCGGGTGTACCTGCGGCACGCCGAGGTGAGCCGCAGGCAGTTGATGGAGACGCGGACCGCGCTCGAGGTCGCGGGCATCGCGCTGGCCGCGGAGAATCTCACGGAATCGGGAATCGTCCGGCTGAAAGAAGCGCTCGAATCCGAACGCGAACTCATCGAACAGGGATTCACCCGGGGGCACGCGCGCAATCTGCACCGCGTTATCGCCGAACTCGCCGGAAACCCGGCGATCACATTGTTCGTGGAAGTCCTCGCGCAACTCGATCAGGACATCGTGCAGCGGGAATGGGACGCCGAATCCTCCGGCGGCGAACACCGCGACGCGGCCCGCGAATCGCACGAGGCGCACGAAGCGATCGTGGCGGCCCTCGTCGCCGGGGACGCGCCGCTGGGCCAGCACCGGATGCGCAGGCACCTGCAGGCCATCGCCGCGTTGCTGCGACCGGAAGCCTGACCCGCTCAGAGTACACTCTTTCATCTCCCTTTGACGGTACTGCAGGATTCTGGCTTCAGGTTCCGCAAAAGAGTATACTGTATTGATGCTGACCACTATGGGCTTTGAAGCCGGAAGCTGTGTCCTGGTCACCGGCGCGGGCAGCGGGATCGGCCGCGCGATCGCGCTCGGCGCGGCCGACCTGGGGGTCGCGGTGGCCGCGTGGGACCTCGACCTCGCGGCAGTGACCAGCCTTGCCGAGGAGTCCGGCGGCGACGTGCTGCCCGTCGAGGCCGACGCCGGAAACCCAGCGTCGGTCGCCGCCGCGCTCGACCGCACGCTGGCCTGGCGCACGCCGGGAACGCTGGTCAACAACGCCGGTCCGTCGAGCCAGCGGCCGCGGCCGTTCGCGGACGGAGTGGCCGGCGTGCTCGGACTCGTCGAGCTGGTCACGACGTCCTGGCTCGACCGGGTGCGGGAGCGGGCGGAATCCGTCGTGAACGTCGCGTCGATCGCGGGCACGGTGATCGGCGGCGGCGTGAGCTGGTACTCCGCGGCGAAGGCGGGCGTGCTCGGCTACACCAGGTACCTCGCCGCGGAAGCGCCGTTCGGCGTGCGGGTGAACGCGATCGCGCCCGGTTTGGTGGAAACGCCGCGGATGAAGGAGTTCTTGCCCTCGGAGACGGGCAAGCGCATGGTGGGCCGGACGCCGCGCGGGCGAGCCGTGCAGCCCGCCGAGGTCGCCGCGGCGGTGTTGTTCCTGGCTTCCCCGTCGGCGGCGGGGATCACCGGCGCGGTCGTCCCGGTGGACGCCGGACTGTCCGTCACGGTCTGAAACCCCTCTGCCCACAAGGAAGTGTTCATGAGTTCCCGAAGCACCCCGCCCGACGCCGACCTCGTGCGCAGCCTCGGCCTGCCCGCGACCGGCTCCGTGTACGACCTGTCGACCGGCTGGTGGCGGCACATGCCGACGTTCGCGGGCAACCCGCAGCTGGAAGTCGTCACCTACAACTCCCCGCAGGGCCAGCGCGCCGAAGGCCGGTTCCCGTTCGACTCGCCCGGCACGAACGACGTCGGGTTCGGCTATGTGTCCGAGCTGGTCTCCGGCAGCCTGCACACCGGAACGCACATCGACGCGCTGTGCCACGTCACGTGCGGCAGCGAGGACGAGTGGCACGGCGGAACCTCCGCGACCAGCGCGCTGGGCGACTACGGCGCGCTGCGCGGCGACGCGTCTGAGCTGGCCCCGATCATCGGCCGCGGCGTGCTGTTGGACGTCCCGAAGCTGCTTGGCCTCGACGTCCTGCCGCCGCATTTCGCCGTCGGGGAAGACCATCTCCGGCAGGCGGCTGACGCGGGCGGGGTCACGATCACCGCGTCGGACATCGTGCTCGTGCGGACCGGGCAGATGAAGTTCTGGCCGGACACCGCGCGGATCGCCGAGGAGAGCGGCGGCAGCGGCGTCGGCGTGGACGGGGCGCAGTGGCTGGTGTCGAAGGGCGTGCGGTACGTCGGCGCGGACACGATGTCGTTCGAGGTCCGGCCGTCGCCGGTGCCGGGCAATCCGCTGCCGGTGCATGTGCTTTTGCTGCAGCAGCACGGGATTCACATCATGGAGTGGGTGAACTGCGAGGACCTGGCGGCGGACGGCGTCGTCACGTTCCTCTTCGTCGCGCTGCCGCTGACTCTGCGCGGCGGGACCGGTTCGCCGCTGCGCCCGATCGCTGTCGTGTGAAGGGAGCCGGGATGGAATTCGCCAACGACGTGCCGCTCAGCCCGCTGAGTTTCCTGCGGCGTACAGCCGATCTCGACGGCGACGGGATCGGCGTGGTCACCGACGCCGGGGAACGGGTGTCGTGGGCGCGACTCGCGGACCGGGCGGAGCGGCTGGCCGGACGCCTGCGCGAACTGGGACTCGGCGAGGGCGACCGGGTTGCGGTGCTGGCACCGAATGGCGTGCCGTTGCTGGAAGCGCACTACGGCGTGCCGGGGGCCGGATGTGCTTTGGTAGCGCTGAATACGCGTCTCTCGCCGGACGAATACGCACAGCTGCTGCGGCTTTCCGGTGCGAAGGTGCTCATCGTCGACGAGTCGCTGGTCGCGCAGGTTCCCGAGCGAACGCCTGAGCTGCGGGCGGTCGTGGTGATCGGCGAGGACTACGAGGATTGGTTGCGCACTGCGGTTCCGGTGCCGTTGCGGCTGCCCAGCGACGAACGTCAGCCGCTGGCGGTCAACTTCACCTCGGGCACCACGGCCGGTCCGAAAGGCGTGGTCTACACGCATCGCGGTGCGTACCTGAACGCACTCGGCCAGGTCGTTTCCACTGGCCTGCAAGCAAGTTCGCGCTATCTGTGGACGCTGCCGATGTTCCATTGCAATGGCTGGTGCTACACCTGGGCGGTCACCGCGGCGGGCGCGCGGCACATCACGCTCCGGAAAGTGGACGCGGCGCGGGCCTTTGAGCTCATTGAGCAGGAAGCCGTGACGCATCTCAGCGGTGCTCCGGTCGTGCTCGACATGCTGGTGCAGGCGAGCGGCGGCGCGCGGTTCGCGCAGCGGGTGCGGTTCGCGGTCGGGGGAGCGCCGCCGTCGCCGTCCGCGATCGCGGCGATGGCCGGGATCGGGATCGAGGTGACGCACCTGTACGGGATGACGGAGACGTACGGTCCTTCGCTGATGTGCGTTCTGCGGCCGGAGTGGCAGGAGCTTGCACCGGGGGAACGGGCGAAAATGATGGCCCGGCAAGGGGTCCGGACGGTGAACGTCGAGTCGGCGCGGGTGGTGACTCCGGAGTTCGAGGACGTTCCCGCGGACGGGGAGACCCTGGGCGAGCTGGTGATCCGCTCGAACACGGTGATGGCGGGGTACCTCGGCAATCCGGCGGCGACTGAGGCGGCGTTCGCGGGCGGTTGGCTGCATACCGGGGATGTGGCGGTGCGGCATCCGGACGGGTATGCGGAGGTGCGCGACCGGCTCAAGGACGTGATCATCAGCGGCGGGGAGAACATCGCGTCGATCGAGGTCGAGAACGCGCTGCTGGACCACGAGGCGGTCGCGGAGGCGGCGGTGGTCGCGAAGGCCGATCCGAAGTGGGGCGAGGTGCCGGTCGCGTTCGTCCGCCTTCGCGACGGGGCGGAAGTGTCCGACGCGGACTTGATCGGGTGGTTGCGGGGGCGGCTGGCGCGGTTCAAGGTGCCCAGGGACATCCGGTTCGCGGAGTTGCCGAAGACGTCGACCGGGAAGATCCGCAAGGCGGAACTGCGCAAGCTGGCGGAATGACGGGCCGGTGCTCCGGTCGACCGCGATGCCTGGGCGATCCAGCCGCGGCGGCACTGGTCGCGGAGCTGTGTGCGCGGGGCGCTCCGTGAGGGGAACCCTGCGGGAATCAGAGTCAATGCCAGGAACTTAAGCGTGGTTGGTCACGGTT
>NZ_JBHRWI010000054.1:0-541 GCF_042647905.1 Amycolatopsis halotolerans
GAACAACCCCACCGACACCGCCGAACTCGCACCCATGATCACCCGGGCCGAGCAGGCCGCGGTGGTGATCAACCAGGAACGGGCCGAACCAGAAACGACGGGCACGGTGCTGGCCGATGCCGGATATTGCAGCGAGGACAACCTCACCCCCGCCGAAGGCCCGCAAGTGTTCGACCGGCTGATCGCGACCGGGAAATCCCGCGACCTGCAACGCGATGCCACCACCAACCCCGCCAGCGGCCCGCCACCACAAGACGCGACCGCGGCCGAGTCAATGCGGCACCGGCTCCGCACCCCCGCAGGCGCCGCCCTCTACAAGAAACGCGGCGCCACCGTCGAACCCGTCAACGGACACCTCAAAGACCGCAACCGACTCCGCCAGTTCAGCATGCGCGGCCTCACCCACTGCCTCGGCGAACTCACCCTCACCGCCACAGCCCACAACCTCCACCGCCTCTTCACCACCACCCAGCCCCAGACAGTGTGATGGGGCAGGGCCTCCGGCCCCGCCCCACCAACACCAACGAACCCCAATCCGAAA
>NZ_JBHRWI010000055.1:0-73976 GCF_042647905.1 Amycolatopsis halotolerans
TCCACTAGAATAAAAGAAGAAACCATCCGTGGCTTACACGGAAATCATGACAGGGTCGGCCAGCGCGAGCACCGCCTGGCGATACGGGGTCAGCGCGCGTCGGCCGCGGCGGGTGCCCCGGGCGCGGCGTTCGGCGTGCAGGACGCGCGCGACGAACAGGGCAAGCTCGCGCGCCACGTCGAGCGTGGCACCATAGGCAATCACGTGGGGCCCCTGGGTTTTCTCGGACTTGATCTTCGCAAATCCAGTCCTACCAGCGGCCCCACGCCTCATCTCCCGGCGACACGCACCCCGCCCAGCCCTACTGAGAAAACCTCAGTAGGCCTGTGGACCGCAGCCGAACTGGCCCTAGGCGGCAGCCATCCCCTAGTCCTGGAACAGGCCGAACACCGCAGCCCGCACTCGAAAGCGCTGGCTATCCACCCTCGCACCATCGAAGTCCTCGCGATGCGCGAACAAGAACAAGCCTTCCTCGACGGCGGACTGTCCCTGCCGGACGGGCACTTCGGCATGCTGCCCGCCCGCCTGGACTTCCAAGACCTGGCCACGCCGTTCCCATTCCAACTCGCCCACCCGCAACTACGCACCGAAGAACTCCTCGAACAACACGCACTGGCCCAGGGCGCGATACTCCGGCGCGGACACCGGGTATCCGGGCTGAGCCAAGCCGACCACGGCGTGACACTGCAGGTCATCGGGCCAGACGGGGAGTACGAGATCACCGCGGACTACGTCGTCGGAACAGACGGCGCGGGCAGCACCATCCGCCACGCGGCAGGCATCGACTTCCCCGGCACTGACTCGACCGTCTTCGGATTCCTAGGCGACGTCGAGCTGACCGACCCGCCGGAGGGACCCGGCTACTGGCACAACGAACACGGCGCGCTGATCGTGGCCCCGCTCCCCGGCGGGCTGTGGCGCGTCACCGGCTCCGCGCCGTCCGACCCCAGCCCGACCCTGGAATCCCTGCGGGAGACGGCAAACCTGATCGCGGGTACAGATTTCGGCCTGCACTCCCCGGTATGGCTGTCCCGCTTCGGCAACGCGACCCGGCTCGCGGCGGAGTACCGAAAAGGCCGGGTGTTCCTGGCAGGCGACGCCGCGCACAGACATTTCCCGGCAGGCGGCGTCGGACTGAACGTAGGCCTCCAGGACGCGATGAACCTGGGCTGGAAGCTCGCCGCAGTCCAGCGGGGCCACGCGGACCCCGCGCTACTCGACACTTACCACCCGGAACGCCACCCCGTCGGCGTCGCACTCGGCGAGCACACCAAGGCCCAGACCGCCCTGATCACCGCCACCACCGAGGAAGGCCAGTCTCTGCGCCGGTTCATGACGGACCTGCTGCGCACCCACCCCGACGTAGCAACCGCACTGGCCAACACGGTCACCGCACTGGACGTGCGCTACCCGGGCAACAGTCCCTTGGCAGGCCAGCGCTTCCCGGCCACCCGCGAGCAACTGCACCTGCTACGCGAAGGCCGTCCGGTGCTGCTCGCCAAGGAAGCCATCCCGGCGCTGAAGGACCTGGCCGCGAACGCGGACCTCCAGCTGCACGAAACCGAACTGCCCTGGCCGACGTCCGCCGTGCTGCTGCGCCCGGACGGACACGTCTGGGCCGCCGGAGACACCGCCGGACAGTTGGCGAACGCGATGGCCGAATTGCCCTTGGCCTGACCACAAGCGGTCCCCGGGAAAGCCTTCCCGGGGACCGCGCTCACCCTTCCGTATACCGCCGCGCGGTCTCCGCGGCCTGCGCCAGCCTCCGCAACCCCTCGAACAGCCGATCCCCCAGCACCGTCCCCACCACCGTGGCCTCGACGATCCGGTCCATCGACACCCCCGCCTCAAGGGTGTCCAAGTCGGCCTCAGCGATCCGATCGGCGATCTCCGCGTACCGCCCGAGCTGATCGAGCAACGCCTGGTGCCCCAGCGCACGGATCGTGCAGAGAGTCCCCACCAGCAAATCCGCCGCCGGATTGTCCGGCCCGAATTTCCACCCGTGCTCCTTGGCGATCGAGGTCAGCAACCCCATCGCCCACTCCCGGTCATCGACGGGAACCTCGGCCTTGAACACGGTCAGCGCCCGCTGCGCGACCCCCAGCACGTTGTACGCGGCCCGATCTGAATCAACCGCGGCCACGACTTCCCGCACGGTCGCCACCGACAGCCCGCCGACCTCGACCAGCGCGCGGATCAGCTTCAGCCGCCGCACGTGCTCCTCGCCGTAGCGCGCCTGGTTCGGGCTGGTCCGCTCGCCGGCCGGGAGCAGCCCCTCCCGCAGGTAGTACTTGATCGTCGCCACCGGGATCCCGGACTCGGCGCTCAGCTCTGCCATCCGCACCCGCTCGACCCTACTTCCGGACTTCCGGGAAAAACCCTGAGGACATCTCAGGATGGATAGTTTAACTTCCCATAGTGGAGAGCAGCACTATCCATACTGGGAGGAACCTCATGACCACCACTGTCGACCCGCCCGCGACGCTGAACACCGCACGGATGCGCACCTGGCACCGGCCTTCGCTGTGGTTCGCCGGGGCGATGGCCGTCGCGACCGTGCTTTCCATCGCGGCGATGCTGATCGACCACCGGACCCTGCTCGGCTCGCCGGTGTGGGCGAAGCCGTTCAAGTTCGCCGTGTCCGGCGGGCTCTACTTCTTCACCTGGAGCTGGCTCGTTTCGCTGCTGCGCGGCCGGTCGCGCAAGGTCGCGAGCGTCGCCACGACCGTCGCCGTCGTGCTGTTCGCCGCCGAATACGTGGCGATGGCCTTCCAGGCGGCCCGCGCCCGGCCGAGCCACTTCGCGAATACGTCCCCGTTCGACGCCGCGCTGTTCCAGGCGATGGGCGTGATGGTGGCGGCGCTCTGGCTCGCCACGCTCGTGGGCACCGTCGTGCTCATGTTCACCCGGATCGAGGACCGCGCGGTGTACTGGGCGGTGCGCACCGGCGCGGTCGTCGCGCTGATCGGCGCCGGTCTCGGCGCGACCATGACCCAGCCGACTCCGATCGAGCGGGCCACGATCAAGGCCACCGGCCATTCCGACCTCATCGGCGCGCACAGCGTCGGCGTCGCGGACGGCGGCCCCGGTCTTCCGCTGCTCGGCTGGAGCACCACCGGCGGCGACCTGCGCATCGCGCACTTCATCGGCCTGCACGGGCTGCAAGCGTTGCCGCTCTTGGCTTTCGGACTCGCGGTGCTCGCCACGCGACTGCCCCGGCTGCGCGAGAGCGCGGTGCGCGTGCGGCTGGTGTGGACGGGTTCGATCGGCTACGCGGGTCTCGTCGGGCTGATCCTGTGGCAGGCCGAACGCGGCGAGCCGCTCATCTACCCGAGCGGCACGACGCTGGCCGCGGCCGGCCTGCTGGTCGGCGTCGTCGCGGCGGCTGTCGCGGCGTCGGTGCTGGTGCCGGTCCGCAAGGCGGTCCGGTGAGCGACCTGACCGTCTTCGCCTGGACGTTCCCGGTCGCGGTGCCGTTCTGGGCGCTGATGATCTTCCTGCCCGGCTGGCGCGGCACCCGCCGGGTCCTGGCCTCGCCGTGGGTGCCGCTGCTGCCGCTGGTCTGGTACTTCGTGCTGGCCGTCCCGCATTTCGGGGAGCTGTGGCACGCCATGCAACGACCGGATCTCGGGGTGCTGCAAGGGTTTCTGAGCACGCCGTACGGGGCCGCGCTGGTCTGGGCGCACCTCATCGCGTTCGACCTGTTCATCGCGCGCTGGATGTTTTTCGAGGCGCGCACGCACCGGATCCCGTGGTGGGTGCTCAGCCCGCTGCTCCTGCTGACGATCTTCCTGTCGCCGTTCGGCCTGGTCGCGTTCCTCGTCGTGCGCAGTGCCCGGATACGCTCGGCGGCATGAGCAACCTGGAGGAGGCGGCCGCGGCCGTCATCGCCGAGCGCACCGGCGTCGAGAAGCACGACATCGCCGTGGTGCTGGGTTCGGGATGGCGTCCGGCCGCGGACGTGATCGGGACCGCCGACGCGGAGATCCCGTTCGGCGAACTGCCGGGCTTCACCCCGCCCGGAGCCGTCGGCCACGGCGGCACGGTGCGGTCCCTGCGGATCGGCGAGAAGCGCGCGCTGGTCCTGCTCGGCCGCACGCATTACTACGAGGGCAAGGGCATCGACCCGGTCGTGCAGAACGTGCGCACGGCCGCGGCGGCGGGCGCGCGGACCGTGCTGCTCACCAATGCGGCGGGCGGGCTGAGGGAGGGCATGAGCGTCGGACAGCCGGTGCTGATCTCCGACCACCTCAACCTGACCGCGCGCTCCCCCATCGTCGGCGCGAACTTCGTCGACCTCACCGATCTCTACGCCAAGCGGCTGCGCGACCTGGCGCGGGAGATCGACGATTCGCTGGAGGAGGGCGTGTACGCGGGCCTGCCCGGACCGCACTTCGAGACGCCCGCCGAGATCCGGATGCTGCGCACCATGGGCGCGGATCTGGTCGGCATGTCGACCGTGCTGGAGGCGATCGCCGCCCGCGCGGCCGGACTCGAGGTGTTCGGGCTGTCGCTGGTCACGAACCTGGCCGCGGGCATGACCGGCGAGCCGCTCAACCACGAGGAAGTCCTCGAGGCCGGGCGGCAGTCGGCGACGCGGATGGGCTCGCTGCTGAAGGAACTCGTCGCCCGCGCGTGAGTTCCGGCGAGCGCCCCAATGTGGCATTGGGTGCGTCCCACGCACCCAATGTGGCGTTCGGTGCGTCCCACGCACCCAACGCCACATTGGGGCGCAAGCAGCTCACACGTATTGCGGCAGCTGCGCGACTACTTCTTCCGGCGAAGGCATCCCCGCGACCTCCGCCGCCAGCGCGCGCACGACGTCCGCCACCGTGCTGTCCGACAGCAACCGGCTGGCGGTCTCCCGAACCGCGTCCGTCGTCAGTTCGTCGCCGAGGAGCTTCGCGCCCGCACCGGCCTCGACCACCGCGTCGGCGTTGGTGAACTGGTCCGCACCCTGCGGCAGCACCAGCTGCGGCACCCCGGCGGCGAACGCGCCCAGCGTGGTCCCGCTTCCGCCGTGGTGCGCCACCAGATCGACGTGCGGCAGCAGTTCCGACTGCGGAACCCACGCCTCCAGCCGCACATTCGACGGCACCTCGCCGAGCGCCTCGACGTCGACGGACGGACCGGTCGCCACCAGCACGTCCACGTCGAGCGCGGCCAGTCCCCGCAACGCCGACGTCAGCAGATGCGCCTGGCTCGCTCCGGTGGTGCCGAGCGTCAGATACACCAGAGGACGGCTGCGGTCGCGGCCTTCGATGCCGGACGGCAGCTCGCCCGGTTCGCTCCAGCCGACCGGACGCAGCGGCACGCGCCGCGCCCCGGCGACGAACTCGGGCGCCTGCACCGACGGCGGGCAGATGTCCACGAACGGATGACCCCAGAACAGCCTGCTGTCCCCGGTGAGGCCGAGTTCGGCGGCCAGCTCGCCGATCCGCTTGGCGATGTGCTCCACCAGGCCGCCGGGCGAAACCCGGCCGAATCCGTGTGCCATCGCGGGGATCCCGGCCCGGTGCGCGGCGAACGCGCCGCCCGGATTGCCCACTTCGTACACGACCAGGTCCGGTTTCCGCTCGGCGAGCACCGGGGCGAGGTCGGTCATGAACTCGGTGGGCAGCAGCCGGCCGAACCCCTTGCCGATCGCCTCGTTCAACTCGGCTTCCGGGATCTCGTGGCGGCCGCGGGTGTCCCCGGCGAACAGGCGGCCGAACGCCTCCTGCAGGGTCAGCCCGGCGGCGGCGGTTTCGAGGCCTGCCTTCTCGAGCGTCGGATGGAAGTCGGGGGCGGTCGCATAAACCACGTCGTGGCCCGCGGCGCGCGCGGCGACGGCCAGCGGCAGCAACGGATAGAGGTGTCCGTAAGACGCGAGGGAAGTGAAAAGTATGCGCACCGCTCGAGCGTATCGCCAGGCACCACCCAGTTTCCGGATCCGCGTAAGCTGGCCAGGGTGTCCGACAGCCTCGATTCCCGCCTGCGCGATTCCGTATACCGCTGGATCACCGACGACCCGGATCCGGCGTCGCGCGAGGAACTGACCGCCGTTCTCGCCCGCGCGATGGGCAAGGAGCCCGGCGCGGCCGAGGAGATCGCCGACCGGATGGCCGGGCCGCTGGAGTTCGGGACCGCGGGTCTGCGCGGGCCGGTGCGCGCGGGTCCGAACGGGATGAACGTCGCGGTCGTCACGCGGACCACCGCGGGCGTCGCCGCGTGGCTCGCCGCGCAGGGGCAAGCGGGCGGCGTGGTCGTGGTCGGCCGCGACGCCCGGCACGGTTCGGAGGCGTTCGCCACCGCGGCGGCCGAAGTGCTGACTGCCGCCGGATTCGCGGTGAAGGTGCTGCCGCAGCCGTTGCCGACGCCGGTGCTGGCGTTCTCGGTGCTGCACTACGGCGCGGTCGCCGGAATCCAGATCACCGCGTCGCACAACCCGCCCGCGGACAACGGGTACAAGCTCTACGACGCCACCGGCGGACAGATCGTGCCGCCGTCCGACGGCGAAATCGAGCGCGCGATCCAGTCGGCCCCGGCCGCACGGAGCATTCCGCGCAAGCCCGGTGCCGAGGTTGTCGACCCGCGCGAGGCGTACCTTTCCGCGGTCGGCGCGCTGCCGCGCGGCACGACACGCGAGCTGCGGATCGCCGCGACCGCGCTGCACGGCGTCGGCGCGGAGACCCTGCGGGCCGCGCTTTCGCGGGCCGGATTCACCGATGTACACCTGGTTTCCGCCCAGTCCGAACCGGACGCCGACTTCCCCACCGTCTCGTTCCCCAACCCCGAGGAACCCGGCGCGACCGACCTCCTGCTGGCGCTGGCGTCCGAAGTGGACGCCGACCTCGCGGTGGCGCTCGACCCGGACGCCGACCGGTGCGCGCTCGGCGTCCGCGGCCCCGACGGCTGGCGGATGCTGCGCGGCGACGAGACCGGCGTCCTGCTCGGGGCGCACGTTCTGTCCACAACGGACAATCCAGATCCGTTGGTGGCCACCACGATCGTGTCCTCGTCGCTGCTCGGCGAAGTGGCGAAGGAAAGGGGCGCGCGCTACGCGGAAACGCTCACCGGGTTCAAATGGCTGGTCCGCGCGGGCGACGGCTTGGTGTTCGCGTACGAGGAGGCCCTCGGACTGTGCGTGAACCCGAGTTTTGTTCGCGACAAGGACGGCATCTCCGCCGCGGTCGCGGGCGCGGACCTGGCGGCCACGCTCAAGGCGGAAGGCCGCACCCTGCTGGACGTCCTCGACGACATCGCGACCCGGCACGGCGTGCACCTCACCGATCAAGTCTCGTTGCGGGTCACCGATCTCGCCGTGCGCGGCCGCCTCATGGCCTCGGTGCGCGCGAACCCGCCCGCCTCTCTCGGCGGTGTGCCGGTGACGCTCGAAGACCTCCTGCCGGACGCCGACGTGCTCCGGCTGAGCGGCGACGGCGTGCGTGTCGTAGTGCGGCCGTCCGGCACGGAACCGAAACTGAAGGCGTACCTGCAAGTGGTGGCTCCGGTGACCGGGGAGCTCGCCGACGCGCGGCGCAGCGCGACGGAAGTTCTCGACGCGGTCCGCGAGGAGATCACCGCGCTGCTGCGCTGACGGGAGAACCATGCCCACGTTGCTGATCGTGCACCACACGCCGTCGCCGTCGATGCAGGCGATGTTCGAGGCCGCGCTCGCCGGCGCGAACCATCCGGACATCGAAGGCGTCGACGTCGTCCGCCGTCCCGCGCTCGGCGCGACAGTGGCCGACGTGCTGGCCGCGGACGGCTACCTCCTCGGTACGCCGGCGAACCTCGGCAGCATGAGCGGCGCGTTGAAACATTTCTTCGACACCGTGTACTACCCGTGCCTGGACGCGACGAAAGGCCGTCCGTTCGGGGCGTACGTGCACGGCAACAACGACACGTCCGGGACCGTGCGGCAACTCGACGCGATCACGACCGGGCTCGGCTGGACCCGGGTGGCCGAGCCCGTGCTCGTGACGGGCGAACCGGACAAAGCCGCGCTGGAAGCGGTGACCGAACTCGGCGGAACCCTTGCCGCGACGCTCATGTGAGCGGCGGCCGCTGAGCGGGGCCGAAAGCCAGTGCGGGGAAAGTAAAGAGGCCTGTCACCGGAAGCCCTGGGGGTCGACCTCCGGCAACAGGCCAAGTCAAGGGTTCGCAACGAAGGCGATCAACCTCGACTACGCAAGGGTACTACAAAGAACCGATCATGACGACCCTGCAATGACAACCAAGCGTGCTCGAATCAACTCCGAGGGCGCCGACCAGGCCCGCAAAGCCGGAGAAACCTGGATCTGACCCGGCCGTCGTCCCAGTCAGTGGACCATCGACCCTCGCGCCCGGGGCGAGCGCGGCGATCTTGACTGTCCATTGTGGAGCGTCCAGTCGAGTGGCCGATTCGGCGGCGACCGACTGCCGTGAGTGACGAAACCGCACCGGATCCGCCGCTCGACGGATAAACAAGACGGGCGCCGGTCCGAAGACCGACGCCCGTCTCGGCGAAAATCAGGCAGGCGAGACCATCGCCCGCACCGCCGCCGGCACGTCCGCCAGCGCGACCTGCTGCTGCTCGCGGGTGGCCAGGCTCCGGACCGTCACCCGGCCCGCCGCCCAGTCCTCCTCGCCCACGATGACGACCGCGACCGCGCCCGCCTTGTCCGCGCGAGTGAGCTCCTTGCCCAGTTTGCGCAGTTCCAGCGGGGTCGACGTGCGCAGGCCCGCCTTCCGCAGCGTCGTCGCGACGTCGCGGGCCGGGTCCGCCAGGTCCTCGGTGACCGGGATGACGGTGACGTCGACCTCGCTGCGCGGCTGCGGCGTGAGGCCGTGCGTGTCGAGGAAGTCCATCAGCGTCACGTCGCCCATGCCGAACCCGATGCCGGAGATCTGCTCCTTGGTGAACATCGAGGCGAGGTTGCTGTACCGGCCGCCGCCGAACAGCGCGCGGCGGTTCTGCGGCGACGTGTCGAAAACCTCGAACACCGTCGACGTGTAGTACGCCAGCCCGCGCACGATCAGCGGCTCGTACCGGACCAGGCTCGCCGCGCTGCTGGACAGCACCTTGACCAGGTTCGACTCGGCCTTGACCTCCGCGGGCAGTTCGTCGAGCAGCGCCGGGCCCGCGCTGAGCGCCTCGGCGAGCTTCTCGTACTGCTTGTCCGACAACCCGATCTCGGCCGCGCTGGCCGCGTGCTCCTCGGCCGAGGTCTTCTCCCACCGGTCGACGAGCGCGAACACCTGCGGCAGGTGGTCCGGCGAGATGCCGACGACGTCGGTCAGCGCCGACGACAGCAGGTTCCGGTCGTTGACGCGCACCGCGAACATGTCCGGGCTCGCGCCGAGGCCGCCCATCAGGTCGTGGATCAGCTCGAACATCTCGATCTCGCAGTTCGCGCTTTCCGAACCGAAGATGTCGGCGTTGATCTGCCAGTGCTCGCGGACGCGGCCGCGCTGCGGGCGCTCGTAGCGGTGGCAGTTCGGGTGGCTGTACCAGCGCACCGGGAACGACAGCGATTTCGCGTGGCCGGCGATCATCCGGGCCACCGAGGGCGTCATCTCCGGGCGCAGCGCGAGCCGCTCGCCGCCGCGCGTGGTGAGCGTGTACAGCTGCTGGTCGGCGATCTCCTGGCCGGACTTCCGCTCGTAGACCTCCGCCTGCTCCAGGACCGGGCCGTCGTAGCGGAGGTAGCCGTAGCGCTCCAGCACGTCGTAGAGATGGCCGAACACCTGCGTACGGACGGACATCTCGGCGGGGAGGAAGTCTCGGGTCCCCTTGACAGGCGCAGTTGACAGGTATTCAGGCACGTCATCCAGCTTAACGACCCGGCGCCAGCCGTTTCGTCAGGGGAACGCGACGCCGTAGGCGGTGAGGAGCATGGCCGCGCCGAGCAGCACCGCGCCGCCGGTGGTGACGCTCATGCCGACGCGGGTGCGCAGCATCGCGAGGAAGAACCCGCCGGACTGCGCGAGCACGCCGAACAGCAGCAGGAAGCAGACGATCCAGCGCACGGTGTCGCCGAGGCCGCCGTGCTCGACCAGCTGCAACGCGGCGAGCGTGAGGACGAGCAGCACGCCGGCGTGGGCATGTCCGGCGCGGAAGAATCCGCGCTGCTTCTCGGTGAGGTCGCCGCGGCGCAGGACGCCGCTGAGCGCGTAGCCGCCGTACATGACGGTCGGCAGCGATACGAGCGCGATGACGGTGAACAACTGGACTGGGCCGTGCATGGTCGCCTCCTTGGGGTGCGGAAGCGACCATAACACCGTTTTAAAACACTGTCACGAAACTTCTCACCGACGGTCACGCCTTCCCTCTTGCCGGTGGCTGTCCCCCGACCGTCGAGGGAATTGGGCAGCGGCGCGAGCGGCAGTGGACTGCGGTGAAGTTCATGACTACCTCGATGCGGCGACCCGCCCGATGGGCCGGTCTCGCCTTGTCCCTCGCTCTCAGCGGCCTCTGTCTGACCGCCGTGCCCGCTCAGGCCGCGGTTCCGGCCGCGCACCAGGCCGCGAAGAAGAAGCCGGTCCACATCAAGGCCGGGCCGGTCAAGTCCAGGGTGCACAAGGGAGAGCAGATCCGGATCCACGGGCACGTGGCGACCGGACCGGCGGGCCGCGCCGACGACGAGATCCTGTACCTGCAGGAAGAAACCCAGGCCGGGGTCTGGGTGAACCTCGCCTCCGCCTCGTGCTTGCCGGACAACGACTTCGACCTCGGCCTCCGGCTGAACGTGTCCGGGACGCTGACGCTGCGGGTCTTCCACCCCGAAACCACCCTGTTCGCCACCGCCACCTCCGAGGTGTTCGCGGTGGTCGTGCTCTAGGAACCGAGCCGGTGGCTGCCCGCGGCGGGGAACGGGCATCATGTCGGGCGTGAGCCAGCCCGGGGATGCCGCTTCGCCGCAGGTGGCTTATGCCGACCAACTCCGCCAGCAATCGGCGACCTGCCGGTTGCTGGCGGAGAAGCAGCGCGAGAACACTGCTGTGTTCGAGGGGTTCGCCGAGCGGGGTCTGCCGGGTTCCGCCGAGATGGCGGTCCGTTCCGAGCGTTCGGCTCGGTTTCTGGTGCTGCTCGCGTCGGTGATCGCGGAACAGGCGATCGCGCACGACGAACTGATGGCCGCCGGAGGGCCGGATAACTCGCGCGCTTACGTCGAATATGAGGCGACGACTCGGCGGCTGCGGGCGTTGCTGCCGACGGACACGCTCACCGACTGACCCGCCCAGCTCGACTCCCGCAGAGGTACGTGAGGGGAACCCTGAGGGAATCTGATTCCCTCAGGGTTCCCCTCACGTACTTTCGCAGCGTCAGGCCAGAGCCGGGCGGGTTGAGCATTACGGCCGCGGAGTCTGCGCGTGGGCCAGCGCGCCCACGATGTCCTCGGCCAGCAACAAACTCGCCAGTCCGTGGCCGTGCTTTTCCCGCCGCACCAACGAAACCACGTTGTTGCTGAACGCGTCGCGGACCGGGCGGAAGACGAGGCGGCCGTCGCGGATCTCCTCGGCGATGTCGAATTCGCTGAGGAACGCGATGGCGTCGCCGGAGGCCGCGAGTCGTTTCATCGTCTCGATCGAGTTGGTGTGGAAGGCCGGTTCGATGTCGAGACCGGCTTTGGCGAAGGCTTCCGCGACGATGCCGTGGATGACCATCGAGCGGTCGGCGAAGATCAGCGGGTAGGGCGGGCACTGCGCGAGCGGGATCGGGTCCGCGCCGGCGAGCGGATGGTGCGGGGCGACGACCACGCCGAGCCGGGTGTTCATCTGCCAGCAGACCTCGAGGTGCGCCGACGGCGGGACGTTGAAGCCGAGCCCGAGATCGGCTTCGCTGGCCTCGACCGCGTGCAGGATGTCCTGCGTCGTCATCGTGCGGATCGAGATGCGGACCCGCGGATGTCGCGCCCGGAACGCCGCCGCGGCGGTGGCGACGACACTGCTGGCCAGGCCGGTCATCGTGGCGATCACGACCTCGCCGCTGCCGAGCGCGTGCAGGTCGCGGATGTCCGCGACGGTCTCGCGGTACTGCTGCAGCGTGCGCCGGACATGCGCGAGCAGCGCCTCGCCGGCCGGCGTCGGGCGCATCCCGCGCGGCAGGCGGTCGAACAGCGGCTGGCCGAGTTCCGCCTCCAGCAGCAGGATCTGCCGGTTGATCGCCGACGGCGCGACGTGCAGCCGCGCGCCGGCCGCGCGGATGGAGCCGAGGCGCGCCACTTCGTCGATGTACTGCAGCAACCGCGAGTGGAGCACGGGTGAACCTCCCTAGCCCTCCTTAGCGTACGAAAAAAGAGTACACGTCGTACGAAAATGAATGCTTGTCAGCAACGGTATGCGCCGGGTTCTATCAGTGCACCAACGACAGCGAAGCGAGGACACTGTGCAGGATCCGACGACGTATCCCCCGATCCCGGCCGAAGACGTTGCCGCGCAAGAAGATCACGTGCGGACGATCTTCGGGATCCTCTCCGGCGAGCAGGAGGCGGACCTGCTGCTGCGCAATCTCCACATCGTCGACGTGCACACGGAAAGTGTCTATCCCGGCTCGCTTCTCGTTTACCGGCAGCGGATCGTCGCGCTGAACCCCGACGAGTCGGTCGTGCGGGTGCGCGAGGTCTTCGACGGCGAAGGGCTTTACGCGATCCCCGGTTTGATCGACGCGCATCTGCATTTCGAGTCGCAGCTCGCGCATCCGGCCGCGTTCGGGGAGGCGATCGTCCCGAGTGGAACGACCACGGTCTTCGGGGAAACCCTGGACTTCGCCAGCGCGGCCGGGGACGAGGCGGTGGAAGCCGTCCAGACGTTGTTTGCCGACCACGAAAAGCTGCCGTATCGGCTTTACGCGTTCGCGCCGGGGAAGAAGACCTCGACCGACGTCACCGAGGCCATGCTGAAGATGGATCCGGTGATCGGGCTGGGCGAACTGGCCCACCTGTCCTACATGACCGGGGACGCCGACGACTTCCGCAAGTCCGCGCTGGGCCGGGCGAATTCCGGGTTCGTGAACTGCCACTGGGGTGTCACGGCGCTGTCGGACATGCTGCTGAACTACATGCCCGCGATCGGCGTCGACAACAATCACGACGTCTGGAACGAGGACGACATCGAAAAGAGCGTCCGCTACGGGCTGAACACGCAGATCAAGTTCGGCGTCGGAAGTCCCGAGGTCATCCGGACCATGTTGCGTGCCATCGTGAAACGGCGCTGGCCCGCGGAGAATTTCCAGCTTTGCGCGGACAACATCTCGGTCGACCGAGTCCTGCGGCAAGGCCATATCGACTGGGTGATCTCGCTGGCGATCGAAATGGGAATGCCGCCGATCAAGGCAATCAAAATGGGCACGCTGTACGCCGCCCGCTCGTTCCGCAAGGACCGCGACCTCGGTTCGCTCAGCCCGGGTCGCTTCGCCGACATCGTCCTCACCGACAGCCTCGCGAAGATCAACCCGCGGTATGTTTTCAAGGGCGGCGAACTCGTCGCGCGCGACCGCAAGCTGCTCAACCGTGTCGGCATCGATTACTCCAGCCTGGCCAAGGAACCGAAGCCGGGTCTCGCCGATTTGACCGCCGAGCAACTCGACCTGGTGCCGCTCGAAATTTCGCCCGAAGGCGACCAGGCGAAGGTGCTGCTTTTCGACGTCTACGGGCGCGGGCATCTCAAGTTCGCCCAAGAGATCTGGGTACCGTTCCGCGACGGCGCGGTCGTGCCTGAGCACGAAGGCGAGCGGCTCAACCGGATCTCGGTCGTGCAGCGTTACGCCGACGGAAAGCGGCACATCGTCACTGGGTTGTTCAAGGGCGTCTCGATCGACCGCGGTGCGGTGTCGACGTTCTGGCCCGCCCCGTCGGCGTACTTCGTGAGCGTCGGCAGCGACAGCGCGGAAATGTACGCCAACCTCAAGCAGTTGGACACCCTGGTCGGCGGCTGCATCGTGACCGAGGAAGGCGAGACGAAAGCCTGTCTGCCCTTGGAATTCTACGGCGTGATGGCTGACATGAACCTCGCCGAACTCGTCGACGCGACCCGCTCGGTCGACGCCGCGCTCGAGAAACTGGGCAACCGCAACGAGGGCGAGCCCGTCGTCAACAAACTCCTGACCCTGTTCATCTCGCTCGACCGTTTCGGATTCATGAAGTAACCCTCAACGAGGAGGTCGCGGTCGTGCCTTACGACAAAGACGCGGGAGTAATCGACACCGGAAACGTGGTGCGGCGGTGGATCACCTACATCGCGGGCATCTACCTGCTGACGCTCGGTCTCGGCCTGGCCATCCGGGCCGGGATCGGCATCTCCCCGCAAAGCAGCCTGACCCGCACGATGACGCTCGTGCTCCCGCCGCTCAGCCAGGGCACGTTCAATCTCATGCTCGAAGTGCTCATGCTCGGGCTGACTTTCCTGGTGCTGCCAAGGGCCTTCAAACTCAAGAATCTGTTCTCGCTGGTTCCAGCACTGATTCTGGCCGCACTGCTCGACTTCAACCTGATGGCGACGAAGTGGATCTCGCTCGCGCCCTACGCGGCTAATCTCGCGTTGCTGTTCCTCGCCGACGCGATGCTGGCGTTCGGGCTCTTCCTGATGATCCGCGCCAATCTGGTGCTGATGCCGATCGACCTGTTCGTCAACACCCTGCAAAAGAAGACCGGCCGCAAATGGGGAAACATCAAGACGGTCTTCGACTGCACGCTGCTGGCGATCTCGGCGGGCATCGGGCTGATCTTCCTCGGCGGACCGCATTTCATCCGGGAGGGCACGATCATCAACGCCGTCCTGGTCGGCCAGTACATCAAGCTCTATTTCTTCCTGTACAAGAAGTTCCAGGCCCGAAAGCTCAAGCCCGTTGAAAGCGCAGCGTGAACGTCGCGCCGACCCCAGGCTTTCCGAACGCGGCAATGGTCCCGCCGTGTCCGGTCACGACTTCCTGCACCAACGCCAATCCCAACCCGAACCGTCGTCCCTCGCCGTGCACCCCGTGGGCGAACCGTTCGAAAAGCCGTTCTGCTTCCTGCTGCGGGAAGCCGGTTCCGGTGTCGCACACGCGCAGTTCGACGTGCCGGGCGTCCGGATTGGCGAGAATCACCTCGATCGACCCGCCGGGCGGCGTGTGCCCGATCGCGTTGTCCAGCAAGGCGGACAGCACCCGCCGCAACGCGGTCGGCACGCCCGGCACCACGTCCTCCAGCCCCGGCGAACGACTCAGCCGGAGGTCCACCTGCCGGTCGTTCGCGCGGACCGATTCCGCCGCCACCGCCTGTTCCGCCAGCACCGCCAGCTGCACCGGCTCCAGGTGCGGCCGCTCGGCACAGGCCTGCGCGGACAACAACAGATCGTCGACCACCGCGCCCAATTCCCGAGTGCCCGAGACCAGGGTTTGCAGCTCGGCCGGTCCCGCGCCGCCGCGCCGGGCGAGGAGCTGCGTGCGGGTGTGCAACCGGGTCAACGGCGCACGCAGCTCGTGGGACGCGTCGGCGACGAATGTCCGTTGCCGGCGCAATGCCTCGCCCAGCGGCCGAATTGCCCGCCCTGCCAGCAGATACCCGCTGATCACCGACGCGATCAGCACCACCAGCTCGGCCACCCCGAGCCCTAACAACAGCTGCTCGCGGTCAGAGATCAGGTAATGCTCGTTGAAGTACGCCTGCCAGACTTCGCCGCCGCGGTTCACCGTGCGGATGGTGTACGTCGCGCCGTCGAGCACGCGTTCTTCCGTCGCCACATCACCGTCGTGCGGCACTTGCGGGACCGGCGGGAGCGTGAACGGCAGCCGCCCGGCGGGCGCGTGTCCCTCGGGCGTCACCAGGTAGGTGCATCCGGGCGGGGTCGCGGAAAGCCCGTGGCTCAACGCGAATTCCAGCTGCCGCTCGGTCTCCGCGGACTGCCCGCGCAGGAGCACCCAGTACGCGATCACGCCCGCGGCGAGCACGACCATCGTGATCACCACGGCGATCTGGCCCGCGATGGTCCGCCGCGCGCGCCGCAGCGCCCGCGCCTCCGGGGCGACGACGGTGGTCACACCGCCCCGATCTGGTAGCCGAGGCCGTGCACCGTCTTCACCACGTCCCGCCCCAGCTTCCGCCGCAGGTAGTACACATAGGTGTCCACAATGGACTCGGCGGCGGACTCGGTGAACACCCCCGCGCGCAGGGACGCCCGCGGGTGGATTGCTTTGGGCCGCTGGGCAAGCGTGCGCAACAGTTCGAACTCGCGTCCGGACAGCGTCACCCGCTCGCCGCGCGGCAGCACGACCTCGTGCCGCTGCAGGTCCAGCGCCGCCGCGCCGAGCGGGAGGGATTCGGCGTGCTCCTCGTCGCGGCGGCACAACGCGCGCACCCGGGCGAGGAGCTCGTCGGTCTCGAACGGTTTCACCAGGTAGTCGTCGGCCCCGGTGTCGAGGCCGTGCACCCGGTCGGCCAGTTCGCCCAGCGCCGACAGCACCAGCACCCGCGCGGGCACCGCCCGGCGGCGCAGCTGGGCCAGCACCGAGAGGCCGTCGACCACCGGCAGCCGCCGGTCGAGGATCACCACCGCGTGCCGTCCGGTGAGCCCGAGGTGCAGGCCGCGCTGGCCGTCGTGGGCCACTTCGGTCTCGTAACCTTCTCCGGCGAGCAATTCGACGAGCATCCCGGCGAGATCGCGATCGTCCTCGACCAGGAGCACCCGGGAAGCCGCCGGGGTCTCTGCCTCATCGTGCACAGGTCCATACTCGCAGTGATCCGGCCATCCGACCCTCGACTTTCGTAGGCAATCGTTCAGCTTCGTCCGGTGAGGAGAAATTCGGGCATTTCTCCGTCGGCGTACCGGCGGGCGTCGCGTTTGTCCAGCCAGCCGAGCACCGGCGAGGTCATGATCGTGGTGACGAGCGCGACGAGCACCAGGACGGTGAACAGCGCGGGCGAAACGATTCCGGCGGACAGCCCCACGTTCAACGCCACCAATTGCATCAGTCCGCGCGCGTTCACCAGCACGCCGATCCGCAGCGCGACCGGTTGCGGTTCGCCGGTCAGCCGCGCCGCGCCCCACGAGGCGCCGAGTTTGCCGACCACCGCGACCGCGATGCAGACCAGCGCGAACATCAGCAGCTTCGGGTCGGCGAGCAGCGCGAATCGCGTGTTGAGACCGGAATAGGTGAAGAACAGCGGCAGGAACACGACCCGGCCGACCGGCATGATCCGCGCGAGCACCGCGTCGGCCGCTTCGCCGCGCGGGAACACCAGCCCGAGCATGAACGCGCCGAACACCGCGTACAGGCCGATGACGTCGGTGAACCAGGCGGCACCGAACAGGAACATGGCGGTGACGAGCATCCGCTGATCCACCGGGACCCGCGGGTTGTCCATCACCCGCGCCACGATCCGCCGGACCACCAGCCAGATCAGCAGCACGAACAGCAGGCCGCCGCCGATGGCCGTCGCGATCGGACCGGCCGTGCCGGCGTGCATGCCGAGAACGACGGCCAGCAGGATCCAGGCGAGCACGTCGTCGAGAGCGCCGCACGCCAGCGCGAGCGAGCCGAATCGGGTGCTGCCCAAGCCGCGTTCGGTGATGATCCGGGCCATCATCGGGAACGCGGTGATCGCGAGCGCCACTGCGACGAACGCCGCCGAAACCACCGGCGACACCCCGGGTTTCAGGATTCCGGCCCAGTTCGCGCCGAGCACGCTCACCCCCACGCCGAGCGCGAGCGGCACGACTGTGCCCGCGGCGGAAACCGCCGCGACGGTCTTCCTCCCTTCCTTGAGCGCACTCAGCCGAAACTCGTAGCCCGCGCCGAACATGTAGATGACGAGCCCGATCTGGCCGCCGAGGTAGAGCAGCGTGCGCACCGAGTCCGGGAACAGCCATTCCTGTACGCCCGGGAGCAGGAGTCCGAGCAGCGACGGACCCAGCAGCACACCGGTGACCATCTCGCCCACCACGGGCGGCTGCCCGAGGCGTACGGCGAGCGCGTTCACCGCCCGGCAGGCCACCAGGATCACCACGGCCGCCAGGAAAAACGCGGGTGCGGCTTCTACGGCACTCATCGGGTTCCTCCTTGGAAGTGTTTGGTGCACAACCGAAGCCGCCGCGCGTCGAGCACCATGTAGGTGCCGAAGACCAGCTGCGCGAGGCTGCGCCACACGTCTTCCCAGCGATCGCGCACCGCCAGGTAGGCCAATGCGGTGCGGGGATTTCGCCGCGATCCGCGCGGGGTGGCGAAAACCGGTCCGCGATTGGGAATCGAGCGGGTGTGCGCGGCGCTCGTAGTGAGGGCGAACCGGCGCAGGAATTCCCTGGTGACCACGCGCATCGTCACCGGGGCGAGGCCGCGCGCGGGGCACGGCCGGTTTTGCGCGACGCCGAACGGCAAGAAATTTCGCTGCTGGTGCGCGGGGCAACCGGCCCCGCGCACCGGGTCGAACTCGTCGGCACGGTCCACTCCGGCGTGGTGGAACTCCGGGTAGCTGAACAACAGCACGGTGCCCGCGTCGATGGTCCGGTCGGCCAGTTCGATGTCGCCGGTGGTGATGCGGTGCGCGATGCCGAACAGCGGGTACGTGCGCAGGCATTCGTCCAGCACGCGGTCGAAATACTCGTCGTCGTCCGGGTTTTCGGCGAGCCTGCGCTGCACCTGCGGATGTTCGGCGAGCACCATCAGCAGGTGCGCCATCGCCTCGGACATCTGCACGACCGCGGTGTTGAAGAACGTCCCTTGCAGGTAGAACACCTGCTCCTCGCGGGTGAGCCGCGACGGCAGCGGATGCGGCACGTCGTCGAGCCGGCGGCGCAGGTACGCGGTCAGCCGAGCGCGGCGACGCATGTTGCGCGGGCGTACGCATTTCAGCGCGGACACGACGTCGTCGGCGTGCCCGACGATCAGGTCCCGGGCCTCCGGCGGGCACGGTTCGCCGAACACCAGCTCGTAGTACAGCTCGGCCCAGACCGGCATCATCTCGTCGCGCAGCCGGAGCAGCCGTCCCGGCCCGGTTTCGATCCGGCCGAGCACGCGCGCGGCGACCCGTTCGGTCAGCGCCTGCGATTCGGCCTTGGACTTGACCAGGATGTTCCGGGTGGTTTTGGCGACCTCGTCGTAGCGCGGGCCCGGTTCCAGATGTTCCTGGTGCACCTGCGGTCCGGGCGCGAGCCAGTACCAGAACAGGTCGGACAGCGCGGCGCCCTCGCTGCGTCCGTCGGCTGCCGGATCGGCGTACACCCGGCGGAAGTCCTCGACCGGCACCTGGTAGCCCTCGTCCCCGTTGACCAGGGTGAAGATCCGGTTCCGCATCGCGACGACCCGGCCCGGGAGCCACCTCGGGCTGGTCGCGACCAGCCCGGCCGCGGCGGCGAGCACGAGCCGTTTCATCGGACCAGGTCCGCTGTCAGCTCGCCGGGCGTCCGCGCGCCGCAAAGCCCGAGCGCGGTGTCCGTCTCCTCGCGCAACCGCTCCAGCACTTCAGCGACCCCTTCCTGACCCGCCGCGGCGAGCCCCCACAGCACCGGTCTGCCGACGCCGACCGCGTCTGCGCCGAGAGCGAGCGCTTTGACGACGTCCGCGCCGCTTCGCACGCCGCCGTCGAGGATCAACGGCACTTGACCGTCCACAACGGACACGATTTCGGGGAGCGCGGCCAGGCTCGAGATCGCGCCGTCGAGTTGCCGTCCGCCGTGGTTGGACACCACGAGCCCGTCGATTCCGGCCGCCACCGCGCGACGGGCGTCCTCCGGATGCAGCACTCCCTTGAGCAGCACCGGCATTTTCGTGGTTTCGCGCAACCAGGCGAGATCGTCCCAGGTCAGGTCGGCGGGCATCTCGATATCCCGCACCCGGCCGGTAGCGTCGCGCATGTTCTCGGCGGCCAGCCCCGGAGGGAGATCGTGGAATGCGTGACGGTGGTCGCGTTCCCGCCGTCCGTGCACCGCGGAATCGACCGTCACCACCAATGCCCGCGCGCTCGCGTTCTCCGCCCGGCTGATGACCGCTTCGGTGAACTCCCGGTCTGATTGGGGATATAGCTGGAACCAGAACACGTCGGCGACCTTGGCGACGTCCTCGACGGCCGTCGTCGAGGCCATGCTGCACACGAAGACGGTGCCCGCTTCCGCAGTTGCTTGCGCGGTCGCGAGTTCTCCGTCGGAGTGTGCGAGACGGTGGAATGCCGTCGGACAAACCAAAATCGGCATCGACATCGTCGACCCGGAGACTTCCACCGTCAGGTCGCGTTTGCCGACTCCGCGCAGTGCACGCGGCACCAGCACCCGGCGGCGGAATTCTTCTTCGTTGGCGCGCAAGGTGGCTTCCTCGCCCGCTCCACCGGCGTAATAGTCGTAGTGCGCTGGTTCCATCCGTTCGCGTGCGATGGCTTCCAGCTCCGCGATCGTGCGCATGTCAGAGCTGCTTGGTGAAGAAGGCAGTCAACGCGTCCACGTGCACCGGGCGATTCCACTCGTTTTCGAGGTTCTCGGTGACGTGATGGGTCGCGACCAATTCGCCGCCCTGGTAATGCCGGACGATCGGATGCAGGTAATGCCCCTCGCCGGAATCGTTCGCGACGTCCTGGCTCGCGCGGGTGACGGTGAAGTCGAACGGATCGATCTTGTCGTGGTCCGGCCCGTAGTCGAGGGTGATCACGAACGCGTTGGCGCTCTCCCCCAGTGCGGTGTCCTTGAACCGGTCGACCGGGACTTCCTCGTAGTAGCGGGCCTGGTCGCCGTCGACCACGAGGACGTCGGCGAGGAAGCCGAACTGCTGGTACAGCGCGGAAGTACGGTTGATTCGCTGAATGACCGCGTCGACGAGTTCGGGGGTTTTATTGGCCACCGCCGTGCTCGGCCATTCGGTGTCGTGGTAACGCTCGTCGAGCACCTTGGAAAGCGCGCGCACGCCGTAGCGGTAGCCGTGAATGAACGCGCTGGTGGCCTTCTTGAAGTCGCGGGCCTGAGTGATCGTCCCGGCGAAATAGAGTCCCGGCACGTTCACCGATTCCCACGACGAGGTCTGCGCCGGGAACCGGTCGTTGATCGCCATCTCCGGGCGGCAACCCTCGTCGAACATCGAGGCATCGAACCGGAACCCCGTCGCGGCGATGACCCGGTCGTACCGGATCTCCTTGACCAGTTCATTGGCACGCGCGAAGGCGAATTTGACGTGATAGCCGTCGTCGTCCTTGGTGATCTCGCGGACGTCGCCGTCGAGGATCGCGTGCTGCAGCTTGAGTTGATACATGTCGAGCACGCCCGCGTTGAACGCGCGCAGGTGTCCGACGAAGTGCGTACGCCACGCGAGCTTGACCGGTCGCGGGCCGGCGACGTGCAGCACCGCGGCGAAGGCGTTGATGCTGTCGGCCGTCTCAAATGCGGAGTTTCCCTTGCCCAGCACGAGAACGCGCTGGTTGATGAATTGCTCCGGATCGGTGTCGTAATCGGCGTACTGGTCGACCAGCTCCATGCCCGGCACGTCCGGGACATACGGCTTGGTCACGCCGGTTGCCATGATCAGCCGCCGCGCGCGGAACTTCTCCCCGTCGCCGGCGGTGACCGTGAAGACGTCGTCCGCGCGCGAAATTCGCGCAACCTCGGTGTCATACCGGATTTTGACGTCGTGTTTCGCCGCGTAATCGGCGGTGTAGCTGAGAAATGCTTCCGCCGGAGGGAACATCTCGGCGCTGTAGTCGGTGAAGACCAGCGGGTCCGGCCCGTCGTCGAGCAGCGAGTTCCAGTCGACCCGCAGGTTCAGCTCGGGGTCGGTCCATCCGGTGTATTTCTTGTTGACCGAGATGAGCGTGCGGTGCCGGGGAAATCGCGTGAAGAACGCGGCGGGCACGGACCCGCGCTCCAGGACCAGGTAGCTTCGCCCGGCCCCGCCCAGCTGCCGCCCGAGCTGCAATCCCGCCGGCCCGGCTCCGACCACCAGGTAGTCCAGCACGTCCGCCATGACACCGACCTCCCGCGTCGCCTTGATCTGACGGCGATCAGAGTGGTCGGAAGATCTCAGAAATCCCTCAGAACGTACCCGGTCCCTGGGACACCGGCGCCGCTACCCCAATGCGGCATTGGGTGCGTGCGACGCACCGAACGCCACATTGGGTGCGTCAGATGCACCCAATGTGGCATTGGGGCGTTCGGCTCGACCGCTACTTGCCGGTGACGCGCGCGAGCGCCTCCGGGTACCGCGCACCCGCGACCGCCTCGGCCGGAGCGGCCTTCTCGATCGCCGCGATGTCCTCTTCGGACAGTTCCAGCTCGGCCGCGCCGACGTTCTCTTCCAGGTACTTCCGCCGCTTCGTGCCCGGGATCGGCACGACGTCGGCCCCCTTGGCCTGCACCCAGGCGAGCGCCAGCTGCCCCGCCGTGACGCCCTTGTCCGCGGCCAGCGCACGCAGCGCCTCGACGATCGCCATGTTGCGCGCGAGGTTGTCCTCGGCGAACCGCGGCAGGCCGCGGCGCATGTCGCCCTCGGGCAGCTCCTGCACCGACGTGACCGCGCCGGTCAGGAACCCGCGGCCCAGCGGCGAGAACGGCACGATTCCGATCCCCAGCTCCCGGCAAGTACCGAGAATTTCGTCCTCGATCCCGCGCGTCCACAGCGACCACTCGCTCTGCAACGCGGTCACCGGATGCACCGCGTGCGCCCGGCGGATCGTCTCCGCGCCCGCCTCGGAAATCCCGGCGTAGCGGATCTTCCCGGCCTCGACCAGCTCGGCAAGCGCTCCCCAGGTCTCCTCGATCGGGACGTTCGGGTCGACGCGGTGCTGGTAGTAGAGGTCGATGTGGTCGATCCCGAGCCGCTGCAGCGACTCGTCGCAGCACTGCTTCACATACGCGGCGTCACCGCGCGCGGTCATGCCCGCGTCGGTGTGCACGATGCCGAACTTGGTCGCGAGAACCACCTGGTCGCGACGGTCCGCGATGGCCTTGCCGACGAGCTTCTCGTTCTCCCCCGCGCCGTACACGTTGGCCGTGTCGAGCAGGGTCACCCCCAGTTCCAGCGCCCGGTGCACCGTGGCGACGGACTCGCCGTCGTTGTCGCGCACGCCGTAGGCCGAGCTCATCCCCATGCAGCCGAGCCCCTGTGCGCCGACCTCCAGTGCGCCGAGCTTCCTCGTACCGATCACGCGGAAATTCCCTCCATTTCGGGCGCGACGCCGAAGGCCTTGCGCTCGACCTGCTCGTAGTTGGCGATCTTGTAGTCCAGGATGTCGAGGCAACCCTGCAGCTCGGCGATCCGGTCGGCGACCGACTGCCGCTGCTCCACGAGGATCGCCTTGCGCCGTCCGGCGCTGGCCACCCCGTGCCTGCGCAGCGAGGCGTACTCGCGCATGCTCTTGATCGGCATCCCGGTGAGCCGCAGCTTCGTGAGGAAGCCGAGCCAGTTCAGGTCCTCGTCGGAGTAGGCGCGCCGCCCCGCCGAATCGCGAGCGGGCGGTTCGAGAAGCTTGATCCGTTCGTAGTACCGGAGGGTGTCGATCGACAGGCCGCTACGTCGTGCGGCTTCCGCTATCGAGTAGCTCATGCGCTCGACAGTACGACCTGGAGTGCACTCCAGGTCAAATCTTCAACGACGGTCACGGTCGCGTTTTATAACGTTGTTGCGTTACGCTGGGTACATGCCTCGCCCCCGTACCCACGACGAATCCCTCCGGCTGAAGCTCCTGGACCGGGCAGGCGAACTGATCTCCGCGGACGGCCCCAAGGCGCTGTCCTTGCGAAAACTGGCCGCCGACTCCGGCACGTCGACCACCGCGGTGTACTCGCTGTTCGGCAGCAAACCGGACCTGGTGAACGCCCTGTACGCAGAAGGCTTCCGCCGCTTCGGCGCCCGCCTCGCGACGGTCCCCCTCACTGGCGAGCCAGTACCCGACCTCGTGCGCCTGGGCATCGCCTACCGCGAAAGCGCCCTGGCCGACCCGCACCTGTACGCGATCATGTTCAGCCGCTCCGTCCCCGGCTTCGAACCGAACGCCGAAGCCGACGAGGTCGCCCAGTCAACCCTCGCCCCCTTGACCGGAGTCGTCCGCGCCGCGGTGTCGTCCGGCCAGTTCCAGGACGTCGCGCCGGAACTGATCACAGTCAGCCTGTGGGGTTTCGTGCACGGCCTGGTGTCCCTGGAACTGTCCGGCCGCCTGCCAGCCGGCTTCAGCGTCTCCGACGCGTATGAAAAGGCCTTGCACGCCAACGCTTCCGGCTGGCTTACCTAGCCCCGTACTGCCGATCCCCCGCGTCCCCCAGCCCCGGCACGATGAACCCAGAGTCGTTGAGCCGCTCGTCAATGCTCGAGGTGACCACCCGAACCGGCAGCCCAGTCTGCTCAAGATGCGCGAGCCCCTCCGGCGCGGCAAGCGCACAGATCGCGGTGACGTCAGTAGCCCCACGATCGGTCAGCAGCCGAATCGTGTACTCCATCGACCCACCAGTCGCGAGCATCGGATCAAGCACCAGCACCGGCCGATCCGCGAGAGATTCGGGCAGCGACTCGAGGTAGGGAGTCGGCTTGAGCGTCTCCTCGTCCCGAGCGAGCCCGACGAACCCCATCTGCGCGTCCGGGATCAGCTTGTGCGCCTGGTCAGCCATCCCCAGCCCAGCCCGCAAGACAGGCACCAGCAACGGCGGACTGGCCAGCCGATACGCGTCGGTCCGCGCGACCGGGGTATGAATCCGCTCAGTACGCACCGGCGCATCCCGCGTGGCTTCATAAACGAGCATGACAGTCAACTCATGCAACGCGGCCCGGAACGCGGCACTGTCCGTCCGAGCGTCCCGCATGGTCGAGAGACGAGCCTTGGCCAGCGGGTGATCGACGACGTGCACATCCATGCCGCACAACTTAGCCGCCCAGTTCAGGGACGCCACTCATTCCCCGCGCGTTCGTGGGCCCGATTACGTCCGTGAGGGCCACCTTCAGGAACTCTGATTCCCTCAGGGTTCCCCTCACGTACCTCCGACCCGCGCGAACCCCTCCGAGATGCGCCCCAATGTGGCATTGGGTGCGTCCCACGCACCCAATGCGGCGTTCGGTGCATCTGACGCACCCAATGCCACATTGGGGCGCTAGCCCCAACCACCAAACCGCAGCCGATGCACCCAACGTTCGAGGCACCCAGCCCCTCCCCCGCACCCCGATACGAAGCCTCCCTGCGGTTCGGGGGTGCTTGTCAAGGCATCTTTCCCGCCTTGACAAGCACCCCCAGACCGTCAGCACAATCAACCTTCGGGGTGCCCCACGCAACCACCGGGCGCAATGTCGCCGCCAGGCGACGAGCCGCCCCCTACCGAGACTCAGCAAACCACCGAACCCACCGCCGCTGCCAAGGCGTCTCCACTGCCCGAGCGTGATGGTTCTCCCGAACCCAAGCGACGGCTTCGTCAGCCCCCGCCCCACCAATCGTCACCAAACAAGCCAACACAGTCCCACTACGCCCAACCCCACCAAGACAAGCCACCTCCACGGCCTCCCCAGCAACCGCCCGCTCATGCAACCCCAGAATCTCCCGCCGAGCCCCCTCCCGATCCCTCGGCAGCAGAAAGTCCGGCCAAAGCACCCACCGCCGCTCCCACCCCAACGACGGGTCGTACTTGGCCCGCATCCGCCGAGACCCCAGATACAACCCGAACTCCGGCTCCGGCCCCTCCGGCTTCGGCTTCCCCAGCCCCCGGGCCCGCACGACAGCCCCGTCCGGAAGCACCAAGGTCCCCACCAACGCAGAATCCATCACGCCATGATCCCCCTATCCACCGTTCGACGGACCCAAGCCAGACCCGACAGGACTAGGCTGCCCCAGGTGAGTGAAGACCCAGCCACGCCGGGCCCGGACCAGATGCGAGTGTCGGACGCCGATCGGGAGCAGGTCGCGCAGGTACTGCACCAGGCGCTGTCCGAAGGCCGCATCACGATCAACGAACTGGAGGAGCGGCTCTCCAGCGTCTACTCCGCGAAAACGTTCGCCGATCTGAAACCGGTGACGGCGGACCTGCCCGGCAGCGCCGCGGTCGCCACCACCGCTTCGGCCGCGCTGCAGCCCGCCCCCTCGCGCGCGCTCGGGCTGCCGGACAACCGCGTCGGCGGGCATCCGGGTTCCGCCGTGTCAATCGGCGTGATGTCCGGGGCCGTGCGCAAGGGCAGCTGGGTCCTGCCGCAGCAGCACACGACTTTCGCGTTCTGGGGCGGTGCCGAGATCGACCTGCGCAGCGCCCGGTTCGCCGAGAAGTCCTGCACGATCACCGCCGTCGCGATCATGGGCGGGATCGAGATCACGGTGCCCGACGACATCAACGTGAACGTCACCGGCATCGGCTTCATGGGCGCGTTCATGCTGGAGGACAAGTCCGGCGCGCCGCCCGCCCCGCCGACCGCCCCGACCGTGACGATCAACGGCCTCGGCTTCTGGGGCGGCGTCGTGGTCTACCGCAAGCCGGCCAAGGACATGAACGCGCCGCGGATCGAGTCCTGAACCCGACTGCACACAGCACCGACAAAAACCACCGCTCCCGGCTCGCGGCTGTGGACAACCGCGAGCCCGTGACCAGCTGTCCACAGATTCCGGTGAGCGCTCCGGCGCCTGCTGTCGCGCACCTACACTCAGCGGTATGACAGCTACCACCAGCCCGGCAGCGGCGCCGGAAACCCCGTCGCCGCTGACGGACGTCACTCGCGACGAAGCGAGCCTGCGGCGGTTCCTGCACGGGTTGCCCGGTGTCGACCAGGTCGGCGTCGAGCAGCGCGCGGCGGGGCTCGCGACCCGGAGCATCAAGAAGGAAGCCAAGCGGTGGGCGATCGACACCGCGGTGTCGATGGTCGACCTGACCACGCTCGAGGGAGCCGACACGCGCGGCAAGGTCCGCGGCCTCGCCGCCAAGGCGATGCGGCCGGACCCCGAGCGGCAGGACTGCCCGCGCGTCGCGGCCGTGTGCGTGTACCCGGACCTGGTGGAGACGGCCGTCGAAGCGCTCGCGGGCAGCGGGGTGCGGGTGGCGAGCGTCGCGACCGGCTTCCCGGCGGGCCGCACGAGCCGCGAGGTCAAGCTGGCCGACACCCGGATGGCCGTCGAAGCCGGCGCGGACGAGGTCGACATGGTGATCGACCGCGGCGCCTTCCTCGAAGGCCGCTACCTGGAGGTGTTCAACGAGATCCGCGCCGTGAAAGAGGCCTGCGGCTCGGCGCACCTGAAGGTGATCCTGGAAACGGGCGAGCTGGCGACGTACGACAACGTGCGCCGCGCGTCCTGGCTAGCGCTGCTGGCGGGCGGGGACTTCATCAAGACGTCCACCGGCAAGGTGTCGCCCGCCGCGACGCTGCCGGTCACGCACGTGATGCTGCAGGCGGTGCACGACTGGCACGAGCGCACCGGCGAACTGCGCGGCGTCAAGCCCGCGGGCGGGATCCGGACGACGAAGGACGCGATCAAGTACCTCGTCGCCGTGCACGAGGTCGCGGGCGAGCAGTGGCTCACGCCGGATCTGTTCCGGTTCGGCGCGTCGAGCCTGCTCAACGACCTGCTGCTGCAGCGGCGCACCCAGGTGGACGGCCACTACAGCGGCCCTGACTACGTGACGGTGGACTGACATGGGCATCTTCGAATACGCGCCCGCGCCGGAATCGCGCGCTCTGGCCAATCTGAAAGAGCATTACAAGCCGTTCATCAACGGCGAATTCGTCGACGGCTCCGGCGAGCCGCTCAAGACGATCAACCCGGCCACCGAGGAGATCCTCGCCGAGGTCGGCACCGCGTCAGCGTCCGATGTGGACACCGCGGTGAAGGCCGCGCGCAAGGCGTACACGTCGGTCTGGTCGAAAATGCCCGGCACCGAACGGGCGAAGTACCTGTTCCGCATCGCCCGGCTGATCCAGGAACGCTCGCGCGAGCTGGCGGTGCTGGAAACGCTGGACAACGGGAAGCCGATCAAGGAATCGCGCGATTCCGACGTGCCCACCGCGGCCGCGCATTTCTTCTACCACGCGGGCTGGGCGGACAAGCTCGGCTACGCGGGCTACGGCCCGGACCCGAAACCGCTCGGCGTCGCGGGCCAGGTGATCCCGTGGAACTTCCCGCTGCTGATGCTGGCGTGGAAGATCGCGCCGGCGCTGGCCACCGGCAACACCGTGGTGCTCAAGCCTGCCGAGACCACCCCGCTGAGCGCGCTGGTGTTCGCCGAGATCTGCCAGCAGGCGGAGCTGCCGCCGGGCGTGGTGAACATCCTGCCCGGCGCCGGCGACATCGGAGCGTCCATTGTGGAGCACCCGGACGTCGACAAGATCGCGTTCACCGGCTCCACCGAGGTCGGCAAGCTGATCCAGCGCACCGTCGCGGGCACCCGAAAGAAGCTGACCCTGGAACTCGGCGGCAAGGCGGCGAACGTGGTGTTCGACGACGCCCCGCTGGACCAGGCGGTGGAGGGGATCGTCAACGGGATCTTCTTCAACCAGGGCCACGTCTGCTGCGCGGGCTCGCGACTGCTGGTGCAGGAGTCGGTAGCCGAAGAGGTGCTGGAGAAACTCCGCTACCGGGTCTCGACGCTGCGCCTCGGCGACCCGCTGGACAAGAACACCGACCTCGGCGCCATCAACTCGGCCGAGCAGCTGGCGAAGATCCGCGGCCTGGTCGAATCCGGCGACGCCGAAGGCGCGCAACGCTGGACCAGCCCGTGCCCGGTGCCCGACCGCGGTTTCTTCTTCGCGCCGACGGTGTTCTCCGAAGTCCACCAGTCGATGCGCATCGCGCGGGAGGAAATCTTCGGCCCCGTGCTGTCGGTCCTCACCTTCCGCACCCCGGAAGAGGCTGTGGCGAAGGCGAACAACACGCCGTACGGGCTGTCCGCGGGCATCTGGACCGAGAAGGGTTCGCGCATTCTGTGGATGGCGAACCAGCTCCGGGCAGGCGTTGTCTGGGCCAACACGTTCAACCGCTTCGACCCCGCCGCGCCGTTCGGCGGCTACCAGGAGTCCGGTTTCGGCCGCGAAGGCGGACGCACCGGTTTGGAGGCCTACCTCAATGTCTGACCGAATTTCGGTGGCGAAGACCTACAAACTCTATATCGGCGGAAAATTCCCCCGCTCGGAATCGGGCCGGGTCTACCCCGTCACCGATTCCAAGGGCTCCTTCCTGGCCAACGCGGCCCACGCATCGCGCAAAGACCTGCGCGACGCGGTGTCGGCAGCCCGCAAGGCGTTCCCGGGTTGGTCGTCGGCAACTGCATACAACCGCGGCCAGGTCCTGTACCGCGTCGCCGAGGTCATGGAAGGCCGCCGCGCCCAGTTCGCCGCCGAGGTAGCCGCCTGCGAAGGCGTCGCCGTGAAGAAGGCCGAGTCCATTGTGGACGCCGCCATCGACCGCTGGGTCTGGTACGCGGGCTGGACCGACAAGATCGCGTCAGTCCTTGGCGCCGCCAACCCGGTAGCCGGCCCGTACTTCTCCTTCACCACCCCCGAACCCACCGGAGTTGTCGGAGTCCTGGCCCCGCAAGAGTCGTCCTTGCTCGGCCTGGTCACGGTCCTGGCCCCAGTCCTGGCCACCGGCTCGACCGCGGTCCTGGTCTCCAGCGCGGACCGCCCCCTGCCCGCCATCACCCTGTCCGAGGTCCTGGCCACCTCCGACGTCCCCGGCGGCACCGCCAACATCCTCACCGGCCGAGCCGCGGAACTGGGCCCCTGGCTGGCCTCCCACGGCGACGTCAACGCCCTGGACCCGACCGGCGCCACCCCCGCCGACCGAGTCACCCTGGCCCAAGAAGCCGCCGGGACGGTGAAGCGAGTCCTGTCCGTCCCCGACACCGAACCGGACTGGACCGCGGAGCCAGACCTGTCCCGCATTCGGCG
The DNA here is from genome assembly GCF_042647905.1 of Amycolatopsis halotolerans. NCBI lineage: Bacteria > Bacillati > Actinomycetota > Actinomycetes > Pseudonocardiales > Pseudonocardiaceae > Amycolatopsis > Amycolatopsis halotolerans. Next base: position 29,753 of record NZ_JBHRWI010000055.1, read on the forward strand.
GTACCTGGAAGCAAAGACCGTCTGGCACCCGATGGGCGTCTGACATTCGAGTTCACCCAGACCGCCGTTCCGGTTAACCCGGAACGGCGGTTTTGTCTGCGGAAGCTCGAAAAATTGCGCGTCGGGCAGGCTTTCCTTAGGTTGGGCGGCCAACCAAGAAGGAGTAGAGTGAACCGCCCTGTGCCCGACAAGCCACAACGTCGCTTTTCCGCACAAAGATTTCCGCAGCCGTATTCCTTTCGAACAGTCACATTCGCCCAATTGCGCGAATCCCTTGCCGATTTCCTGCGAATGCGCCGCACCCCCACGACTTACCGTGCTCCGTCGGTTACGGTGAATACCGCCGCGAGGCACCGAACCGACCGTTGCGCGAAATGTCCGCCGTGTCTTGGGGAGGGCGAGGACATGGACCAGCCTGCCGCGAACGCAGGTAGAAACTGGTTGCCGGACTTCACCATCACCATCACCGACGGCACCGGAACACCGCCGGGCCCCGGCTTCACCATAAGCCGCGACGACGCCCGCAGCATGCTCAAACTGGCCAAGCAGGCCCGCAAGCAGTTCGGCGACATGCGCGCAGCTGCCCTGTCCTTGCTTCGGCTCACCGCTCCCGCAGACGATGTTGCGAGTAACGCCTACCAGGCGAAGCTGCTCGGCAACGAGCCCGCGACCGGAGCATTCGGAGCTGGCATTGCGAACGTGCAACACCTGCATGCTTACTCCAACGAATTGGTACTAAGACTGGAAGAAGCACTCAGGACTACTGAGAATTCCGAAGAATCAGCTGCTGATTCCGTGAAAAACGCCGCGTCGGGCAAGAACGTAACAGGACTCGCAGGATGACTCCCCGTCATGCCCTAGCCCCGATCGCTGCGATCGGGTTCGCCGTCCTCGCCACAGCTTGTTCCAGAGGCCCGGCACCCGCCCCCACCGGCGCAGCTCACCCCGCGCCATCAACCTCCAGCGCACTGCCACACAGCGGAGCACCCAAAGTCGAGCACCCGTTGCCCGCGTCGGCCCTGTCGGGAGATCCCTGCCGGACCGCCCTGACCGAAACACAAGTGGGTCGCATCATCACCACGACACCCCCTGGTAAACCGCGCATTGAGGCAAGACTCGGCCCGACCTGCGATTGGCACAACATCGACTCCGGAGCTGCCGTGCGCGTGGGGTACGTCACCGAGGATCATCAGGGGCTCAGCGCCGTCTATCAGAACAGCCAACCGAAAGCGAAGGTCTGGCGACCGCTCCCTCCGATTCAAGGACTCCCAGCGGTCGCCTTCTCCGATTTCGAGGGTATTGGACTCAACAGTACGTGCCAGGTCAGCTTTGGGACTTCAGACGACTTGTCTGTCGATGTGACGATCACCCTCGGCGAAAGCAAAGCCGGAAAGGTCGATCCCTGCGGGGTCGCCGCGCAAGCTGCCGGAATCGTTGCCGCCAACCTGTGGCAACGGGCAGGCTCCTGATGGGTTTCTTCGAGATGATCGATGATGCTGGTCACTGGATCGGCGATCGCGTCGACGACCTTGGCAAGTTCGCCTCAACACTCTGGCATGGGGACTCTGGCCCAGAAGCGCTGCCCGCACCCGAACTGGTCCAGAAAATCCTGACGGGCCCGGGCACGGCCAGTTGGCACGGCGGAGCGGAACAGGCGAAAGCCCTCTCCAGTCAGCACAACGAGGCCAGCGATTTGCTCTCCCGGGTGAGCACAGGATTGGAGTCTGCCTGGACCGGCAGGGGTGCGGATGCGGCGAAGGCTCGGATCCGTCGATTCGCTGAGACAACGACCGTGTCCGCGGCGATCTACGATGCCAACGGCTTCAATTTGACCGACATCGCGCACGGATTCGATGCGATGAAATCTTCCTTGGAGCAGATGCCACCCGTCCCGCCTCATCTGAACTTCTTCGACCGGATCTCTCCCTGGGAGACCAACACAGAGAGGGAGATCAGCGACTACAACGCGCTAGCGCAGCACAATGTCGATCGCTACCAGGCCTATGTGCAGCATTCCGGTGCTAACGGCCAGAATCTGCAAACCGACTACGGTCGGCTCGACAGCTTCGATGGGCAGGACATCGCGACTGGCCCCGATCCCGGCCAGGCTCCGCCCGAGAAGCACCCAGGTACGGGCCCGCGACACAAAGGAGCCGGCGCCCCTCCCGACGAATCGCCCCCGTCTCCTGGCACGCCTTCACCAGCGCACAGTTCTGATGGAGCTCCCAGACCTGACGTAACGCGCGAGCCCGACCAAATGGCCCGGCCACGTACGGCATCTCAGCTAGGAAGCAGTGACATCCAGACAGAGACTTCCGGGTGGGCACCGCCGTCATCGCATTCGACGGAAACCAGGCACTGGGGCCTGCCCTCTGCAATGCCCGACAGCACTGGACCAAGCAGCGGCAGCGCCACCTGGTCATCGATTCCCGTGCAAGGCGGACGCGGAAACGCAAGCAATATCGGCGGCTACGTCGCCGGACGAGCAGACGGGGAAGGCAACCGCGCCGGCGAACCCCGCGGCCGAACCGGCGGCTCGCCCCGGCCAGGCATCGGCAGCGGAACCGGGACAAGAGAAGAAGCGCGCCCAGGAAACACCACACCGCGCGGCACGCCCGGATCCCGAGGCGCCCCAGGCGCAGGCGGAGTAAACCCGACCCGCGGCAAAGACAAAGACCAAGACTCCCAAGAACACCACCGCAAATACGGCCTGGACACCGACGCCGCCTTCTCCCTCGTCGACGACGACGGCGAACGCACCGTGGACCCCCGCACTGGCTTGCCTCCTACGCCACCGACTATCGGCGGCTAAGGGAGATCGCCGACGATGCCGATCCTCGAGAGACCGGTCCGGATGCCGCGGTTGGCGTTTCTCGCCTTGTGGGGCCACGAGAAACTCGGCGAACCGCCGGTCGTCGTCGAGCACGCGCCGATGTTCATGACCGACGAGTTCTCCGAGAAGCTCCGGGTCCAGTCGTACGGACTCCTGTCGAGGTTCGGGCTCGCGGCGAGCGGCGCGCCCAGTCCGCGGCTGCGCGACACTCTCGAACTCCTCGCCGAGGCCCGGCGCGAGGTGTATTCCTGGAGCGATTTCGGCAATCGGCGCGGGGACAACGGCGCGATTCTCGTTGCGGCAGCGGGACGAGAGGCCGTGCGGCTCGTGACGGACAACCGGTCCGTGCAGCTCGAACCCGTTTCACCGCGCGACATTGGCGGCAGCCTGGTCGATCTGCTCCCCTGCTGCGACCCGGCGAAGCTCCGGCCGCTCAAGGTGCCCAAGGACTACTACGACAGCGCATCCGCCGATCCCCTCGCCGAATCCTCGGCCAGCGCGGACGAATTGCGGCATCTGATGCGGGCCCGGCGCGACGCGGTGCACCTGATGCACGTCGCTGTCCGCGGGCAGGACGGAAGCCGGACGCACAGCACCCCGCTGTCCGCGATCGACCTCACCGGACGCGGGCGCGTGTTGAGTTTCGTCAGCCCGGACGGTGCCGGCGGACTGCAGATCAACGTCTACTCCGGCACCCGCTCGCATCTCGTCGACGCGCTGGCGCTGACGCTCGCCGAACTCGGCTGAGCGAAGGATCAACGAGGCGGCAACATTTCGCGCCACGCCTCTATCCTTTCGCGAAATTCTCTGCCAACATGAGCCATTGGGGAAATTTCGACGCCCCGTGTCCGGTTCAGGCGCCGCCAGCACGTCAGGAGGACTCCGCATGACCCTGCGTCCCGCTCAGCCCGAAGAAGCACTCGCCCTCGAGTTCCTCGGCACCACCAGCGCGGGCGGCAACTGCCCCAACGCTTATCGCACCAATCGCGGCACGTTCGTCGTCCAGGGCTACCGGGTCACCGACGAGCAGGCGCTGCGGCAACTGCACGAACGCGGCATGCCGGACACCGAGACGGCCGTCGAAATCCCCGTCGGCCTGCTCAGGTTCTTCCCGCAGGAAGCCTGAGTACGACGACCGGCGCAGGCGAGGCAAGGGCAACTCGGCGATTCAGACGCACTAGCCGCCCAGGATTTCTCGAAACTCGACCCCAGGTGTGGGAAGATGCCATCGGGTTCGAGGAATTCCGCATGCGATAGCGAGGGCGAGTGCCTACCAGTTTCGAGAAACGCCGGGCAGAGCTTGGCGACCGCCTGCGCCGGCTCCGGGTCGACGCGGGCTACGAGACCGGGAAGGATTTCGCCAAGGCCATCGGCTGGAACGCGCCAAAGGTCAGCAAAATCGAGAACGGCAGACAGACCGTCGGCGACGACGACCTCGATGCCTGGATCGCCGCCGTCGGCGGGCCGCCGGAGCTGGCCGAACAGCTGCGGGAGCAGCTTGTCGGGGTCCGCGACGCGCACGCCAGCTGGAAAGACAAGGTCCGCGACGGGCACCGGGCTAGACAAGAGGAATCCATTGCCAGAGAGGCCCGCGCGCTACGAATTCGCGCGGTCGACCTCCGAATTGTCTCCGGATTACTGCAAACTCCAGAGTACGCGCGGCACACGCTGCTCGCCCACGCCCGGATCCACGGCGGCGGCCAGGACATCACCGAGGCGGTCCGGGCGCGGATGCAGCGCCAGCAGATCCTCTACGAACCCGGCCGGACCATCGAATTGCTCACCTCGGAAGCCGCGCTGCGCTACCCGAACGCGCCACACGAGGTGATGATCGCGCAGGCGCACAAGCTGCTCGCGCTGCTCGGCACCCCGAACATCCGCTTCGGCATCATCCCCGCGGACGTCGTCCTGCCCTACCCGGTCACCGCGGACTTCTGGGTCGTCGACGACGTCGCGATGGTCGAAACCCCGGAGGGCGAGCACATCGCGAGCGACGCCGACCCGTACCACGAGGTCGCGGATCTACTGTGGACAGTCGCGGCCGAGGGCGACGCCGCCCGGGCGGTGCTGCTGCGGGTCCTCGATTCCCTCACCCGCGCAACACCGCCGAGCTAAGCCAGGAAATCCTTACGCGGCAGGCGCTTCACCGGCGGTCAGCGCACCGACGTCGACGGTGTGGCTGTCCGCGCTGGCGTCCACCGCGCCGAAGGTCCAGTCCACCGTCACGTTCGGGTCGATCGGGTCCCCGTGCGGGTTGGAGTCGGCCGGAGCGGTCATGGTCACCGCGTTCGGCGTCTGCTGCTCGTCCTCGCCGCCGATCGCGGTCCAGTGCAGCGGCGCGTACGCCGACGAACCGTTCGCGATCAGCACCGGCGGCGCGTCGGCCGGCGCCTCGTTGTTGACCAGGACGTCGTGCGCGCCGACCAGGTTGACGTCGGCCCGGCCGGACAGGACGCACCGCTCGCCCTCGTTCGCGGTGAACTGCAGCGCCGCCTGGCGCTGGCCCGCGCCGGCCCCGCCGTAGACGAGCTTGGTGCTGAACTGGTTCGCCGTGCACGGAAGCGCCGACGAGTCCGTGCTCGCGGTCGTGGCGGCGGCCGTCCCGGCGAAGGCCGCGGCAGCGCCCCCGGCGACAGCGACGGCGATGGCAATGCGGCGGATGTTCTTCATGATCTCGTCCCCTCTCGCGTTTTCCGGCGGCTCCGCACCGGCTTTCACGAGATAAGACGTCCCCGGCCGGATCCCGATGGCCCGTTGTGTGATCACCCCTATCGGAGCAACCCCGGACCGCCCGCCGCGTCCGAAGAGAGGGTCAGATCAAGTCGTCTTTGCCGAGCGGCCGCCCCGGCAACGGGGTGACCGGACCGGCGCGCAGGCCGTCGATCATGATCGCGATGCTGCGAGCGGTCGCTAGTTCCGGCGTCTTCAGCCGGTGCGCGGGCAGCTGCCGCACGATGCGCGCGAACACCACCGCGACGTCGCCCGCGCCCACGTCCTTCCGCAGCGCCCCCTCGGCCTGCGCCCGGACCACCAGGTCGTCGACCTCGAGCAGCACCGCTTCGCGCAGGTGCGCCACCTCGGGATCGTCCTTGAGAATTTCGTGCGCCCGCTGCGAAAGCATCGCCAGCTGCATCGACAGCTGGAGTTCCGCGCCGTGGTACAGCAACTGCACCAACGCTTCCCACGCGGACGGAGCCTCCACCGACAGCCGTTTGGCGTTGTCCAGCACGCCCGCGAAGTTGTCCACCGCCACCGCGCGGATCAGCGCGTCGCGGTCCGGGAAGCGCCGGTAGAGGGTGCCCACGCCGACTCCGGCCGCGCGCGCGATCTCCTCCATCGGGACCTCGGGACCATGACTGGCGAAGATGACGCGAGCCGCGGCGATGATCTGGTCGCGGTTGCGCTGCGCGTCCGCCCGCAGCGGCGTCTCGGGGTCTGCACTCATAACCCGGCCTTCCCTCTTCCGGTTGGCGCGCATTCTCGCATGCCCGGCCAACTGCGCAAACGTGCCGGCGAGCCGGGCCGGACAGCAATTGTCACCCCGTTGCTAGTGGACGGCGATCCTCCACTTCGGTACCTTGGGCAGTGAACCGGAATGTAATCCTCCACATTCATTCCGTAACGGGGCAAACCCACCACAGGGGGTTCTGATGACCGAAGTCGCCCAGCCCAGCCGCATCCAGCCGGAACAGGCCGCTTTCCCGATGAAACGGACCTGCCCGTTCGCGCCGCCGCCGGGCTACGACCGGTTCCGCGACGCTCGCGCGCACTACGTCGAACTCGAACGAACCGGCCAGCACGCCTGGGTGCTCCACCGGCACGAGGACCTGCGGGCGATGCTGAACGACCCGCGATTCAGCTCGGACCGCTTCAACCCCGGCTTCCCGATCCTGTTCAAGGACGGCCAGCAGCGCCGCCCGACACTGCGTCCTTCGCTGATCGGGATGGACGCGCCGGACCACGGCCCGGCGCGACGCGCCGTCGTCGGCGAGTTCACCGTCAAGCGGATGAAGGCTTTGCAGCCGCGCATCCAGGAGATCGTGGACCAGCACCTCGACGCGATGCTGGCCGGCGACAAGCCCGCCGACCTGGTGTCCGCGCTCTCGCTTCCGGTGCCGTCGCTGGTGATCTGCGAACAACTCGGCGTCCCGTACTCCGACCACGAGTTCTTCCAGAAGCACAGCTCACGGCTCCTCAACCGGGAAGTGAGCGGCGAAGAACGCAGCGCCTCGGTCGAAGAAATGCAGAAGTATCTGTCCAACTTGATCTCCGCGAAGGAAACCGCACCGGCGGACGATCTGCTCAGCCGCCAGATCGCGAAGAAGCGCGAGGAGGGCTCCTACGACCGCGACGACCTCGTGTCGATGGCCTTCCTGCTGCTCCTCGCCGGGCACGAGACCACCGCGAACATGATTTCGCTCGGCACCGTCGCGTTGCTCGAGAACCCGGACGCGCTCGCCGCGATCAAGGAGGATCCGGGCAAAACCCTCGACGCCGTCGAGGAATTGCTGCGCTACTTCACCATCGCGGAATTCGCCACCACTCGCGTCGCTCTCGAGGACGTCGACATCGCGGGCGTTACCATCAAAGCCGGAGAAGGCGTGCTCGGCCTGAGCTACGCGGCCAACTTCGACCCCGACGTCTTCCCCGAGCCCGAACAGCTCGACATCACCCGCGGCGGCAGGCACCACGTCGCGTTCGGCTTCGGCGCGCACCAATGCCTCGGCCAGAACCTCGCGCGGATGGAACTGCAGATCGTGTTCGACACGCTCTTCCGCCGCATCCCGACGCTGCGTCTCGCCGCGCCGGTCGACCAGTTGCCGTTCAAACACGACTCCGGCGTCTTCGGGCTCTACTGCCTCCCGGTGACCTGGTGAAGGGGAAACGATGACTGCCACTGAAGAACTCCGCATGCCGGTCGCCCGCACCTGCCCGTTCTCCCAGCCGGAGCAGTACGTCCGGATGCGCGAGGAAAGCGCGCTCCAGCGCGTGCAGATCCCCGGCGGCAAGGAAGCCTGGGTGGCCGTGCGGCACGAGGAAGCCCGGCAGATCCTCGGCGACCGCCGGTTCTCCTCCGACCGGTTCCTGCCCAACTTCCCGTTCCTGGCCGAGGGCGGGGCCGCGATCCTCACCAACGTCAAGCAGAAAGCCATGATCGGGATGGACGCGCCCGAGCACGGCGAGGCCCGCCGGGAGGTGCTCGGCGAGTTCACCGTCAAGCGGGTCGAAGCGATGCGGCCGCGGATCCAGGAAATCGTCGACGGCCTCATCGACGACCTGCTCGCCGGCCCGAAACCGGCGGACCTGGTGGAAAAGCTGTCGCTGCCGGTGCCGTCGCTGGTGATCTGCGAGCTGCTCGGCGTCCCGTACGGCGATCACGACTACTTCCAAGAACGCACCATGGCGCTCATCCGCCGCAGCACCAGCGTCGAGGATCGCAAGAAGGCGTCCGAGGAACTGCGCGGATACCTCAGCGGACTCGTCGCGGCGAAGGAGAAGGACCCGACCGACGACCTGCTCGGCAGGCAGATCGTCAAGCGCCGCGAGGAAGGCACTTACGACCACGACGCGATGATCGGGCTGGCCTTCCTGCTGCTGGTCGCCGGGCACGAGACCACCGCGAACATGATTTCGCTCGGCACCATCGGGCTGCTGGAGAACCCCGGGCAGCGCGCGACGATCGAGGCCGACCCCGGCAAGACGCTCCTCGCGGTCGAGGAACTCCTTCGCTACTTCACGATCGTCGAAGGCGCGACCGCGCGGGTCGCGACCGAGGACGTGGAGATCGGCGGCGTCACGATCAAGGCCGGCGAGGGCGTGCTCGTGCTGGGCTACGCCGCGAACTGGGACCCGGAGGTGTTCGAGAGCCCGGAAAAGCTCGACCTCGAACGCGGCGCGCGCCACCACGTCGCGTTCGGGTTCGGGCCGCACCAGTGCCTCGGGCAGAACCTCGCGCGGATGGAACTGCAGATCGTGTTCGACACGCTGTTCCGCCGCGTCCCGACGCTCACGTGCACGCTCCCGGCCGCCGAGCTGCCGGTGAAGAAGGACGCGACGATCTTTGGCCTGTACCAGTTGCCGGTGACCTGGTAGAGATCAGAGTGCTCCCACCACAAGCCAGGAAGAGGCCATCATGAAGATCATCGCGGACACCGGCAAGTGCGTCGGCGCCGGCCAGTGCGTGCTCACCGAGCCCGCGCTGTTCGACCAGAGCGAGGACGACGGCACGGTCATCGTCCTCAACGACACTCCGGACGGCGAACTGATCGAGAAGGCGCGCGAGGCCGTGAACATCTGCCCGAGCCAGGCGCTTTCGCTGGAGGAGTGACCCTCGTGGCGCTCTGCGGGTTCGGGTTGCGCGGTCTTGCGCACCCAATGCCACATTGGGTGCGCTCAACGCACCGAACGCCACATTGGGTGCATCCGACGCACCCAATGCCACATTGGGGCGCTCCTCACCGTAAGCAGCCAGCACCGTGTCCGCTCTAACCGGCATAAACACTCACGACGCGAGACGCACGGCGGTCACCACGGCGGTCGAGTAATTCGTCGTCAGGTGGCCGCCGCGCGCGTCGATCGCCGTGGCGACCTCGGCCAGCACCTGGTCACGCTGCTCCGGCGTCGCCACGGTGACGCCGCCCTGGGTGGCGAGCAGATCCAGCCACTCGTCGCGGCTGTAGTCCTGCGTCCAGTCGTAGCGCCAGTTCTCCGCTTCCGCGAACGCGCCGGTCTCGGCCAAACCGGCCGCGGCTTTGTCGAGCATCGGCTGATAGGCGTCCGGGCCGGGGCTTTTCAGGTAGTTGCCGCTGAACGGCGAATCCGGCATCGCCCGGCGCAACGCGTCCGCCAGTGCGTGCGAAATTTCTGCCGGCGGCATGAAGACGTGCCAGAACGCGGCGAACCGGCCGCCCGGACGGAGCACCCGCGCGGCCTTCGCGGCTCCCGCGACCGGGTCGACCCAGTGCCATGCCTGCCCGGACACGAGGGCGTCGAACGTCCGCCCCGCCGGGTCCCAATCCTCGAATTTCGCGACCTCGGCCGGGAAACCGCGCCGGGCGAACTCCGCCATCCGCTCGTCCGGCTCCACGCCGAGCACCGCGGCGCCGTGGGCGCGAAATTGCCGCCCCTCGATGCCGGTTCCGCAGCCGACGTTGAGAATTTCCTTCCCCGGGCTCGCTTCGAGGAGGGCGGTCACCAGTTCGTCCGGGTAACGCGGGCGAGCCCGGTCGTAGCGCTCGGGATCGACGCCGAACGACTCCGCCATAGTCCGGTGCTGATGGGGTTCGGGACGGGGTAAAGTGGGCATGTGCCCACCATAGTGGGCAAGCGCCCACTATGGCCAGGAAGGACCTTCGAGGTGCCCACCGGGATCCATCTCCGCGACGTCCGCGCCCAGCTTTTCGACGCCGCAGAACGGGTTTTGCTGCGCGAGGGCCCCAGCGGCCTCACCAGCCGCGCCGTCACCGCAGAGGCGGATTGCGCGAAGGGCGTGCTGCACCGGCATTTCGAGGATTTCGACGCTTTCCTCGCCGCGCTGGTGCTCGACCGGATCCATCGCCTCGAAGCCCGCGCGGACGACCTGCGGGCCGGAACCGGCGACCTGGTCGAGACAGTGGCCGAGGTGCTCACCGAAGTCTTCTCGTCGGTCGCGGTGTCGATCGTCGCCCTGATCACCTTCCGCGACGAACTGCGGCACCGGCTCCGGGCCGCGCGGCCCGGCCCGGGGATTCCGCTGGCCACCGACGCGGCGAACGTGCTCGCGGATTACCTTGCCGCGGAACGAGATCTCGGTCGGCTCGCTCCGGAATCGGACGTAAAGACGCTCGCTCCGACGCTCATCGGGGCTGGCCATCTGCTCTTCGCCGATCGCACCGGGGAGCCGCCGACCGAGGAAGCGGTGCGGCAGATGGCGGCTACCGTCCTCGCCGGAGTGCTCGTGAGTGTTGATCCCGGTTAGAATCCGGGATCAACACTCACGACCCCCAGTTCACCCGATGCCAGTGGCCACCGCGGCCACCGACACGGCCAACGCACCCAGCGCGCCCGCCACTCCGTAGCGCGTCAACGTGCGTCGGTCATCGTGGTGCCGCAGGTACAGCGCGACAGTCGCGACGAACGCGAGACCGCCAGCGATGAACCACGGCCCCCACAGATAGAGGTACCAGCCGACCAGGTCGGACAACGCCGGATCGACGGCGACAGCTCCGGTCTTGACCAGCACGCCCTGCACGACGAACAGCCCGCCGTGCCAGGTCAGCAGGATCGCCGCGCCAGCACCGCAGAACACCATCGTGCGGCTTAGCCACCGGCCACGCGATTGAGTCAGGCTGATGCCGATCACGGCACCGAAGACCTTGAGCAGACCGGTGATCACCAGGACGGCCACAAACCACGGCACCCGGTCCTGCGCGAGTTTGACCAGCGACGGCGATACCGTCGAGGTTGCGCCGAAGGTGGTGCCGGTCGCCCAGACGAAGCTGGGGATCGCGAACAACACTCCCCAGGCCGCGGCGGCGTAGCCCGGCCATTGGGTCAACTCGGCTTGCTTCGACGACATGCGTCAAGCGTCGTCTGGCGGGCGGCCGAAAGGATCGGGCGCGAGAGGGAAGCGTCTCCCCCGTGAGAGCGAAGTGCCGGTGCCGGATAGAGCCAGCACCGGCACTTCCGTTCAGCCCAGCCGCAGCGTCGTCTTCGGGTCGAACGCGTGCGTCTCGCCCTCGCCGCGCAACGCGACCCGGACGTTGTCGCCGATCCGCGGCGGCGTCCGCCCGTCGACCCGGACCACGAACCGGTCGTCGCCGACCTTGCCGTGCAGGTACGCGTCCGCGCCCAGTTCCTCGACGAGCTCCACCACCAGCTCGAAGCCCTCGTCCGCCTCGCCGACCAGGCGCAGCGACTCCGGCCGGATCCCGAACACGATCTCCGACAGTCCCGCGGCCGCGGTCCGCACCTCGGTGGGCAGCGGCACCACCAGGTCGCCCAGCTGCACGCCGCCGTCAGACAGCGGCAGCGTCGCCAGGTTCATCGCCGGCGACCCGATGAACCCGGCCACGAACGAATTCTCCGGTTTCTCGTACAGCGACCGCGGCGCGGCGCATTGCTGCAGCACGCCGTCCTTCAGCACGGCCACCCGGTCGCCCATCGTCATGGCCTCGACCTGGTCGTGCGTCACGTAGATGGTCGTCGTGCCGAGCCGTTGCTGCAGTTTCGCGATGTTGGCGCGGGTTTCGACGCGCAATTTCGCGTCCAAATTGGACAGTGGCTCGTCCATCAGGAACACGCTCGGCTCGCGCACGATCGCCCGGCCCATCGCGACCCGCTGCCGCTGCCCGCCGGACAACGCCTTCGGCTTGCGGTCGAGGAAACGGGACAGGTCGAGCATCGCGGCGGCCTCGTCGACGCGCTTCTTGATGTCAGCCGCCGAGAAACCGCGCAATTTCAACGCGAAACCCATGTTGTCGGCGACCGTCATGTGCGGGTACAGCGCGTAGGACTGGAACACCATCGCGATGTCGCGGTCCTTCGGCGGCAGGTCGGTGACGTCGCGGTCGCCGATCCGGATGGCGCCCTCGTTGACGTCCTCCAGCCCGGCGAGCATCCGCAGCGCGGTGGACTTGCCCGAGCCGGACGGGCCGACGAGCACGAGAAATTCGCCGTCCGGCACTTCGAGGCTCAACTGGTCGACCGCGCGGACGCCCGGGTTGCCGGGATAGACGCGCGACGCCTTGTCGTAGATCACTTCAGCGGACATCTGCGTTCTCCCTTACTTCACAGCACCCATGGAAAGCCCGCGCACCAGGTGGTTCTGCGCGATCCAGCCCACGATCATCACCGGCAGCGAGGCCAGCAGCGCGGCGGCGGACAGCTGGGCCCAGTACAGGCCCTCGCTGGTGATGAAGCCGACCAGGAACACCGGCACCGTGCCGGCCCGGGCGGCGGTGAGGTTGACCGCGTAGAAGAACTCCGTCCAGGAGAAGATCACGCAGATCAGCGCGGTCGCCGCGATGCCGGGCGCGACCACCGGCATGATGATCTTGCGCAGCAGCGTCGGCAGGTTCGCCCCGTCGATCCGCGCCGCCTCGATCATTTCGCCGGGGACTTCCAGGAAGAACGACCGCATCATCCAGATCGCCAGCGGCAGGTTCATCGCGGTGTACAGGATGATCAGCGCCCACACCGTGTCCAGCAGGTTGGTGTTCTGCGAGATCACGTACAGCGGGATGATCGCCGCGACGATCGGCAGCATCTTGGTCGACAGGAAGAAGCCCAGCGCGTTCTTCGTGCCCTTGACCGGGGCCAGCGACAGCGCGTACGCGGCCGGGATTCCCAGCAGCAGCACGAGCAGCGTCGAAATCACCGTGACGAACGCCGAATTTCCCAGGTACGGCAGGAAACCGCTGTTGAGCACACCGGAGATCTGGTCGAACGTCGGCGTGAAGAACAGCTTCGGCGGATCGGTGTAGGCGTCGTTTTCTTGTTTGAACGCGGTGAGAATCATCCACAGCAACGGGAAAACGAAGAGGATCGCGATGATCCAGGTCGCGACGGTCAGCGTGCCCGGGCCGTAGCGGCGTTTGGTCTTGCGCCGCGGCGGCGGCGCGGTGTCGGTGGCCGCGGGCGAGGCGGTGGCGGTTGCGGTGCTCACTTGACTCCTCCGTCCACGGAGAACGCGCGGAACATCAGCCGCAGCGCGAACGTCGCGACGATCATCGTCAGGATGACCACGACGACGCCCATCGCGGACGACTGGCCGATGTCGAAGCCCTCGAACGCGCGCTGGTAGATGTAGAACGGCAGGTTCGTGCTGGCCGTGCCCGGACCGCCTTGCGTCATCAGGAAAATCGCGTCGAAGCTGTTCACGATGTAGATCGCGCCGAGCAGCGTGGCCAATTGCAGGAAGCGCGACAGGTGCGGCAGCGTGATCGACACGAAGGTGCGCCAGCGGCTCGCGCCGTCCACCGACGCCGCCTCCAGCACCTCCTTCGACTGGCTTTGCAGCCCGGCTAGGATCAGCAGCGTCATGAACGGCGTCCATTGCCAGATGATCTGCGCCATCACCGCGGCCATCGGGAATTGCGAAAGCCAGTCGGTGTCCGTGCCGAACACGAAGTGCAGCAATCCGAAACTCGGATCGAACACCGTCGTCTTCCACAGCAGCGCACCCGCTGCCGGGAGGATCAGGAACGGCGTGATCAGCAGCGTGCGCACGAAGCCGCGGCCGAAGAACTTCCGGTCGAGCAGCACCGCGAGCCCGAGTCCGAGCAGCAGCGAAAGGAACACGCAGACCACGGTCAGCACCACAGTGTTCAGCAGCGCGCCGAGGAACGTCGTGTCGGTGAAGACGTCGACATAGTTGCGGAAACCGACGAAGTGCCGCGAGCCCGGGCGCACCAGGTTCCACGACTGGAACGAGTAGAACAAGGTGAGCAGGAAAGGAATCTGCGTCACCGCGATCACGAAGATCAACGCGGGCAGCAGCGGAAGCCGCCGTTTCCCGGTCGAACCGGTCACTTTTTTCGCAGCGGGCCGTGCGGTCGCCGGCGCGGTTCCGGCGGGGACGGAGAGGGTGCTCATCGCTGCACCTCCTGATAGGACTTTCCGACGGATTCCGCGTATTTCTGCGATTGCGCGAGCGCGTCGGCGACGGAGGTCTGACCGGCGATCGCGGCGGACAGCTGCTGGCTCACCCGGGTGCCGAGGTCCTGGAACTCCGGGATCCCGACGAACTGGATGCCCGGGTACGGCACCGGATTCACCATCGTCTTCTGCTGGTTGGCCGCCGCGATGCCGTCCAAAGTGGGCTGTGCGTAGGCTTTCGCGGCTTCCTTGTACTGCGGGATCTCATAGGTGGACTTGCGCGTGCCCGGCGGCACCCGGTTCCAGCCGTAGGTCTGCCCGATCTTCTTCGCGTATTCCTTGTTCGTCATCCACGCCATGAACTTCCAGGCGTCGTCCTTGTTCTTGCCGACCTTCGGAATGCCCAGCGACCAGGTGTAGAGCCAGCCGCTCGCCTGCGTCTTCTCCACCGGCGCGGCGACGTAGCCGTTCTTGCCGCTGACGTGGCTGCTCTTCGGGTCTTCCGTGGTGCCGGTCATCGACGTGGCGTCGTACCACATCGCGGCGTTGCCCTGCGCGTACTTCGTGCCGCATTCGGTGAACCCGGCGCTGGAGGCGCCGACCTCGCCGTGGTCGCGCAGCAGGTTGACGTAGAAGTTCGCCGCCTGGGTGAACTCCGGGCTGGTCAGCTTCGCGTTCCAGTCCTTGTCGAACCATTGCCCGCCGAAGGTGTTCGCCATCGTGGTGAACGGCGCGAGGCTCTCGCCCCAGCCCGGCTTGCCGCGCAAGCAGATTCCCGCGATCCCGGCCTGCTTGTCGTCGAGTTTCGCGGCGAAACCGGCGATCTGCTGCCACGTCGGGTGCGCCGGCATGTCCAGCCCGGCCTTCTGGAACAGGTCCTTGCGATAGACCACAAAGGACGATTCGCCGTAGAACGGCACCGCGTACATCTGGTTCTCATAGGACAGCGACTGCCGGATGCTCGGGATGAAGTCGGCCTCGTCGTACCCCGGCGTCGCCTTCATGTGCGGTTCGAGGTTTTCCAGCCAGCCGTTGGCCGCCCATTGCGGAGCCTCGTAATTGCTGATCATCACCACGTCGAACTCGCCGCCCTGGGTGGCGGTGGACGCGGTGATCTTCGCCCTCGCCTCGTTTTCCGGCAGGGAGACGAACTTCAGCTTGATCCCGGGGTTGGCCTGCTCGAACTCGCCCTTGAGCGAGATGGCGTCCTTCATCTGCGGATTGGACACGATCGCGACGACCAGTGTCCGCCCGCCGGTGCCGAGCGCCCCGGCTCCGGCGCATCCCGTCACTAACAACGCTGTCGAGGCAAGGAGGCACAGGAGTTTACGCACCGCCACCACCTCCGGGCAGCACCTGGATCTTGAGGCCGGACCCGCTGCGCATCTTCGCCAGCGCCTCGGGGTACTGCTCGAGCGGAAGGGTGTCGGTGATCAGCGCTTCGGTGTCGATGTAGCCGTTCGCGACGAGGTCGAGCGCGTTGCCGTAGCTGTTCAGCACGGCCATCGAACCGACGATGGTGATTTCGTCGTTGTAGATGCGGAACGGCGAAAGCGCGACGCGTGCCTCAGCCGGGGCGACGCCGAACACGAGCAACCGGCCGCCGCGGTGCAGCGCGTTGAACGCGGCCTCGATGGCGGGTGCCGCGCCAGTGCAGTCCACGGCGGCGTCGAAGCGTTCATCGTCCAATTCGGACACATCGGAAGCCACCGCGGCCGCACCGAGATCAGTCGCCCGCGGCAGTCGCGCGGCGTTGCGGTCGACCATCGTCACGTGCGCGCCCGCGCGGAGCAGGAGCTGCTGCATGATCAGGCCCATCGTGCCCGCGCCGACGACGAGGAAGCGCTCGCCCGCTTCCACGCCGATCCGGCGCACGCCGTGCACCGCGCAGGAAACGGGTTCGACCAGCGCGCCCTGTTCCCAGGTCATCGAGTCGGGCATCCGGTAGCAGGTGTCGGCGGGCACCGCGACGTACTCGGCGAAAGCGCCGTTGACCGTGTCGCCGGTGGCGTTCCAGTTCGCGCAGAGGTTGCCGTGCCCGGACCGGCACGGGGTGCAGTATCCGCAGTAGATCGACGGGTCGACCGCGACCCGGTCGCCGACCTTCCACTCGGCGGGCACGTCCGCGCCGAGTTCGACGATCTCCCCGGAGAACTCGTGCCCGGGAACGATGGGATACGGGGTCGGCGGGAAATGCCCGTCGGCGATGTGCAGGTCCGTGCCGCAGATCCCGCAGGCACCCACCTTCACGACGACCTGGCGCTCCCCGGGCTTCGGATCGGGAACCTCGCCGACCCGGATCTCCCCGGGCCGGTCCACGATCGCGGCGCGCATGCGTCATCACCTTCCAAGATGCTCATTTGAGCGATTTTGACTTATGCCGTAGGTAACATGCGTAGGCATTACAGGCCCCTGCCTGCGGATCCGTCAACCGGCAAAGCTCATTTTTGCGCTATCCTGCTCATGTGAGCAGGAAAAAGGGGCCACCGCCGCTGACCGAAACGCTGCTGCTGGCGACCATGGCCAGGCGGTTCTACGTGCAGGGCGCCTCGAAGCTGGAGATCGCCGACGAGTTCGGCATGAGCCGGTTCAAGGTCGCGCGGATGCTGGACGCGGCACTCGAGTCCGGACTGGTGCGGATCGAGTTCGACCTGCCCGCGCCGATCGACGTCGAACTGTCCGACGACATCCGCCGCGCCTACCGGCTGGACCGCGTCCTCGTGCTCGAACGAGCATCCGAGACGGAGCCGCGCGAGATCGTCCGCAAGCAGGTCGGCGCGCTGGCCGCCCGGCTGCTGGAGGAGATCGCGACGCCGGACGACGTCATCGGGCTGTCCTGGGCGCGGTCGGTCAACGCGATGACCGAGGCGATCCGGACCCTGCCGCGCTGCCCGATCGTGCAGCTGTGCGGGGTGCAGGCCGGGATGGACATGCGCGGCCGCTCAGTGGAGACGGTCAGCCGCGTGACGTCGGTGTCCGGCGGCGATTCGTACCCGATCTTCGGTCCGCTCGTCCTGCCCGACCGGCGGACCACCGAGATCCTGCGGCACCAGCCGGGCATCGCGGAAACGTTCGCGCAGTTCGGAAAACTCACCAAGGCCGTGGTGAGTATCGGTTCGTGGGAAGCCGGGGAGTCCACTGTGTACGACGCGCTGGACGAGGCCGAACGCGCCGCCATCGCCGCCCGGGGCGCGACCGCCGAGGTCGCCGCGCGGCTGTTCGACGCGGACGGGAATTCGCTCGGCACCGGGCTCGCGCACCACGTGCTGGCGATCAGCCACGAGGAGCTGAGCTCAGTGCCCGAGGTGATCGCGATCGGTTACAGCCGCCCGAAAGCCGAGGCGGTGGACGCCGTGTTGCGGTCCGGACTGGTGTCGACGCTGGTCACCGACGCCGCGGCCGCCGTGCCGCTGCTGGAGCTCGCGCGGGCCAGGCCGTTACCGGACCCGTCGTGAGTGCTGGCGCGCCGGTTAGAACCGGCATTGCCACTCACGACACCCGAGCCTGCGCCTCCACCACCCGATCCCCGTACTCCTCCGCCCACCTTCCGAACCCCTCGATCGGCCCGAGGAAACTCACCCCCAGCTCAGTCAGCTGATACGCCCCTGCCGCACGCTCGACGAGCCCGTCGCGTTCCAGCCTGCGCACCGCCTCGGTGAGCACCTTCGCGCTGATCCCGCCGATGCGCGTGCGGAGCTCACCGTGCCGCAGCGGGCCGTTCCTCAACGCCCACAACACGACCGGATGCCAGGTGTTGGCCACGAGGTCGAACGCGAGCCGGGTGCGGCAATCGGCGATGAACTCCATGGTTACCTTTCGGTTCCTGCGCTGGTCCATAACGTCGCTTCCGTACAACCACGCGACGACAGGAGACCTTCCCATGCGCATCGCCCTCTTCGGCACCGGCGGAATGGCGTCCGCCCTCGGCGGCCAATGGACCCGGCACGACCTGACCGTTTCCGGCCGCTCCCCCGCCGGTGCCGCCGCCTTGGCAGCCGAGCTCGGCGCCGAGGCCGCGGACTGGGCCGACGCGGCCGCCCGAGCGGACGCCATCCTGCTGGCCGTCCCCACCACCGCCTTGGAAGCCCTGCTCACGCCGCTCGACCTGGCCGGCAAGATCCTCATCGACTGCACCAACACCCCCGGCGCGACCGGCGAACCGGTGGCCGCCCGGATCGCCGAATACGCCCCCCGCGCGTCGGTGGTGAAGGCGTTCAACCTCGCCCACGTGGACGTCTGGCGCATGACCCCGCCGCTGTTCGAGGGCCGCCCGCTCGGTGTCCCGCTGTGCGGTGCCCCGGACGCCGTCGCGGTGGCAACGGAGCTGGTCCAAGACCTGGGCTGCACTCCCCTGCCCGCTGGCGGCTTGGAGCGAGCCGCCCTGCTGGAAGCCGCCGCCGGGCTGGCGATCGGCCTGTGGTTCGACGGCTTGGACGCGCGTTCCATGCTCATGGGGAGCTGATCGGGCCTATCCTGGTCGCCTATGGGCGGATCAGCGATCATTGTCGGCGGGGGAATCGGCGGCCTGGCCGCAGCGATCGGCTTGTCCCGAGCCGGCTGGCAAGCCACGGTCTTCGAACGCCTGCCCGGCGAACTGGACGACGCCGGTTCCGGCATTTCCCTGGCCGCCAACGGAGTTCGAGCTCTCGACGCTTTAGGAGCCGGCGACGCACTCCGCGCCGCCGGCCGCTTCCAGCGCACGGTGAGCACCCGCGACCCCCGCGGCACCTGGCTGGCCCGCATGGACGGAGCCGAGCTCGAACGCGTCGCCGGAACCCCGATCGTCGGCATCGCACGGTACGAACTGCATCGGTTGTTGCGGTCGCTGCTGCCCTCGCCGGTGGTGCGAGATGAGGTCACCGCCGTCGAGGGCAACACTGTGCTCACCGCGTCCGGCCGCCACGAAGCGGACGTGGTTATCGCCGCCGACGGCGTCAACAGCCGACTGCGCAAGCACTTCTTTCCCTCGCATCCCGGGTCTGTCTACAGTGGATCTTCGGTAGTGCGGGCCATTACCGCCGAACCGATCGGACTGTCCTCTGCGGACTTCAACCTCACCTGGGGCCGAGGAGTGGAGTTCGGCCACATCGTCCTGGCGGACGGCCGAGCGGAATGGCACGCAGTGTTGACCGTTCCGCCGGGCACCCGGTACCCGGATCCGCTGGCCGAAATGCGCCGCCGCTTCGGCTCCTGGCACGAGCCGATCACCGCGTTGCTCGACGCGACTGAACCGGAAGCTGTTCTGCACCACGATGTGTACGAGCTGGTTACGCCGTTGTCGTCCTATGTGGCCGGTCGCGTTGCCTTTCTCGGCGATGCCGCACACGCTATGCAACCGAACCTCGGACAAGGTGCCTGCCAGGCGTTGGAAGACGCCGTGACGCTGGCGGCCGCGCTGTCGTCCGCCGACATCGACACCGCGCTCACCCGATACGACGCCGAACGCCGCCCGCGCAGCCAAGCCGTCGCCCTCGCCGCCCGACGCACCGGCCGGATGGGCCAGCAGCTGACGAACCCGGTCGGGATCGCGGTGCGGAATCTAATGTTCCGGGCCATGCCGACGTCGGTGATGGCCCGGTCGATGCTGCGCTACACCCGTTGGCAACCGCCGATCTTGGACGTCCGTGAGGGGAACCCTGAGGGACTCTGAGTCCCTCAGGGTTCCCCTCACGGACTTGAAGCAGTCCTCAGAGCTGATTCACATCCACAACCCGGACCACAGCAGTGCCCACCTCGTCCGAAGCACGCAAATCAACCTCCGCGCTGATCCCCCAGTCATGGTCCCCGGCCGGATCGTCGAAGATCTGCCGCACCCGCCACAAGTCCGGCTCCTGCTCGATCAGCAGCAAAGCCGGGCCACGCGCGTCCGGGCCGATGCCGAGCGAATCGTGCTCGTCGAAGTAGTCCTCGATCGCGTCTTCCCACGCGCCGGAGTCCCAGCCGGAGCCGGAGTCCAGTGAGCCCAGGGTGTCGTAAGCCCGGCGCGAAGCCAACTCCACCCGGCGGAACAATTCGTTGCGCACCAGCACCCGGAACGCCCGCTCGTTGCGCGTGACCGCGGGCGGTTCGGCGGGCGGGCGGTGCGAAACCGGGCCCTCCTCGTCCGGATGCCGCAGCGCTTCCCATTCGTCCAGCAGGCTCGAGTCGACCTGGCGCACCAATTCGCCGAGCCATTCGATGAGGTCCTGCAACGATTCGGTCTTCGCCTCGTCCGGCACGGTGTGCCGCAACGCGTCGTAAGTGTCGGCGAGGTAGCGCAGCACCAAACCCTCAGAACGAGCGAGCTGATAGAAGCCCACGTATTCCACGAAGTTCATCGCGCGCTCGTACATATCGCGCACCACCGACTTCGGCGACAGCTCGTAATCCGCCACCCACGGATGCCCGGCGCGATAAGACTGATATGCCGCGTTAAGCAATTCCTCCAACGGTTTCGGGTACGTGACGGACTCGAGAAGCTCCATCCGCTCGTCGTACTCGATCCCATCGGCCTTCATCGCCTGCACGGCTTCACCACGCGCCTTGAACTGCTGCTGCGACAGCACCGGCCGCGGGTTGTCCACAGTGGATTCCACAATGGACACCACATCCAAAGCGTACGACGGCGACTCCATGTCGAGCAATTCCACCGCGGCCAGCGCAAACGGCGAAAGCGGCTGGTTCAAAGCGAAATCGAACTGCAGATCCACCGTCAGGCGGACAATGCGCCCCTCGGCATCTGGCTCGGGCAGCCGTTCCACGACACCGGCGGCCAGCAGCGAACGGTAGATCTCGATCGCCCGCAGGATCAGCTTCCGCTGCGTCGGACGGTCCGAATGGTTGTCCTCCAGCAGATGCCGCATCGCGTCGAAAGCGTTGCCGGGGCGCGAAATCACGTTCAGCAGCATCGAGTGGCTGACCCGGAAGCTGGACGTGAGCGGTTCCGGATCGGCCGCGATCAGCCGGTCGAACGTGCTCTCGGTCCAGTTGACGAAGCCCTCCGGCGCCTTCTTCCGGACGATCTTCTTTTTCTTCTTCGGGTCGTCGCCCGCCTTCTCCAGCGCCTTCGCGTTCTCCACCACGTGATCCGGGGCCTGCACGACGACGTAACCGTCGGTGTCGTACCCGGCCCGGCCCGCGCGTCCGGCGATCTGGTGGAACTCGCGCGCCTTCAAATGCCGCTGCCGCACGCCGTCGTACTTCGTCAGCGCCGAGAACACCACCGTCCGGATCGGCACGTTGATGCCGACGCCGAGCGTGTCCGTCCCGCAGATCACCTTCAGCAGCCCGGACTGCGCCAGCGTTTCGACCAGCCGCCGGTACTTCGGCAGCATGCCCGCGTGGTGCACGCCGATGCCGTGCCGCACGAGCCGCGAGAGCGTCTTGCCGAATCCGGCGGAGAACCGGAAGTCGCCCAGCAGGTCGGCGATCGCCTCCTTCTCCGCCTTGGTGGTGACGTTGATGCTCATCAGCGTCTGCGCCCGCTCGATGGCCGCGGCCTGCGAGAAATGGACGACATACACCGGCGCCTGGCCGCCGCCCAGCAGCTCGGACATCGTCTCGTGCAGCGGCGTGAGCGCGTACCGGAAGGTGAGCGGCACCGGCCGCTGCGCCGACGTGACCACCGCGGTCGGCCGTCCGGTCCGCCGGGTCAGGTCCTTTTCGAAGAACGAGACGTCCCCGAGGGTGGCCGACATGAGCACGAACTGCGCGTTCGGCAGCTCGATCAGCGGGACCTGCCACGCCCAGCCGCGGTCCGGTTCCGAATAGAAGTGGAACTCGTCCGCGACGACCTGGCCGACCGGGGCGTCGGCGCCGTCGCGCAACGCGATGTTCGCCAAGATTTCCGCGGTGCAGCAGATGATCGGGGCGTCCGCGTTGACGCTCGAATCGCCGGTCATCATGCCGACCTGCTCAGCCCCGAAGATCTCGATGAGCTGGAAGAACTTCTCCGACACGAGCGCCTTGATCGGCGCGGTGTAAAAACTGCGTTTGCCGTGTGCGAGCGCGGTGAAGTGCGCGCCGACCGCCACGAGGCTTTTGCCGGATCCGGTCGGCGTCGACAGGATCACGTTGGCCCCGGAGACGACCTCGATCACCGCCTCCTCCTGCGCGGGGTACAGCTCGATCCCCCGTTCGGCCGTCCACGTCGTGAAGGCTTCGAACAGGGCATCTGCGTCGGGATCCGCTGGCAGGAGGTCGGTGAGAGTCATTGTGTCGACCATCGTGCCATCCCGTCCCCGGCCGCGGGTGCAGGGGAGATCGCGGGTGCTTGCCCTAACCCGTAGGCTTCCGGTACCGCGCGCTGCCGGAGGGGACGGACAGGCGGGCGCGCACACGGGCGGTACTCGCGGAGGATTCGGCAATGGCACAGGACATCATCCCGATCGAACTCGGGCTGCCGCAGGGCGACGTGGTCACCCTCTGGGCCCCCCGTTGGCGGGAGGACGGCGAGGAGTGGGAAGCGTTCCTCGGCGACGAGGACGACCTGTACGCCTTCCCGGACGCCGCGCACCTGGCCGCCTTCGTGCGCACGGCCGAGCAGCACGACCTGCTCGACCACCCGGCGTGGGACGCGGTGCCCGCGCTGAACGTGCCCGAGCTGATCCCTGACGACGACCACTCCTACGACCTCGTCGGCGTGCCCGAACTGGTCGCCGAGGAGCCGGACTCGTGGACGATCGGCGAACTGGCCGAGATCGTCGGCATCGTGCGTTCGCTCGCCGACGTGTGCGAGCTCGACGAGGTGCACGAGGTGCTCGACGCCTACGAGGGATTCTCGCTGCTGGAGCAGGGCCGGCTGCCGTTCACCGGGCGCGAGGGCGAAGCGCTGTGGAACGACCTGTCGAAGGCCGTCTCCGAGAAGTGGGACACCGTGCTCGACGCGATCGACAACCTGGTGACCGTGCCGGACGTCGACGCCGCGGTGCTGGAGCAGACCGCCGAAGAGCTGGCCGCCTTCCACGAGGAGTCCGCTGAGGCGGAAGCCGGCGAGGAGGACGGCGGGCCGGAAGACCTCGAGGCCGTCGACGGTGAGGACGAGGACGCCGAGGACGAGCCGGTCGGCTTCTGGGGCGAGGTCGGCATCGACCCGATCAAGATCGTCACCTCCGGCGCGGAGTACTACACGCTGCGCTGCTACCTCGACGACAAGCCGGTGTTCCTCGGCAACGACGGCGAGATCGACGTGTTCAGCTCGCCGAAGGCGCTGCTCAAGGCGATCAAGGCCGGCGACGAACTGGCCGACACCGACATCGCCGGCGTGTCCACTTGGGACGAGGTCCGCGAGAAGGCGGCGGCCGACGAGCTCGAGGTGGAGGTCGACACCGACAACACCTACGTGTTCCCCGGCCTCGACGACGACATCGCCGAGGGCCCGGAGTCGATCGACCCGACCCAGCTCGAGCTGGCTGTCGAGCTGATCACCGACGCCGCCGAATGGGCCGGCGACGACACCGTCGAAACCGCGCTGGCGGCCAACGAAAGCCTCGGCTGGCTGGTGTCCTTCGTGCTGCGGCCGGACCCGAGCCGGCTCGAGCCGAGCGCTCCGTTCGACACCGAGCAGAGCGCGTGGCGCAAGCTGGTGGAGGACTTCGAAAACCGCCTCACGGTGGTCTGAACCTTTTAGAGGGCGTCGAACACGCTCTCGGCCGAGTCACCGGCGGAGAACATCTTCCAGGCGACGCCGGCGATCGCATCCGGATCCAGGGTGTGGCCGCCGGCGTCGCCGTATTTTTCCGGCTGCCCGGCGACCATCCGGTGAATGTCGCCGCGTTCGATCAGCCCGCCGATGATGAGGCTGCCCGCGTACACCCCGGTCCCGGCCAGCCCCTCGTGCAGCGTCCGCGCGTAGTTCCGCAACGCCGCTGACGACACCGCGAGCGCGCCGAGCGCGGGCATCGGCCGCACCGCGCTGAGCCCGCCGGCGAACAGGAATCCGCCGCTGCCGCGCTCCAGCATTCCCGGCAGCAGTTTGCCGACCACCTCGACCGCCGGATACACCCAGCTCATCGCCTTCTGAACGGCGTCCGCGGTCGCTTCGGCGATGTCCGTGGGAATGCTGTCCGGTTCGATCGCGGCCGGACCGTAGTAGACGACGTCGATGATCCCGAACCGCTCGGTGATTTCGTCGAGCGTCGTCCCGATGCCGTCGCGGACGTCGCCGACGAACGCTTCCGCGTTTTCGAATTCGGCCAGGTAGGCCGGGTGCCGCTCAGCGGTACGCGAAACGAGGGCGATGTGGTAACCCTCGTCGGCGAACCGGTGTGCCATCGACATTCCGAGGCCGGGTCCGGCTCCGAGCACGACAGCGGTCGGGCGAGTGGTCATGGCTTGTCCTTCCCCAGGATTAACTCGAGGGTGCCCTCGACTTCGTTCGCCAAGCTACCACAAAACCCGAGGACACCCTCGACTTTGTACGATGGGTCCCATGGCCACCGGATCGAAGCCGTTGCGCGCGGACGCCGCCCGCAACCGCGACAAGCTGCTGGCCGCCGCGACGCGCGCGTTCGGCGAGCACGGCCTCGACGCGCCGCTGGAGCAGATCGCCCGCAGCGCCGGGGTCAGCATCGGCACGCTGTACGCGCACTTCCCGACGCGAGACGCTTTTGTCGACGCGATCCTCCCCGCGCAACTCGCCGCGTTGGACGACCTGGCGACGAAGGCATTGGCGGAGCCGGACCCGTGGCAGGGCTTCACCGGCTTCCTCGACGGATTGTTTGCCTTACAGGCCAAGGACCACGGACTCAGCGACGCACTCGCCCGGCGGCTGCCGCTGAGCCCAGCCGTACTGGAGGCATGCCACACCGGCTTCGAGCACGCGGCGCGGATTATTGACCGGGCAAAGGAATCCGGTCAGCTGCGCACCGATTTCGAACCTGCGGATCTCGCTCCGCTGGTGTCCGCGATGTCGCAGCTGATCCGCGAATCCCCCGAAACCTGGCGACGGCACCTGGCGTTCTTTCTCGACGGCCTGCGCGCTTAGTCCTTTTCGGACTCCGCGCGCACCGGAACCAAACCTATTGCCAGCAGCGGGAAAATCGCCGCCACACAATAAGCCAGCGCATACCGGCTGTCCCCGATCACCAGACCCAGCAACGGCGGCGTCAACGACGCGGCGATGTTCTGCGCGGTATTCTGCGTCCCCATCGCCCGCCCCGACCACGCGACACCCGCCAGCTCGGCCGACGCGGTGAAGCCAAGACCGTTGTCCGCCACCGTGATCACCGCAGCCAGCACCAGCGCGGCCAACACGAGCCACAGTCCAGTCGCGTCGCCGACCGCGACCAGCAGCATCACGACGACGCTGGCGACGGCGAGCTGCCGCATCGGCCGCAACCGGCTGCCGACCCGGTCCGACCAATACCCCGACGCCAGCCGCCCGAGCGCGCCGAGCACCTGAGCCACCGCGACGAACACCCCGGCCTGCGCGGCGGTCCACTGATGCTGCGACACCAGATACACCGGCGCGAAGGCGGACACCGCGAATTGCGGCACCACCAACAGCGCACTCGCGCCGTGCACTCGCCACAGCCACGGCTTGCGGTACGGCGACGGCGGCCGCTCCCCCTTCGCCGCGCGCGGCGGCCGCGGCGGGTCCACGACGAACAGCGCCACCAAGAGCGCCACGCCCACCGCCAGCACGGCCGGAAGCAGCATCGCCGCCTGGAATCCCCACTGCGCGGCCAGTGGCGGCAGCCCGAGCGCGGCCACGCCGACGCCCAGCGGCTGCGCCGTCTGCCTGATCCCCATCGCGACGCCGCGCTCGGATTTGGCGAACCAGCCCATCACGACCCGGCCGCTCGCCGCGTTCACCGAAGCTGTGCACGCACCGGCCAGGAGAAACACACCAAAGAGAAGGCTGACCGGGTGGTGCCACAGGGCGGCGTACACGAGGAGTAACCCCGAAACGCCCAGGCCGAGCGCCATGATGAGGCGCTCGCCGTAACGGTCCGCAGCCGCGCCCCACGCGATGAGCGTCAGCAGCAGGCCGATGCTCGGCGCCGCGACGACCGTGCCCGCCTGCGCCAGCGTCAGATGGTCGGCCTCGCGCATGGCGGGCACGAGAAACGGCAGCCCATAAAGGAAGGAGCAACTGGCGGTCTGCGCGGCGAGACCGAGCGCGAGGATCAGCCACCGCCGCGAGCTGCCTTTTTGCCGCACCTGCTCCCCGGTCTCGACCTGCGCCATTCCGTCCACCGTCTCACTATTTGAGAAATATGTCTTACATAGTGAACGATAGTTGGCATGGCTAACGAACGCAACCGCCTTTCGGGGGCGGCCGCGTTCGGGGAGCCGGGATTCAGCCGAGCGCCGCGTACCCGGGTTTGACGACCTTCTCGATCAGCTCGAGCCGCTCGTCGAAATCGAGGAACGCGGATTTCATGGCGTTGATGGTGAACCAGCGGAAGTCGTCGAGGCCGAAGCCGAACGTCTCGGCCAGCGCGGCGAATTCACTGGTCATCGTGCAGCCGCTCATCAGCCGGTTGTCGGTGTTGACCGTGACGCGGAAGCGCAGCCGGGCGAGCAGCCCGATGGGATGTTCGGCCAGCGACGGCACGGTTCCGGTCTGGACATTCGACGAGGGGCAGATTTCGAGCGGGATGCGCCGGTCCCGGACGTAGCCCGCCAACCGTCCAAGATGGACATTTCCGTCGGCGTCGGTGGTGATGTCCTCGACGATCCGCACGCCGTGCCCGAGCCGTTCCGCACCGCAGTACTGGATTGCCTCGCCGATCGACGGAAGTCCGAACGCTTCGCCGGCATGAATGGTGAAGTGCGCATTGTTCCGGCGCAAATAGTCGAATGCGTCCAGATTGCGGGTGGGCGGGAATCCGTCCTCCGGTCCGGCGATGTCGAATCCGGCCACGCCCGCGTCGCGGTAGCGCACCGCGAGTTCGGCGATCTCGAGCGCGCGGGCGTGCTGGCGCATGCCGCACAACAGCGTCCGCACCCGGATCCGGCCGCCGCCCGCGGCTACCCTCCGCGTCCCCTCGGCGAAGCCTTCCTGGACGGCCTCGACCACTGCATCGAGTGACAGTCCGCGTTCCACGAACAGCTCCGGCGCGTACCGCGACTCGGCGTAGACGACCCCGTCCGCGGCCAGGTCTTCCACCGCTTCGGCGGCAACCCTGACCAGCGCTTCCTCCGTTTGCATGACACCACACGTATGGGCGAACGTTTCGAGGTACGACACGAGGGAACCGGAGTCCGCGGCGGCGCGGAACCAGCGGCCGAGTTCCCCCGGATCCGTCGCGGGAAGGTCCCGGTAGCCGAGATCCTCGGCGAGTTCGGCGACGGTGGCCGGGCGCAAGCCGCCGTCGAGGTGATCGTGGAGCAGGACCTTGGGGGCACGGCGCAGGATCTCCGCGCTCAGCGGGGTTACGTCCGACATGCTCCAACGGTAGCCTCGCTGTCATTCCCCTACCTGGCCGTAACCGAGAGCACCGGAACAACCCTCTGCTCAGCACTGTGCGCAAGGAATCGGCCATCCGGGTGGCGCGCCCCTTATCCGCGTTCCCCGGGGGCCATACGCACAGCAATTTTCTTCATCGATAAGCTCGGGTCAGTCCCTTCCATTTTCCCCGCCGACGAAGGACACCGCAGTGACCACTGACAACCACATTGCCGCACCGTCGTTCGACCGGATGCGCAACATGCTGGTGCGCGCGGCCGAGGTTCGTGAGAGCGAGCAGCAGCAGATCTTCGACGCGCTCGACGACATCTACGCCCGGCTCGCGCCGGTGGACTCCCTCGGCGCGGTGCGCAAGCGGCTGTCGGAAATGCCGGACCGGACCGAGGTCGGGGTGCTGGCGGAGCGCCTCGACGAGGCCATGACGCGGCTGGAGTCCCAAGACAACGCGATCGCCGCGCTCACGCACGCGGTGGAGAGCATCGTCGACAAGCTGGCGAAGCCCTTCGCCCAGCTCGACGGACGCCTCGACGGCGTGGCGGCGCGGTTCGAGGGCGTCGCGGGCCGGATGGACGGGCTCGAGGACAAGCTGCAGAACATCCACCGCAGGCTCGACGAGCTGGGCGGGCACCTGGACAAGCAGGACTCGAAGCTGGAGTCGCTGCCGCAGGCCACCCAGGGCCCGATCCGCGACCGGATCGAGATGACCGAGGCGTCGCTGCGCGAGCGGATCGAGACCACGGACCAGGAACTGCGCTCCCGCGTGGACGAACTGGACCGCGCGACGAAGGAACGCATCGCCACCGCGACCGAAGCGCTGAAGAGCGCGGTCTCCGACACCGGCGAGATGATCGACCCGGCCGCCCGGCTCGACTCGGTGGGCACGAAGCTCGAAACGATCACCCAGCGTCTCGACGACCTGTCCGGCCGCATCGACAAGGTCGAAGACGACGTCACCGGCCGCATCGGCGACCTGGACGGCTCGGTGCGCAGCGGCCTGTCGAAGGTCGAAAGCACGCTGTCGAAGCAGCCGGACACCGACTCGGTCGACTCGCTGGTGCGCCGCAGCAACGACGAATCCGTCCGCCGCATCGGCGGCCAGCTGGACGAAGCGATGGCGACCTTCGCGGAACTGATGCTGGGCGGCGGACCCGCGGTGCAGCAGATCGCCCCGCCGCCGCCCGCTCCGCGGCAGCCGCGCCGCAGCTCGCGTAACGGGCGTTCGCCCAAGGCCGCTGACGCCAAGGCGAAGGCTGGCGGCGACTCGGACGAGTCGACTGACTGAAGTCTCTGAATGACCGAAGCCCCCGTCCAGGATCTGGACGGGGGCTTCGTCGTTCCGAGGGTCAGGGCCGAACGGTGTCCAGCACGATCTCCCGCGAAGCAGGCGCTTCCGCACCCACCGCGTACCCGCCTTCCAGCGCAGCCAAAGCCGCGGGCACGGCCTCCGGAGTGTCCGTGTGCAGTTCCAGCAACGGCTCCCCCGCCACCACCGCATCCCCAGGCTTCGCGTGGCACAAGATCCCCGCCGCGGCCTGCACCGGATCTTCCTTCCGCGCCCGGCCAGCCCCGAGCCGCCAAGCCGCGACGCCCACCGCGTAGGCGTCCAGCGACGTCAGCACTCCCGACTCCGGCGCGGCGACAACGTGCACGTGCGCCGGACGCGGCAGCTCAGCCGAAGGGTCTCCGCCCTGCGCGGCGATCATCCGGGACCACACCTCGTAGGCCTCGCCGGACGCCAGCACCTCAGCCGGATCCACCGAAATGCCCGCGAGCGCAAGCATTTCCCGGGCCAGCGCCACGGTCAGCTCGACCACATCCGACGGACCGCCGCCCTTGAGCACCTCGACCGCCTCGGCGACCTCCACCGCGTTCCCGACCGCCCGCCCGAGCGGCGTGCTCATGTCGGTGATCAACGCGGTACAGGCGACGCCGTGCGCGGTGCCGATGTCCACGAGCGTCCGCGCCAGGAGCTGCGCCTCCGGCACGGTCTTCATGAACGCCCCAGAGCCAGCCTTCACATCCAGCACAAGGCCCGAAGCACCCTCGGCGATCTTCTTGCTCATGATCGAGCTGGCGATCAACGGCACCGACTCGACGGTCGACGTGACATCCCGCAGCGCGTACAGCTTCTTGTCCGCCGGAGCCAGCCCCTCGGTCGCCGCGCAGACGACCGCGCCGACTGAGTTCAGCTGCGCCGCGATCTCGTCCAGCGACAACGCCGCGCGCCAACCCGGGATCGACTCCAGTTTGTCCAGCGTCCCGCCGGTGTGGCCGAGCCCGCGGCCGGACAGCTGCGGCACCGCGGCCCCGCACGCCGCGACCAGCGGCGCCAGCGGCAAGGTGATCTTGTCGCCGACGCCGCCGGTGGAGTGCTTGTCCACGGTCGGGCGCGCGACGTCCAGCGACAGCCGCGAGCCCGAGTCGATCATCGCGCCGGTCCAGCGCGCGATCTCGCCGTCGTCCATGCCACGCAAGAAAATCGCCATGGCCAGCGCGGCCATCTGCTCTTCCGCGACGGCCCCGTGCGTGTAGGCGTCGACGACCCAGTCGATCTGTTCGTCGCTCAGCCGTCCGCCGTCCCGCTTGGCCCGGATGACATCTACCGCAGTGAAAGTCACGGCAGATCCTCCGGCCCGAACGCGTCCGGCAGCACCTCCGACATCGGCAGCACCCCGCGAGGAGTGTCGACCAGGCAAGAAGAACCGCCAAGCTCAAACAGAATCTGCCGACAACGGCCGCACGGCATCAGCAATTCGCCCGCGCCGCTGCGACAAGCGACGGCGACCAAACGGCCGCCACCGGACAGTCGCAATTGTCCGGCCATTGTGCACTCAGCGCACAAACCCAAACCGTACGAAGCATTTTCGACATTGCACCCGGTCACCTGACGGCCATCGTCCACAATGGCCGCGACGCCGACGTGCAGTCCCGAATAAGGCGCATAAGCGTGCGAAGCCGCCTTAACTGCCTCAGCCCGCAAAGCTTCCCAGTCCACTTCGGACATCAGTCGCCCTCACCTCGTCGGTACTGCGCACCGTCCGCCTTAGGCGGCCGAAGTCGTTGCGACGCAACGGCTAGCACGATCAGCGTCACGAAGTGCGCGGTGTACGGGATCAAGTCGCTCGGCAGAGTGTCGTTGGTCCAGTAGATCGCGTACAGAATCCCAGCGCCGACCACGCCGAGCGCGGCCGCGAGCCAACGCTTCCGGATCAGCTGCACGATCACGATGATCGCGAGCAGAATGACCGCGCCGTACAGCAGCGCCAGGACCGCGTCACCGCCACCGGCGAGCTGCAGACCGTCGGAGTAACCGAACAGCGCGGCACCGCCGAGGAGCCCGCCCGGTCGCCAGTTGCCGAAAATCATCGCGGCCAGACCGATGTACCCGCGGCCGTTGGTCTGGTTCTCCAGGTAGTCCGCGCCGCCCTTGAGCAGCACCAGCGAAGCACCGCCCATGCCCGCGAAGCCGCCGGAAATCAGCACGCCGACGTACTTGTAGCGGTACACGTTCACGCCGAGCGACTCCGCCGCGACCGGGTTCTCGCCGCACGAACGCAGCCGCAGGCCGAACCGCGTGCGCCAGAGAACCCAGTAGCTCACGGGAATCAGCACGATCGCGAGCATGGTCAGCGGCGCGACACCGGTAACCAGCCCGCGCAGAATGCCCGCGACGTCGGACAGCCCGACGCGTTGCTGGTTCTCCAGCGAGCCCAGCCAGTCCGACAACCCGGCCGCCGAATAGGTGTCGAACTTCGGCACCGGCGGCGACTGGCGCGGGTTTCCCGACAGCGGCTCGAAAATCAGGTTCGCCAGATACTTCGCGACGCCGAGCCCGAGCAGGTTGATCGCGACGCCGGAGACGATGTGGTTGACGTTGAACGTCACCGTCGCCACCGCGTGCAGCAGCCCGCCCAGCGCGCCGAACGCGATCGCGGCCAGCAGGCCGACCCACGCGCCGCCGTAATACGCACCCCAGGCCGCGCCCCAGGTGCCGAGGATCATCATGCCCTCGAGGCCGATGTTGATCACGCCGACGCGCTCGGCCCACAGCCCGCCCAGCGCGCACAGCAGGATCGGCAGCGCCAGCCGCAGCGCGGTCGACGCGGTGTTGCTGGACGTCAGCGCCGAAACGCCGGTGGCGTACGACGCGGTGGACATGACCGCGATCGCGACCACGGCCCAGATCACGCCGCGCAGCCAGCCGGGGATCCGCGGCCGCTTGCGCTTGACCGGCATCGGCGTCCCGGATTCCGGACCCGGCCGGGAGAACTCCGTCGTGGTGGTCACACCGCACCGCCTTCCGCGACCGAGGCGCCCTTGCGGCCGTTGCCGGCGAGCGCCCTGCCGACCCTTCGCTGTTCCGCGGCGAGGTCGGCCCGGCGCACGATCTCGTACGCCACGACGACCGAGAGCACGATGACGCCCTGCATGATCGTCGCGATTTCCTTGGACACGTTGATCTGCTCCAGCGACACCGCGGAGGTGTCCAGGAACGCCCACAGCAGCGCGCCGAACGCGATGCCGCCGGGGTGGTTGCGGCCGAGCAGCGCGACCGCGATGCCGGTGAAGCCGTACATCTGGGTGGCGGTGATGCCGTAGCTGTAGTCGCGGCCGAGCAGTTCCGGCATGGCGACCAGACCGGCCACCGCACCGGAAAGCAGCATCGCGATGAGCGTCATCTTCTTCGCGCTCACGCCACCGGCCGCGGCGGCCGTCGAGGACTCGCCGCTCGCCTTCAGCTCGAAGCCGAACCTGGTGCGGTTCAACATGAACCAGTACGCCGCGCCGATCACGACCGCGATGAACACGAACCCGAACAGCGTGCCGGAACCGAGCGGGATGCCCGGGATCCGGCCGGACGGCGCGATCACCCTGGTGCCGATGTTGTTGCCGGTCTGCACGCCGAACTGGTCGGCGTTGATGAGGAACGCGATGATGCCGGCGACGATCGAGTTCAGCATGATCGTCGAGATGACCTCGCTGACGCCGCGGGTCACCTTGAGCACCGCCGGGATCGTCGCGTACAGCGCGCCGGAAACGATAGCCACCAGCAGGATCACGATGGTGTGGATGACCGGCGGCAGCTGCAGCGCGCCGCCGACGATCGCGGCGATCACCGCGGCGAACCGGTACTGGCCCTCGACGCCGATGTTGAACAGGTTCATCTGGAACCCGATCGCCACGGCGAGGCCGGACAGGTAGTACACCGTCGCGAGGTTCACCGTGTCGACCGCGGTGGAGCCCTTGAACAGCTGGCCGATCATCGTCCCGTAGGCCTGCAACGGGTCCGCGCCGGAGATGACGAGCGCGATCGCGGACAGGATCACTGCGAACGCGATCGCGAGCAGAGGCGGCAACAGCCGCGTGCGCCACGAACTCATGAGTCTTCACCTTCTTCGGCGCCGGTCATGGCGGAACC
The DNA here is from genome assembly GCF_042647905.1 of Amycolatopsis halotolerans. Classification (NCBI taxonomy): domain Bacteria; kingdom Bacillati; phylum Actinomycetota; class Actinomycetes; order Pseudonocardiales; family Pseudonocardiaceae; genus Amycolatopsis; species Amycolatopsis halotolerans. The sequence goes on from NZ_JBHRWI010000055.1 coordinate 62,975, forward strand.
GAGTTCCTGCGGAGTAACGGTGGCGGGGTTGGCCTCGCTCACGAGCCGCCCGCGCAGCATCACGCGAATGGTGTCGGACAATCCGATCAGCTCGTCGAGGTCCGCCGAGATCAGCAGCACGGCGAGGCCGTCGGCACGTGCCTGGCGGATCTGTTCCCAGATCAACGCCTGCGCGCCGACGTCGACACCGCGAGTCGGGTGCGAAGCGATCAGCAACACCGGGTTCCCGGACAATTCGCGGCCGACGATCAGCTTCTGCTGGTTTCCGCCGGACAGCGCGGCGGCCGGAACGTCGATGCCGGGCGTGCGGACGTCGTACTCGCGCACGATCCGCTCGGTGTCCTCGCGCGCGCCCGCGATGTTGAGCAGTTGCCCGCCGGACACCGGTTCGCGCGTCTGGTAGCCGAGAATCCGGTTGACCCACAACGGTTGTGTCAGCAGCAGGCTGTGCCGGGTGCGGTCCTCGGCGATGTAGCCGATGCCCGCCTCGCGCCGGGCGAGCGTGCCCAGCTTGACCAGATCGTGCGTCTTGCCGTCCGGCGGGGTCAGCTCGATGTGGCCGCCGCTCGCCTTGCGCATCCCCATGATCGTCTCGACCAGTTCGGTCTGGCCGTTGCCCTCGACGCCCGCGATGCCGAGCACCTCGCCCGCGTGCACGGTGAAGGAGATGTGGTCCAGCACGTTGCGCTCGGAGCCTTCGGCGGACAGCCGCAGCTCGCGCACCCGCAGGACCTCGCGGTCGGTCACCGTCGACTCGCGCGTCTCCGGGCTCGGCAGCTCCGAACCGACCATCATCTCGGCCAGTTCGCGGCTGGTGATCTTCTTCGGGTCCGCGGTGCCGACCGTGGTGCCGCGCCGGATCACGGTGACCGTGTCGGCGATCGCGCGCACCTCGTCGAGCTTGTGCGAGATGAAGAGGAACGTGTAGCCGTCGGCCTGCATCTCGCGGACGGTGGCGAAGAGCGCGTCCACTTCCTGCGGCACGAGCACGGCGGTCGGCTCGTCGAGGATGATGATTTTCGCGCCCCGGTAAAGGACTTTCACGATCTCGACGCGCTGGCGGTCGGCGACGCCGAGTTCCTCCAGCAGCGCGTCCGGCTTCGCGTGCAGCCCGGTCCGCTTCGACAGTTCCGCCAGCCGCGCCCGCGCCGCGCGGCCGATGCCGTGCAGCGCCTCGCCGCCGAGGAACACGTTCTCCGCGACGGTCAGGTTGTCGGCGAGCATGAAGTGCTGGTGCACCATGCCGATCCCGGTGCGGATGGCGTCCTGCGGGTTGCGCAGTCGCACCTCGGCGCCATTGATGGCGATGCTGCCCTCGTCGGGCTGCTGCATCCCGTACAGGATCTTCATCAGGGTCGACTTGCCCGCGCCGTTCTCGCCGCACAGCGCGTGCACCTCGCCCGCCGCGACGGTGAGGTTGACGTCGGAGTTCGCGACGACGCCGGGGAACCGCTTGGTGATCCCGGTCAGCTGGACGGCCGGCACGCCCCGGTCGGGGACGGCTTCGGCCTCGATCTCGGTCATCGGAGGGGACATCCCGTTCTGTCGAAACGCGTGAGGGCCCGGAAGGAAGATCCTTCCGAGCCCTGCCGCGTCGTGAGCGTTACTTGGCCGGCTTGTCCGAAACCGTGATGGCGCCGGAAACGATCTGGGCCTTGTACCCGTCGAGCACGTCCTTGATGTCGTCGACCTTGCCACCGGAGGTGGAGTAGCCGACACCGTCGGACTTGAGGTCGAAGCGCTTCGGCACCGTGCTCAGGTCGCCCTTCGCGACGGCCTGCAGGTACTCGAACACCGCGACGTCGACGCGCTTGATCATCGACGTGATGATGATGTCCTTGTCGGCGGCGACGGTCTTCTGGTTGTACTGGTCGGAGTCGACGCCGATGGCCAGCGCGTTGTTCTGCTTCGCCGCGTCGAACACGCCCTTACCGGAGGCACCGGCGGCGTGGTAGACGACGTCCGCGCCGCGCGAGATCTCGGCGGCGGCCTTCGCGTTGCCCTTCGGCGGGTCCTGGAAGCCGGAGAAGTCGCCGGCCGGCGTCAGGTACTCGTCCTCGACCTTGATCTTGCTCGAAACGGCCTTCGCGCCCTGCAGGAAGCCCGCCTCGAACTTCTGGATCAGCGGGGTGTTCACGCCGCCGACGAAGCCGACGTGGCACTTCTTGCTCTTGTACGCGGCGGCGACGCCGGCCAGGAACGAGCCCTGCTCCTCGGCGAAGACCAGCGGCGTGACGTTCGGCAGGGTGATCGAGTCGTCGTCGACGATCGCGAACTTGGTGTTCGGGTACTTGGTGGCGACGGCCTTGACCGACTGCGCGTAGGCGAAACCGACCGCGACGATCGGGTTCAGGCCCTGCTGCGCCATCTGCTCGAGGCGCTGCTGCTTGGCGGCTTCGCTCTCGGACGCGCTCGCGGTGCTCTCGTTGACGGTCGGGACGCCGAGGTCGGACTTCGCCCGGTCGGTGCCCGCGGCGGCCGCGTCGTTGAAGGAAGCGTCACCGCGACCGCCGACGTCGAAGGCCAGGCCGACCTTCAGCTTGCTGCCGTCGACCTTGCCCGAGGCGGCGCTGCTGCTCGTGGCGGCGGCCGGAGCGGCGGGCGGCTTCGGGGCGGTGATGCAGTTCGAGCCCGAATTACCGTCCGAACCGGACGCGTTGTTGTTGCTTCCCCCGGTGTCCTTCGCGCACCCGGCCAGTGCAAGCACCCCAGCCATGGTCGCGGCGGCCAGCGCGGTTCCACGCATGCGACGCAACGTGTGTCTCCCTCCCCGCTGATCCAGCGGACGATCCAGGAACGGCCCGGTCACGGTCGCCCGGGCTCAACTGGCAGACCGTACCCAACCGCCGGGTAACCGCCATAGGAACGGCACGCTACGTAACACAAACGTTTACTCGGAGGCTCGATCCGCGACCAATCCGGCGCCGACCGTGATCAAGAGCCGCCGCCCCGCCCGCCGCGATCACGCACCGTGGCGCCTTTCGCCCGGAAAAAGTCCGTGAAGGGAACCCTGGGGGAATCAGAGTCCCTCAGGGTTCCCCTCACGGACCGCTTTGACGTGCTCCAGACCACACGTCCGAGTGGTCTGCCGTGGTCACCGGTGTCTGGTCCATCACAGAGAGGAACCCGGAGGTGAGCCGCGCGTATGGGTCGGGTCTAGCATCCATGCATCCACGCTCGATGGCCCCTGATCTCGGCACCGTCGCCGGAGTTGTCCCCAGTGGACCGACCCCGGCCGCGGGTGCGGACCTCACCGGTCACCCGGGCACGACAGTCATGACGTTGGAGGCCGTTCACCGATGTCCACCACGGCGAGCACTGCCACCGAAAGCGGGGCAGGAGCTAGCGATCGGGCGGGTGCCTCACGCCGGCAGGGAACTTTCTACCGGGGCGACCCCGGCATGTGGTCCTGGGTGCTTCACCGCATCACCGGCGTGCTGACCTTTTTCTTCCTGTTCGTGCACGTGCTCGACACCGCGCTCGTGCGCGTGTCGCCGAACACCTACGACCAGGTCATCGAGACGTACAAGACGCCGGTCGTGAACCTGCTCGAGGTCGGCCTTGTCGGCGCGGTGCTGTTCCACGCGCTCAACGGGCTGCGCGTCCTGCTGGTCGACTTCTGGGCCAAGGGCCCGAAGTACCAGAAGACGATGCTCTGGGTCATCGGCGTCGTGTGGGTGGTCGTGATGGTTCCGGGTGCGTTCTTCATGCTGAAGCGCACCGTCGAGACGCTTTTCGGGGGTGCCTGATCCCATGGCCGACGCTCTGATCCTCGAGAAGCCGCGCTCGCCGCGGCGCCCGTCCGCCCGGCGCAGCAACTTCGAGCTCTACAGCTGGCTGTTCATGCGCATCTCCGGGCTCGCGCTGATCATCCTGGTGCTGGGCCACCTGTTCATCATGAACATCCTCGACGGCGGCGTGCACCGCATCAACTGGGGCTTCGTCGCCGGCCGCTGGGCCTCGCCGTTCTGGCAGTTCTGGGACCTCGCGATGCTGTGGCTCGCCGAGATCCACGGCGGCAACGGCCTGCGCACGATCATCGACGACTACGCGCGCAAGGACTCCACCCGGTTCTGGCTGAAGATCCTGCTGTACGTCTCGATGGCGCTCATCCTGGCCGTCGGCACGATGGTGATCTTCACGTTCGACCCCGAGATGCCTGCCTCCTGAGGCGCACCCACCACTAGCTAGCGGAGTCTTTCCCTATGCAGTTCCACAAGTACGACGTGGTGATCGTCGGCGCGGGCGGCGCCGGCATGCGCGCGGCCATCGAGTCCGGCCAGCGCGCCCGCACCGCGGTCCTCACCAAGCTGTACCCGACCCGGTCCCACACCGGCGCGGCACAGGGCGGCATGTGCGCCGCGCTGGCGAACGTCGAAGAGGACAACTGGGAGTGGCACACCTTCGACACCGTCAAGGGCGGTGACTACCTGGTCGACCAGGACGCCGCGGAGATCATGGCCAAGGAGGCCATCGACGCCGTCCTCGACCTGGAGAAGATGGGCCTTCCGTTCAACCGGACGCCCGAGGGCAAGATCGACCAGCGCCGGTTCGGCGGGCACACCCGCGACCACGGCAAGGCCGCGGTGCGCCGCGCCTGCTACGCCGCGGACCGCACCGGCCACATGATTCTCCAGACGCTGTACCAAAACTGCGTCAAGCACGGCACCGAGTTCTTCAACGAGTTCTACGTGCTCGACCTGGTGCTGTCCGAGGGCGAGGACGGCAACCCGATCGCCACCGGCGTGGTCGCCTACGAGCTGGCCACCGGCGAGCTGCACGTGTTCCAGGCGAAGTCGATCGTGTTCGCCACCGGCGGCGCGGGCAAGATCTTCAAGACCACCTCGAACGCGCACACCCTGACCGGCGACGGCCTCGGCATCATCTTCCGCAAGGGCCTTCCGCTGGAGGACATGGAGTTCTTCCAGTTCCACCCGACCGGCCTCGCCGGCCTCGGCATCCTGATCTCCGAGGCGGTGCGCGGCGAGGGCGGCATCCTCCGCAACGCCGACGGCGAGCGGTTCATGGAGCGCTACGCCCCCACCATCAAGGACCTCGCGCCGCGCGACATCGTCGCCCGGTCGATGGTCCAGGAGGTGCTGCAGGGCCGCGGTTGCGGGCCGAACAAGGACTACGTCGTCCTCGACGTGACCCACCTCCCGGTCGAGGTCCTCGAGACCAAGCTGCCGGACATCACCGAGTTCTCCCGCACCTACCTGGGCGTCGACCCGGTCAAGGAGCCGGTGCCGGTGTTCCCGACGTGCCACTACGTCATGGGCGGCATCCCAACGAACATCCACGGCGAGGCGCTGCGCGACAACGAGCACGTCATCCCGGGCCTGTACGCCGCGGGCGAGGTCGCCTGCGTGTCCGTGCACGGCTCGAACCGGCTGGGCACGAACTCGCTGCTGGACATCAACGTCTTCGGCCGCCGCGCGGGCATCGCCGCCGCGGAGTACGCGCTGGCGCACGAGCACGTCGAACTGCCGGAGGACCCGACCACCCTGGTCGAGGAGCAGCTGGCCGGTCTGCTGTCGGAGCACGGCGACGAGCGCGTCGCCGACATCCGCAAGGAAATGCAGCAGACGATGGACTCGCACGCGTCGGTGTACCGCACCGAGGACACGCTGAAGCAGGCGCTGACCGACATCCAGGCACTCAAGGAGCGCTACCAGCGGATCACCGTGGCGGACAAGGGCAAGCGGTACAACACCGACCTGCTCGAGGCCGTCGAACTCGGCTTCCTGCTGGAGCTGGCCGAGGTGCTGGTCGTCGGCGCGATCGCGCGCAAGGAGTCCCGCGGCGGCCACGCCCGCGAGGACTACCCGACCCGCGACGACACGAACTTCATGCGGCACACCATGGCCTACAAGCAGGGCGAGGGGCTGTCGTCCGACATCCGGCTCGACTACAAGCCGGTCACCTTCACCCGCTACGAACCGATGGAGCGGAAGTACTGATGACGACGGCCACCCCTGAAGCAGAGGCCACGGCGGACGCCGACCACACCCCCATCACGGTCACGCTGAAGATCCTCCGGTTCAACCCGGAGGTCGACACCGAGCCGCACTGGGAGTCCTACGACGTCCCGGCACAGCGCACGGACCGGCTGCTGAACCTGCTGTTCTACGTCAAGGACTACATCGACGGCACGTTCTCCTTCCGTCGTTCCTGCGCGCACGGCGTGTGCGGTTCGGACGCGATGCAGATCAACGGCATCAACCGCCTCGCCTGCAAGGTCCTGATGAAGGACCTGCTGGAGAAGAACGGCAAGAAGACCGAGATCACCATCGCCCCGATCAAGGGCCTGACGACGTTGAAGGACCTCTACGTCGACATGGACCCGTTCTTCGAGGCGTACCGGGCGATCAAGCCGTACCTGATCACCTACGGCAACGAGCCGACCCGCGAGCGGATCCAGTCCCAGGCCGACCGCGACCGGTTCGACGACACCACCAAGTGCATCCTGTGCGCCTGCTGCACGTCGTCCTGCCCGGTGTACTGGAACGACGGCTCGTACTTCGGCCCGGCGGCGATCGTGAACGCCCACCGCTTCATCTTCGACTCCCGCGACGAGGGCGCCGAAGAGCGGCTGGACATCCTGAACGACGGCGAGGGCGTGTGGCGCTGCCGCACGACGTTCAACTGCACCGACGCCTGCCCGCGCGGAATCCAGGTGACGAAGGCTATCCAGGAAGTGAAACGCGCCCTCCTCTTCAAGCGCGTCTGATCTTTAGCGTTCCGTGAAGGGCTCCTTGAGGGAATCTAATTCCCTCAAGGAGCCCTTCACGGCTTTTGGCCGAGGTATCCACAAGGCCGCAGGTTGTCCACAGGTTGGCGCTGGGCGGTCTTTTTCCGGTTCTGGGTGCGGCAGCATTTGAGATATGCAACGACAAGGCCGCTGGGCGAAGGAGCCCGACGTACTCTCCCAGCACAGCACTCACCAGGTGATCCGAGCGATGACACTGGAATCGCTGGACATGAACAGCAAGGTCATCTATCGAAAATGCCTGCCCGGGGGACCCTGGCGTCGGCTGTTGCCCGGGATCATCCTCCTGCACAACAACGATCCGACGCCGGACCAACTCGTGCACGCCGCCCTGCTCTACGCCGGTACTGCCGCGATCGTGACCGGCGAAGAAGCATGCCTACGGTACGGGCTGCGTCTGGACGTTCCCGCGACGAGCGAGCGAAGAATCCACGTACTAATCCCTCATCATCTAAAGAGGACCAGCTCCGACTTCGTCACCGTCGAACGCACAAAACGCCTGCCTCGACCTTGGCTGCGCGCAGGTGTCCCGCTTGCGCCGCTCGCCAGGGCTACGACGGATTTTGTCCGTCGGGCTAGGACGGTCCACGTCATCGGGCAGGCGATGATCGAAGCAGTCCAACGAGGCGGCTGCACCCCACAAGCACTCGCGGAAGAACTCGACCGCGGAACCAAACGCGGCACGGCACTCCCACGACGACTCCTCGCCGAATGGGCAAATGTCAGATCTGTCGCCGAAGCCGAAGCCCAGAAACTGGCCAAGATTCTCCCGCACCCGCCGACCCACCAGAACGAAGTGTTGTACGACAATACAGGCAGCTACGCGGGGCGTCCGGACTTCTGGTGGGACGACGTAGGACTGGCATGGGAAATCGATTCTCTGGATTTCCACTTCCGTTCGACTGACTACGCGCGGACATTGCGGCGGAACACTCGTTACGCCTCGCTTGGGGTCGCAGTCGTCCAAACGCTGCCATCTAGGCTTCGCACCGAGCCGAAAACGGTTCTGGATGAACTGCGCACCGCCTACGCTGCCGCGCTCACTCGCCCTCGTCCAGCAGTCTTCCTGGGCGAACCGCCGTGACTCCCGCCCAGCCTTGAGGTCCGTGAAGGGCTCCTTGAGGGAATTAGATTCCCTCAAGGAGCCCTTCACGGACGTAGAACGGACTTCAGTGAACCGCGTCGAGGGCGTTCACTAGGCCGCGACCGTAAAACGAGTTGTTCTGCTTCGGCCCCTCGCAAGCCGAAACATCGCAAGCCACCGGATCCGCCTCCGCGGTAAGCAAAGCCGCCAAAGCACGCGGCGGTGCATTCCGATGCGTGGAAGCCAGCAAAGCCGCAACCCCGGCCGCATGCGGCGAGGCCATCGAAGTGCCGCACTTAGTGCCGTAAGCGCCGTTGAAGACCGTCGACAGCGGGCATCCCGCGCCTTCCCCGGCAGGCGGCTTCTGCCCCGAATCCCCGCCCGGCGCGGTGACCGTGACCGAGCCGTAGTTGGAGTAAGCAGACTTCGTACCCGCGTAACCAACCGCAGACACCGTCACCACACCGTCGATCGCCTTCGGCAGGATGCCGCACGAAGAGTCAATCTTGTGTGGACGGTTCGGGTCCACAGTCTGCGTACGCACGTCGAAGCCGGAGTTGCCCGCTGCAGCGACGTTAAGAGTCCCGCGCTGCGTCGAGTAAGTGACAGCGCGCCGTACGGCCTCGTACGCGGCAGCGTCGCCTGATTCGTTGCGGCAGTAGAACATCCCGGGGTCGATGTAGTAGCTGTTGTTCGTCACCTGGAAGCCGTGCTGTCCGGCCCAGACGAAGCCGCAGACGGCCGCCTCCGGGAAGATGTAGCCGTCGTCGTTCACCACCTTCACCGACGCCAAGCGCACGCCCGGTGCGATGCCGGTGAAGCCGCGCGCGGGGTCCTTGCCCGCGATGGTGCCCGCGACGTGCGTGCCGTGGTCGGAGTTCGTCGGCGTCCACGCGGAAGCGTCCGGTGCGCCGGTGACGCAGCCGGTCGACGACCGCGGGTCCACCGCGTGCGCGAGCGCGGGGTGCTTGGCGTCGATGCCGGAATCCAGCACGCCGACGGTGACCGATCGCGAACCGGGATTGATCTTGTTCGCCTCCGGAGCGTGGATGGCGCGCATGTCCCACTGCTGAGTCGACAAATCGTCACCGGCGGCGACGCTCTCCGTCCGCTCCAGCATGCCGACCGCCGAGCGCAATCCGGCGCGGGCGGCGGCCTTCGCGGCGACGTCCTTGCCCGCCGAGTACGCCCGCTTCACGCCGAGCCGGTCGGCGAAGTCCGCGTTGCGCGAGCTCGCGACCGCGACGCCGATCTCCGGGTAGTACGCGATCCGCTTGCCGCACTTGGCGCTCAGCTCCGTGTCGACCGAACGCTGCTTCTCGCCCGGTTGGTACAGCACGACGTAGCTGTACTGCGTGCTGGTGGTGTCGCACGACGGCGCGGGCGCGGCGGACGCTGGCACGGCCACCGCTCCGGCGGCGACCCCGGCCACCGCGACGGGGACGAGCAATCGACGTAAACGGGACATTTAGCCTCCATGGTCGGTCGCCCGAAACTAAGCCAGCCCGGACGCACGCGCCACCGACCAAAGGACCCATCAGGTGTTAGCGCGGTCCTTCGACGTCGCCCGGATGCCGCGCCAGCCGAGCACCCCGATGGCGGTGCCGAGCACGAACGAGACGACCGTCAGCACCGCGTGCACGACGAAGTACCCAGTGGGTGAACCGTCGGCCGCCCAGGACTGGTTGCTGGCCCACAGGTTCTTGGCGAACGTGATCCAGATGATCCAGGACCAGATGCCGAAAGCGAACAAGGCCATCGCTGTACCTCGTGAAATGCGCATGTCTCGAGTATGCCGCCGGGCCATCGGCGCTAGATTGCGTGGGTGCACCCTGCTTTCGCCCGGTCGCTGCGAGCATTCGCCGCGCCACTCGCCGCAGCCCTCGTAGCCGTCGCCGCGCCTGTCGCCTTCGCCGCCCCGGCGTCGGCGGAGCAATGCACCGAGCACGCCGCGCCGCCGGCCCCGGTGGACACCTCGGAGAAGCCGAAGCCGGGCCAGACCGTCCCGCCGCCGCTCCCGGTGCCCGCCCAGCCGGTCGGCGGTGACCGCTTGGGCGGCTGCGGCCCGATCCTCCCGCCGGGCGCGCCCGCGCTGCCGCCGGGCGACACCTCGGCGTCGTGGGTCCTGCAGGATCTCGACACCGGCGCGGTCGTCGCGGCGAAGGACCCGCACGCGCGGGAGCGGCCCGCGTCGCTGATCAAGACGCTGCTGGCGCTGGTGGTGGTCACCGAGCTGAAGCCCGAGCAGGTCATCGTCCCGACGAAGGAGGACGCCGAGCAGGAGTGCACCTGCGTCGGCATCGCCGCGGGCGGGCACTACACGATGGACCAGCTGCTGCACGGCCTGCTGATGCACTCGGGCAACGACGTGGCGCACGCCTTCGCGACCGCGCTGGGCGGCGCCGACGCGGCGGTCGCCAAGATGAACGCGCTCGCCGCCCGCATCGGTGCGACCGACACCCGCGCGGCGACCCCGTCCGGCCTCGACGGACCGGGCATGTCGACCTCGGCGTACGACCTGAGCCTCGTCTTCCACTACGCGATGAAGCAGCCGGAATTCGCCAAGGTGGTGGCGACGAAGAATTTCACGATCCCGGCCATCGACGGGAAGCCGCCGATCCCGGTGTTCAACGACAACAAGCTGCTCGGCGTGTATCCCGGTTTCCTCGGCGGGAAAACGGGCTTCACCGACGACGCGCGGCACACGTACGTCGGCGGCGCGGAACGCGACGGCCACCGCCTCGCGATCGTGATGATGCGGGCCGAACAGCGCCCGACGAAGGTGGTCGACCAGGCGGCGAAACTGCTCGACTACGGCTTCGCGCTGGAGAAGAACGGCGCGCAGCCGGTCGGTCAGATCGCCTACCAGTCGCTGAGCGCCGACTCCGCCCCGATGTCCGACAAGCAGGTCACCCCCGCTGGCGCGACGACCGCGGCCGCGGAAAAGCCGGACCCGTTCGGGACCACCGGCTGGGTGCTGACGGTGCTCGTGCTGGTGATCATCGTGGCCGGGTTCGTCATCAGCTATCAGCGGAAACGCAACCCCCGCGCGTAGTAACCGGCCAGGTACGTGAGGGGAACCCTGAGGGAATCTGATTCCCTCAGCTTGAGTTTTAACCTTTGGTGTCCGTTTTCTTGGTGTTGCCGGG